>NZ_JBINJF010000003.1:0-242164 GCF_043951865.1 Halalkalibaculum sp. DA3122
GATGCCCTGCCGGTGAGGACTTTGATAGCGGGCAACTTGCGTTACGGACCATCAACATCCACGCCTGCACAGGTTGCAGCGGGTGCCCCATTCACTGCCTTTTTTTCGTCCCTTTTGTATCAAGACGAGGGACACCTCGGTTGGAGAAAATCGTCTCCTGTTTCACATTAAGGCCTCCTTATCCTCCTTCCCTGTTCATTTTTTTAGTGATTAAAAAACGAGCCAGCAAAAGTTTCAACGGCTGGAAGGGGTACAGCAACAAACTGATTTTGGGGGGCTTTGCAGAACCTGCCATTTTGTTGGGAGGTAGTTGTACTACCGACCCTGGTGACCTTTTAACGGGAGTACAACTCCCCCAGAACGAAGAATTGAGGGTTTTGCAAAGCCCTCTTTGGATCATTCCTGTCCCAAGTTGACGTCAGATTAAGAATATGACATTTTTTTCCCGATATTCCTGACCTGTTCGATCGGTCACAAGATCGCCTGAGGCATGGACAACGCAATGATGTGGTTGACATACTTTCTGGTATTATCCGTTTGTGATACTGTTTAAAGAAGCTTTGCAGAACCTGCTATTTTGTTGGGAGGTGGTTGTGCCACCGGGCTTGGTGACCTTGTTTAGCGGGGGGTACAACTCCCTCAGAACGAGGAACCGGTGGTTTTGCAAAGTTCTGTTTAACTGTTTCTTCTGAGCCTCAGCGTAATTCAACTGGAGATAGAAACTGATTTACTGACCCTTGTTTTCAAGAAAAAAACCTGAACATAAACTCGTCGTTATCGGAGATAGCATCAGCCAGGGATTTAACAACGGTGGAATCTACCGGACAGACCTGAACTTTCCCTCTTTCCTGGCTCAATGCTTTAAACCGCAGCCAACCTTTGACCAGCCCAATTTTACCGCGCAGGCCGGTATTCCGCTCAACCTGGAGGTGCTGGTTCGGGGACTGGAGGATGAATACGGGGACTCCATTGAGTGGAATGAATACCTGCCGGCAGCCGGGCACCTCTACTCTACCCTGCGCAGGATCAAACGCTACTGGGAGGGCCATTTCAAGCCGCTGGCCAACGAGCGATCCATGCCCTATCACAACCAGTCGATATGGGGTTTTGCAATGAATGACGCCTGGATGGTCAACGAAAAAATGAGCCGAGAATATATCAAGGTCCACCGGGAAACCTACTCCGTATTCAACGTGCTGCCCGATCACGCCATGTATATCACCGCCTGCATGGTATTAAATCCCTCGTTCAGTGAAAAATTCTCGGATTTTACGCAGATCGACAATGCCCGCTATCTTCAGGAGCACGGGGGTATCGAAAACCTGATCGTTACGATGGGGCACAACAACATCATCGGGGCGATTACCGATCTGCGATTTGAATATTCCGAGCCCGAAGACCTTGAACAACCACCCTCTGAACGAAATTACACGGTGTATCGGCCCGAGCATTTTGAAACCGAGTACCGTAAGCTGGCCGAACGAATCAGCTCCATCGGGGCCAAACGGGTCATTACGCCAACCATTCCCTACGTGACGATTCCACCGGCGGTGCGCGGCATCAATGAAGATCTCTCGCGGGAACGCGGCGGTTATTTTGACTACTACACCCGGTTCTGGATCTGGGACACCGATTTCAATCCCGATGTTCATCCCCATTTTACCAAAGACGAGGCGATTAAACTGGATATGATCGTGGATGAATACAATCAAATTATCCGGACGATTGCCGAAGAATACGGCTGGATCGTGGTGCCGCTTAATCGGTATGTCAGTGCCATCGCCAACCGCCGGTTGCGGGGTCAGATCAAGGTTCCGTTTCCCAAAGACTTTTGCCAGGCCATGAAACGAAATCCCGCGACGGCGCATTTAGTGGAGGATCCCAAAAACCTGAAGATAAGTACGGACTACCTGCGGCTTGACCGGGAAACCGGCAAGGTGTACAAAGGCGGTATTTTCAGCCTGGACGGCATTCACCCCACCACCATCGGGTACGGGCTGATGGCCCACCTCTACTATGAAACCATGAAGGATAACGGCGTTAAATTTGACCGTGCGCTGGACTGGGATTTTATCATCCGAAACGATACGCTGGTGACCGATCCGCCCCACCTGCTGGTCGAACTGCGCAACCTGCTGCGTTTCCTTTCGCTGGGCCGGCAGGAAAAGATCACCAAAATCGGGAAAAGCGTACTGGGTCAGCTAATGCAGGCCTTTTCCCCGAGACGGCGCACCGGCCTGTAAATCAGGATTAGACAAGCGTAAAGCTCTATATTGACCTGGATTGTACGCGGATTCTACAGGCTGATGCCGGCGGTTACATAAAAACTCCGGCTGGGGGATGGAATAATACCCGGTCCGGGATACCCGGTGGCCCTTCTCGTAAAATAGATATTATTGGTCACATTATTGATCCCGGCTTCCAGGCGGAACCAGTTATGATTGTATTTGGCTGAGAGATCCATTACATGGTAGGCCGGGATAATGCCCTCGATCGCCGTGGGAGTTCGGCGGGCGTTGGTGGCGTCAGAAAACTGCTCGCTTACGTAAGAAAACTGCCAGGAGGCTTCGAAGTTTTTCCTGCTGAAGGTCAACCCCGTTTTGAAGTTAACATTCGGCACCAGCTCTACATCATTTCCTTCAATTCCGCTGATGTCGGAATCGGAATATTCGGATGTAATCAGCGCCAGGTTGGTAAACAGGGAGAGCCGCGACGAACGGGTTTCTCCCATGAACAAGCGGTACAGGTTGACCTCTGCAAACGTTTCGAGACCGTAAATTTTGGCGTCGGCCACATTTGTCCGATACCGAAACGTCCGATCTACCAGGCCGTTAAATTTGGGATTCGGCTCCGTTTTCAGGACCGTGCCGATGCGATCTTCGTAGGAAAGATGAAACAGGCTGACATCGTAGTTAAAAAAGGTATCCCGGCTCCCGCGCAGTCCCAGGTCCACGTTAAATCCGCGCTCATCCTGCATATTCGGATCCACCTCCAGGCTTCCGACATCCACCCGAATATCGTTAAAGTTGATAGCCCGGTAATTTTGGGAGTAATTGGCATAAACCTCCAGGTTCCTGCTCCCCTTGTAGCTGGCCCCGATTCCAAAAAAGACGAAAGAGCGCTTTCGGTCCCGCTGCTCCTCGATCCGCTCATCCACCAGTATATTTCCGGCCAGGTCTTCCACGATATTGCGATAATACCCGTCCGCTTCGGTCCGGATATATTCAAACCGAACGCCCGGAGTAATGCTTAATTCAGGAGTGATGTTGAATATATTCTCGACAAAAAGCGATCGATTTCGACTCGGCAGATCGAAATCGGATCCCCGAAGGTTATCCGGACTCAGGTAGCTGAAATCGGGATCGCTCCCATCGGTGCCCCGCCCCTGCCGGCGATGGGTAAACCCGTTGTAAAATCGGGTTCCCACCAGGAAAACCGAGAGCTGCTCTCCCAGCGGGTAGCGGTGAATCAGCCGCGTTTCGTTGCCCCAGTTGGTAAAATCGTCTTTCAGCAGGTTGCGGGGTCCTCCAAAATCCAGGCGGTCGATCCGTTCCAGGTTTCCCACCGCGTCGCGCCCCGCCTTCAGCCCGAAAAAGCGCGTGTTCAGCCTGGTTTTTGAACTGAACTCATAATTAGCTTTCAGGGCCAGCAGGTTCCAGTTTACCCGGAACCAGTTCCGCTCGCGGTTCGACTGGCCCGGATCCTCCTCAAACTGGGCGTCCGTCAGTCCCCCGGGCTGATGGGCCAGGTAATGCATGTAGGTGTACTCCGGGTTGATCGTCAGTTTCGGCGTAATGTTGTACTGTACCGAACCGTAAGCCGTGTGCTGGTCAAGCTCAGAATTGGGCCTCCAGCCGTCGCTCTTCTTGTACTGGTAAAACCCGTAATAGTTCATATTTTCCGTTGAGCCACCAACGCTGTTGAACGAGCTCCACATGCCGTAGGAGCCGACCGACTGGTTTGAATTGAGCTGCAGCCGTTCATCTTCGGGACCGTCCTTGAATACAAAATTCAGCAATCCCCCAAACTGGGTACCGTACTGGAGAGAGGCTGCCCCGCGTACAATCTCAATCCGCTTCAGTGCCCGCACGGGCGGGGTATAATAGCTTTCGGGGTAACCCAGCGCATCCGCCGCGATATCATAGCCATTCTGGCGCGTATTAAAATTGGAGCTCCTGTTGGGACTCAGTCCCCGCCCGCCGATGCCCAGCTGCACCCCGGCCTCGTCGCTCTGCCAAATATTGAGGCCCGGGACTTTGGCAAAGACCTGCCGGCTGTTGTTGGTGGCCAGGTTGGCGGCGATCTCTTCTACGACCACCACCTCGTTTTTCTTTGACTCGTTGATGGTCACCCCTTCCACTGAGCGCATCCGCGTGATGCCGAACGAGGCTGACTCAGTATCCTCAACGGTCAGTTCACCCAGCGCCCCTTCCAAGACCACAAGCTCAAAGTTGAGGTGGATATCACTTTCCTGAATGGTGATCTCCTTTGTTGTCACTTTTTTGCCGGGATGATACGCCGTAACGGCGTAGGTTCCGGGCTCAAGTCCCGTTATCCTGTACCGCCCTTTTTTGCCGGTTCGATCCTGAAAAGGGGTCGTCGTCGAAAACATGTTTCCGGTCTCCGAAGAGTCCTGTTCGGCGGCCGACGAGACAAACACATACGCCGCAGGCAGGGAATTCCCGGTTTCACTGCTTACTTTTCCGGATATGGTATAGGTTTGCGCAGATGCATAAAAGGGTATCCAGAAGAAAGTTGACAGAAAAAATGCAATTGTAAAACCGTACTTCATTTTCTGTGGCTTCCAAACCAGCTTTGTTGATTCTCGGGAAATGGCAAAATCCAGTCTTTATGATGAAAACCCTGTTCCACTTCGGTCAGATCCACTTCCGGGTCGATCATCAGGGTACTCCGCCGCCCATTGAGCGTCACGTAGGATTCAGCCGTAATCTGCAGATCGTCCATCCCCTCCTTTTGATACTGTTCCTCCAGGTAATGGGCAAACTGCAGAATCATGTCGGGCTGGGTGGACATCATTTTTTCCTGGTTGGGCGTCAGATATTGGTAGTTGGAGACCTGCCACCGATCCCCGGTTTCGGGATTGCGGACATTGAAGGTGGTATTGCCGGCCTTTTCCATCAGCATCACCCGCCAGGAAAAGCGGTATCCCTGCTCCGTCCAGAACAGGTTGCCCGGATACAACGCAAAACGCAGCGGAAGCAAAAGCTGAAGGACAAAGTGGATTACCAAAACTGCCGTCAACACAGAAGCAACCGTAGGACGATAATTAAACGTTTTTGTGCCGGCTGGGCTTTCTCCTGCAACTATTTTACCTCGTTTCACAAAAGATATTCTGCGCCACAGGTCTCCGGTTTTTTCGATGATTTGCTCGTGAAATTCTGCGGAAAAATAGATCAGCGTGCACAATATCATGATGTAGGGAAACATGCCGATCTGGAAAAGGGCAGCGGTCATCAGGTGGAAAACCACAACCGCGGCATAGGCATACCTGCGTGTCGGTTTGTAGAGCAGGAAAAAGACGAGGGACAGGTCATAAAAGGCTCCCGCCCAGCTAAAGAGGTAGGCGGTCGCGGGATATTCGAGCAGCGGACCGATCAGCGCCAGGTCGGCATTGGCCGGCAGCCAGATCCGCAGCGGCATGGCGTTGAGCAGCCAGTCGGCATTCAGCTTGGCGGTCCCGGCAAAAAAGTAGACGAGTCCCAACTGAAGTTTAAAAATATTGATCGTCCAGGCCGGTACATATTCGGCACGCAGGCCGGGCTTGCGCAGGAGGTCCAGTGAAAAATAGCGGTTGGCGGGAACCAGTATCAGCAGGAAACTGATGATACTGACAAAATAGTAGTGGTTCAGGTAGTTCGTTTTGTCGATGAGCTCGACATAGGTAAAGGTGAGAAAAAAAAGGACGGAGGCGACCCGGTAATGCCAGCCCAGCATTATAAACAGGGCAGAAAGACCCATCACCAGGAATAGCAGGTACATGCCCGGCTCCCCCAGCGGCTGTACCCATTCAAAGCCGTAAAAGGAGAAAAAATAGTCGGGTTGCACGTAGAGCTCGTAGATCCAGCCGTTCAGGGCAAACCGGACGATGCTGACCAGCATGATACCCCCGAAGATCACCCTGAAAACAGCCAGCGGCGCAATAGGAATATGTCTGCGGAAATACCGCTCTACAATGCCTTCCATTTCTGTTGCTCGTTAGTCTCCATCATTATCCTGGTACGTTATTGTCACCCCAAGTACCGAAGTCATATCGGCCTTCAACAGCGTCACTATTTTTTGCAGCTCCTCGAACGAGGTAAGTACCGGTTCATTGTCCTGTTCTATCTGCTGAGACAAGGGATCACTGAGACTGCCGAGCGCCGTTTGCGCATCCGTCAGCTCGGTTTTGATCTCTTCGGAAAGATCCCCGGCTCCCAGGGCTTCGAGATTGTCATCCAGTCCCTCGCCGCCGCCTCCTGTAAAGATCTGTTCCACCTGCCCGAGGTTGGCTTTTGCCAGCTCCAGGGAGTATCCGCCGTAGTAGGCTTCCGTAGCGGTGGGACGCTCCACGCCACTTCGCACGCCCGCCGGGATACCGATTTTACCATCCCGCAGAAAGCGCTCGTAATGCAGCACCAGGCTGTTGATGAGCATGCCGAGCGAGCTTCCCACATCGGTGCCCCCATTATTTTCGCTAAGAAACGTACCGATATAATTTCCTCCCGCTTCCCGCCACTCGTCGGCCGTGGTGTCCACCAGATCCTTGACAAAAGCGACGTTATCCAGCAGGTAGGTCATACGGCTCTCGGCATCGGTATCGGCGCTGTACATCGCCAGGATCTCCTCCTCGCTCTCTCCCACCCCGTGCAGCAGGTAACCGAGGGTCGGGAGCCCGGAGGCATCACGACTCTCAATCGTGCCCAGCGTATATTCACCGGTGGAGATATTTTCATTTACCTGTTCCGTGTCGGTGGGATAGGTATTGAGCGAAGCGCGCATCAGCACCGACTCGGCCGGGCCAAATTGAAACGGGCTCACATCCTGCCAGGCCAGGCGCATCTCTTTTAACGCCGATTGCAGTGCCTGCAAATGCTCCGGCGTCCGCTCGGCATTAAAATCCGAAGCCGCTGCGTCCAGATCACCGGCGGTGGACTGCAGGTTTTCAAAAGCCGGCAGAATGATGTTGTTGCCATAGTTCTGCAGCATGGCGGATCGGTCAAAATCGATCTCCTCGTCATCTGAGGATGTACTGCTGCTGCACGAAGCGACAATGAATACAAGCGTTATTGTGAAAAGTGATAAGAGTAAAGTCGAATAAATCCGCATAACATGAGTGTTTAACAAAAACCCAAACCCCGCGGGTTAATGGGGAAACGGGGTTCGGGATGACGGGTTATATGTGAGCTAAATCGTTATAGCTGATCCTGTACCGGTTCCAGGTCAGGATACAGGTCTACAAGTGTTGCCTTTGCATTGTTCAGTCCGCTGGATTTTACATTCCAGAAATTGCCGTTTTCCCCGAAATCACTGTTTAGAATCTGATCAATCTGGTCGGTGCTTATCACCCGCTGGGGACTATATTTCAAGGCATTTACAAAAGCCCAGGCTTCGGAAAGTGCATGAAAAGCCTCTCCCTGGTTACTATTGTTCAGGTGCTGCAGCGTGCTGTTGATGTAGTGTACGGCTGTTGCAGCAGACAACAGCTCCAGGTTTTCGTAAAGTACCTGTACCTGTTCGTCCAGTTCCGTTTGGTTGTCGTTAACGATAGCCGTGCGTCCCCGGATGAAGGCGTCCATAATCGTATCGTTGAAGCCGAGCAGCGGATCAGAGCCGTTGGAATACTTGCTCCAGAAACGGAGCTCGTCGGTGCGGGCGTCCGGCCAGTCGGAGTAAAAATCGACCGGGGCATCGAAATAGCCGTAGGCTTCATCGAAATGGTGCTCCTTGTCGGTGTAATTGGTTCCCTCGCGGAGCTCCTCGTTTTCGACGTTCGGACCGATGCGTTCATCTGTCAGGTACACGTTAAAAATCTGGTTGTAAAAAACAGCCCCCATCAATCCTTTTTCAACGAGCTGGGTAAACTCACGACCCTTTTCATCAACCAGTATGTCGCTGCCGCTGTCTTCCCGTTCCAACAGTCCGGCTACGCCGTTTTGAGCGCGAATTCCGGCACTGCCGTTTTCACTGGCGGCTTCGGCATCCGCAAAAAATCCCTCAAAAAGATTGTTGTCGAGATCGGGGGCAAACGTCTTGCTTTTGAGATCGCGGTCGGAAGTAAATGAAAAATGTCCGCCGCCGTTGCCATCCTTGTTTTCGAACATATCCAGCAGTGCCTGCTCAGAGATCACCTCTCCCTGGTGTGCAGTAGAAATGTAGGCTTTCATCTCTTCGACCATGTCGAGCCGGTCGGTCTGCCCTGGATAGGCGACCGTCGATTCCCCATTGCGCGTAAACTCGTAGGTGTCTGGGACTTCAATCTGCTCATTTTCATTATCCTCGCCATCAGAACTGGTGGTATCACAACCGGCGGCTGCGACCAGCAGGACCACCAGCAACGTTCCAAGACTCTTTAACTTGTATCCTTCTAAAAAATTCATAACACATTTTTTTCTTGCAGTTTCGATTCGACAGCAAGTATAAAACTATTTAGACTAATTATAAATAAGAAAGACAACTTTTCCTGCCTTCCATTATCCGGTTTTGCCTACACTTCTGTGAAGTGCCGCTGATTCTGCAATAGCGCCATATTTTTATGCAGCAATATGGCATCGCTATTTCTTCAAGACCGGCAAACATGACTAGTACTTAGTTTCAAAAGTTAGCGTAATTACCAAATCCGGCTGTCAAGCTGACTTTGTAAGGTCGCCCCCTGCGTCCCCTTCAAAAGGTGACGCAGGAGACTTTTTTACGCATGTAACTCGACAATGGCAACTACGCTTTTTCTGATTCCAGGTACCAGTACCTGATTGCAAAGGGAAGGTTTAAACCTGCTGATATCTCTACTCTACTAATCCTCTGCTTTTCGCTCCCTGTCGTACCCTAGTTCAGGCCCGCTTTCCTGAGCAAATCCAGTGTCCCCTCCAGGTTTTGAAGCTGCTCGTAATCGTATTCAGGGCTCAGCTCAAACGCCTGGTCGGCATCCAGCATAAAGTCCTGCACCTCTACGCCGTCTATCACCGGGTATTCATTAACCGACTGCACGGCAAACGACTGGGCTTCTTCAGAAACCAAAAACTTCAGGAATCGCAGTGCCTGTTCATTTTGATCTGACGTATTAAGCAGCGCGGCCCCCGTAACGAGCGCCAGGTTCCCCAGGTCGCCACTCTCAAAATGGTGCGTTTCGATCGGGGCATCGGGCTGGGGTGTCTGGTCCCCGCTCTTGGCGTCGCCGTATTTCATGCGCAGAACGTAATAGTGATTGGTCAGGCCCATATCAATCTCTCCGCCGACCAGCGCCTGTACCATCGGTGTGTTCGAGCTGTAGGCAACCGGGTTCAGTGCCTTCATACCCTCAATCCAGTCGAGTGTGAATTCCTCTCCTTCGATAATCCGCATGGCGGTAATGAAATCGTAAAAACTGCTGTAGGTCGGCGTCCATCCCACGCGACCTTCAAACTCCGTCATCTCCGTCAGCTCCGATATTGAGGAGGGCAGCTCCTCTTCACTCACATTCTGGGGATTGTAGGCAAGCACCCGGAAGCGTACCGTCACCGGAATCCACTGGCCGGATGAGGCCGTGTAGGAACTGGGAAGGGCAAGGATGGAATCGGGAAGAGCCTGCAGCCGGTTTTCGCTCGAGGCGTTTGCCAGCGCGCCGGTGGTGTTCGCCCAAAAAATATCGGCCGGGCTCTGTTCCCCCTCTTCCGCCAGCAGGGCCAGCAGTTCCGCATCATTTCCGTACCTGACCTCAACCTGCTCGCCGGTCTTTTCATTATACATATCCACCAGGTCGTCCACCAACGCCTGGCTGCGGCCAGAGTAGATCACGAGTTCCTCTGATTCCGGTTCTGAGCAGGCGGTCACAATTATCAAAAGGGAAACAAGCAGTATTGGAAATTTACTTTTAAATGAATTCATGATTGTCAAAATATTGCGGTTATTGGATTGTTTTGATCTGAACAGTGTTCGTACTTAAAGGAAAAATCCTTTGGGATATTTTCTAGATCAGCCCTGCCTCGCGCAGCAGGTTGAGGGTTCCGCCCAGGTTTTGCAGGTTTTCATAGTCATATTCCGGGCTGATGTTAATTGCTTTTTCGCTTTCCAGCATGTATTCGGGAAGAGTCACCGTATTGATGACCGGGTACTCGTGCACCACATCCGCGGCATAACGCTGGGCTTCCTCAGAGACGAGAAACCGCAGGAATTCCAGCGCCACCTGATCCTGGTCGGATGTTTGCAGCAGGCTGGCCCCCGTTACCAGTGCCAGATTCCCGATATCGCCCGTTGCAAAATGGTAGGTTTCGACCGGTGCATTTTCATCCACCACCGGTTCGTCAAAATAGACCTCTTCTTCATATTCGCCTTCGGCCCCGCCGTATTTATACTGCAGAATATAGTAGTGATTGGTCAGGGCGATATCGATCTCTCCGGCAATAAGCGCCTGGAGCATCGGGGGATTTGAACTGTAGGAAGACGGATTCAGCTGCTGCATGCCGTCCAGCCACGCCCGCGTCGTTTCCTCCCCTTCCAGGTCGCGCATGGTGGTGATAAAATCGTAAAAACTGGAGTAGGTGGGCGTCCATCCCACGCGGCCCTCAAACCGGGTGGCGCCGGGCAGATCTAAAACCGATCGGGGCAGCTCATCCGGATCCACGCGATCGGGATTGTAGGCCAGCACGCGGAAACGCACCGTTACCGGCAACCACACCCCGGAGGAAGATCTGTAGGAATCGGGTACCTGCAACAGCGTGTCGGGTAGCGTCTTCAGCATCTCAGACTTGTTGGCATTGGCCAGGGCCCCCGTGGTATTGGCCCAGAACAGGTCGGCGGGACTTTGATCTCCCTCCTCCTTCATAACCGCCAGCAGTTCGGCGTCGTTACCGTACCGGACGTCGACGGTGTAACCTGTTTTGGCTTCAAATTTTTTGACCAGGTCGTCAACCAGTGCCCTGCTGCGGCCGGAATACACGACAATACTGTCAGAACCAGATGGAGAGCAGGAGACAAACAGCATTAAAACGGATGCGAAAACGAATAGCCGGGTGATCCTCTGTTTAAACTTCATCTTAATTCCTTTGCTTCATCTTCTATTAATATTTTCATGGTACTGTATATGTGGTTTTGTCAGCCCCAAATTTATAAATTTATTTAGATCAAGTCTAAGTTAATTGTCTTTTATTTATGACAACCGACACTCAACAACCGGCTGTTGCTGTTATCGGCGGAGGGATATCCGGCCTGACTACCGCTTTTTTGCTCAGGAAAAAGGGATTGGAAGTAACGGTATTTGAAAAAAAAGGGTATCCGGGCGGAGTCATAAAAAGTATCCGCAATCAGGGCTGGCTGGTAGAATGGGGTCCCAACACCATCATGGCAAAATCGGAACAGCTTTGGGAGTTGATCAAAGAACTCGACTTGACGGAGCACGTCGTTGAAACGGGAAAAGAGGCCGCAAAGCGATATATCGTCAAGAATGGGCGGCCTGAACCACTGCCGACCTCTGTGGGGGGATTTCTGCGTACGCCCCTACTTTCGCTGAAAGGAAAATTGCGGATATTCAGGGAACCGTTTATTCCCAAATCGCGGCAGCCCGAAAGTATTGCCGATTTTTTTGAACGGCGCCTCGGCAGGGAGGTACGGGATTACGCGGTAAATCCCTTTGTGGCCGGCATCTATGCCGGGGATCCCCGGCAGCTGTCCATCCGGCATACCCTGTCACGCGTGTATGAGCTGGAACAACAGTTTGGATCCATTTTTAAAGGAGCGGTAAAATCATCCCGCAGGTCGAAGTCGAACTCGTCGGTCCGGCGCCCGGGACTGATCTCGTTCAAGCGCGGACTGCAAGAGCTTCCCAACCAGCTTGTAAAACAACTGGATTCCTCTATCCGGTTCGGCAGTGCCGCTACCGCCGTCACGCGAAAAGATCGCACATGGGCGGTTACCGTCAACGATGAAGAAACCCACGCATTTGATTCCATTATTTTTACCGCCCCTCTCCACCAGCTCGACGCCCTCACTTTTAACGTCGAAAAACCGGGATTGATTGACCATCTTGAATCACTCCGGTACGCTCCCATCGCCACGGTAAGCCTGGGATTCAAACGCGAACAGGTTTCCCACCCGCTCGACGGCTTCGGCATGCTGGTTCCCGATGCGGAACCCTTCAACATACTCGGGTGCCTGTTTTCCTCCTCCCTTTTCAGGAACCGTGCCCCCGAAGAACATGTGCTGCTCACCTGCTTTATAGGAGGAGAGCGCCACCCCGGGCATGTTGCCTTGCCGAATCCCAAAATAAAAGAGATGGTGACAGACGATCTCGGGCAACTGCTCGGCTGTACCGGGCAGCCACAATTTGAATCTCTGCACCGGTGGAACAGAGCGATCCCTCAATATGGACTCGATCATCAATCTTACCTGGATGCGATGGATGAACTGGAGGAATGCAACCGCGGACTCTATCTGACGGGCAATTTCAGGTATGAAGTCTCTGTTCCCGGATGTATAAGCGGCGCATATGAAACGGCTGACCGCGCAGCTTCGTTTTTGCAATCCAACACGTAACAAGATTTGTTATTTTAAGGAATTGACAGCTCAACATTTGAATACCATTTTCAAGTAAACCAAACAGACACTATTTATGGCGAATGCATATTTCGAAATACGGGAACCCAGCAACGAACCGGTCAACTCGTACGCGCCGGGCACACCCGAACGGTCCGCTTTGAAGGAAGAAATCAACCGGCTAAAAAACCAGGAAATTGAGATTCCCGCCATTATTGGCGGCGAAGCGGTCAAAACCGGACATACCGCTGATGTAGTGATGCCGCACAATCACAGCCACAAGCTGGCCTCCGTGCATCTTTGCGGAGAAAAAGAGGTGAAAATGGCTGAGGATGCGGCCCTTGAAGCCCGCAAAACATGGGCGGAGATGCCCTGGGAGCAGCGGGTCTCGGTATTCAAAAAGGCCGCCGACCTGCTCTCCGGTCCCTGGCGCTACACGCTCAATGCCGCCACCATGCTCGGGCAGTCAAAAACCCCGCACCAGTCCGAAATAGATGCCGTCGCCGAGCTGGTCGACTTTTTCCGCTACAACTCCTACTACCTGACCCAGATTTACCAGGATCAGCCCTATTCTCCCGATGGCATGTGGAACCGTACCGAATACCGCCCGCTTGAAGGTTTTGTATTTGCCGTTACGCCGTTCAACTTCACCTCTATTGCGGGCAACCTGCCAACCGCCCCGGCCATTTGCGGAAACGTCTCGCTCTGGAAACCGGCCACTTCGTCCATCTATTCCAGTTACTTTGTGATGAAACTGCTGGAGGAAGCCGGTCTCCCCGCGGGTGTTATTAACTTCCTGCCCGGCTCCGGTGCCGATGTGGGAGATCCGGCCACCGACAGCAAACATCTCTCCGGGCTCCATTTTACCGGTTCCACCGCTACATTTCAGCTGCTCTGGAAACGAATTGCCGACAATATCAAAAAATATAAGACCTATCCCCGTATTGTGGGCGAAACCGGCGGCAAGGATTTCATCTTTGCTCACCAAACCGCCGATGTGGATGCACTGGTGGTTGCGGCCCTTCGCGCAGCTTATGAGTACCAGGGCCAAAAATGTTCGGCCGCTTCCCGCATGTATATTCCCGAGTCACTCTGGAGTGAATTCAGCGAACAATTCCTCGAAGAGGCCAAAAAAATCAACGTCGGCGATGTCGAAGATTTCAGCACGTTTATGGGGGCCGTTATTGACCAGGGAGCGTTCAACAGCATCACCTCTTATATCGACTACGTCAAGGAATCGGATGATGCGGAAATCCTGTTTGGGGGCGACTATGACGACTCTGAGGGCTTTTTCATACAACCGACACTGGTACAGGCACACGATCCGAAGTTCAAAACCATGCAAGAGGAGATCTTTGGTCCTGTGCTGACGGTGTATGTATATGAGGATGACCAGTTTGAGGAAACCCTTGAGCTGTGCGATACCACTTCGCCCTATGCGCTGACCGGCGCCATTTTTGCCCGGGATCGCGACGTGCTCCAGCAGATGTCGGATTCCCTGAGGCAGGCGGCGGGCAACTTCTATATCAACGACAAGCCTACGGCCGCGGTCGTCAACCAGCAGCCGTTTGGCGGAGCGCGAAAATCCGGAACCAACGACAAGGCCGGGAGTGCCGCCAACCTGATGCGCTGGCTTTCCCCGCGCTCCCTCAAGGAGAGTACGGTTCCTCCCAAAGACTGGACGTACCCATACATGGAGGAAGAATAGGATAGACCTGAAAAAAAAAAAAGAAAAGAAATGCGACGCACTGTTAAGGTGCGTCGCATTTGGGTTAGGCGACCAGTGCAAATGGGGCTGTCAGCCGCCTATTAAAATTCTTGTTTCAGGCTGTCAACGGTCTCTCTCATGCCGTCGAGCCGACGGTCTATATCCTGTTTGAGCTCCTTCCAGTTTTCTGCAGAGCGTGCCTGCAGCTCCTCGAGATCGTCCTGCAGCTGCTCCCGCTTCTGCTGAAGGCTGTCCAACTGCTTTTGCAGCTCACTCTCCGTTTCACCGGAGGCCTCGCTGATCCTGTTCTTTAGCTGTTCCACCTGCTTGTCAACAGCGTTCAACTGCTCTTTTACACTGTGGACAAATTCGGTTTTGGTCACTTCAATATCTTGCCGAACCGACTCCATGGCCTGCCGACCCTCCTCTTTCATCTCGTTTATTTCATCCTTGGACTGCTGGCTACAGGCAGACAGCATCAGTGCCAAAGTCAATAAAACCAGGGAATAGACAGAATTTCTCATAATAAATTTTGTATTGTAGTGTTCATGTAATGCAGCTGTTGTATGCTGTTACCATGCAGAGCCTTTTTTGTTCCGATTCAAGATATTTCTGAATTCCGCAACATTTTTTAGATATTTAAACCGATTTTTTAACCATACTATTTAAAACATGAACATCAGTATATTGGGTTGTGGCTGGCTGGGGTTCCCCCTGGCTTCCAGCCTTGTGAATGAAGGACATACCGTAAAAGGATCTACTACAACAGAGGAAAAACTTGAGAAGCTCAGCGACGAGGGAATTACTCCCTATCTGCTCAGCCTTGATCCTCAGCTTGAAGGGAATCCATCAGCATCCCGGGATTTTTTTGACGCGGACCTGCTGGTTCTCAATATCCCCCCCGGTCGTCGGCGCCCCAACGTTATTGACTTTCACACCTCCCAGATCGCATCTGTGATTGAACATCTGCAGGACGCTCCCGTCCAATCGGTTATTTTTGCCAGTTCCACATCCGTGTACCCCAAAAAGGGAGGCGTCATGGAGGAGGGCGATGCAACGCCCGGCCACGCTACGCGAGATTCCGGGGAAGCGCTGATACAGGCAGAACAGATGCTGATGGACCAAGACCATTTTGATACGACCGTCGTACGGTTTGGAGGACTCTACGGGTACGACCGCCATCCGGCCAATTATCTTGCAGGCAAAAAAGATATCCCCGGTGGAAACGCGCCGGTCAACCTGATTCACCGGGATGACTGCATCAATATCCTGACTGCTATCATTGAAAATGACATCCGGGGAGAGATATTTAATGCGGTCTCGGACGGCCATCCGCCCAAGAACCAGTTTTATAAAATTATTGCTGAACAAGCCGGCCTGGAGCCTCCTTCTTTTCTGCCGGATTCGGACAAAGATTACAAAGTAGTGTCCAACCGAAAGCTTAAAAAAATGCTTGATTATCAATTTGCGTATCCAAATCCGCTGGATGTAGCCCCGGCCTTTTCAGGGTAACTGCATATCGGCATTCTGGCATTTAGCCACCTGCGGGGTACTACGGTTATATAGAACTTTTCAGGCTTCGCGGCTGTTCTTCAGATAAAAATTTTAACCGAAAAGAAACGTGGGCCTCTGCCATGTACTGCGGTTGTAAGGCCGGTTTTAACCACTCGAATTCCTGTAATTCCCCATGAGAGGACTTTGCGAAACATTCGAATCACCGTTCGGAGGGAGTTGTACTCCCACAGTATGTGTTATATATGATGGTCGGTGGTCCCCCCCCCAACCAAGCATCAGGTTCTGAAAAGGCCTCGACAATTTGATCCTTAAACAAAACTCTGTGTACAATGGAAGAAAAAGTTTATACCTACGACACGGGTGAAGTCACGGTAACGTACGATTCCAGGCGATGTATTCACGCTGAGGAGTGCGTAAAAGGCCTTCAGTCGGTTTTCAACCCAAACAAGCGTCCCTGGATTCAGCCCGAATATGCCACTCCCGAAGAGATTAAGGATGTGGTGCATCGTTGTCCCACCGGAGCACTGCACGTTAAACGGGCTAACACGGGAGAAGAGGATCAGGCAATCCCGGCCCGCAACACGATCAGCGTAAACCCGGATGGGCCGATCTACTTTCGGGGAAACATCGTAGTACAGTCGCAGGAGGGCGATCCTGTGTTACAGGATTCGCGATTCGCTCTTTGCAGATGTGGTGCCTCCGGGAACAAGCCGGCTTGCGACAACTCTCACAAGAAGATCGATTTCAGCGCTTCTTCCCATATTCCCCGCGCCCCTTTCAGCAGTGATCGGCAACAGGAAAAAACAGGAGAGGGAGAAACGCTTATCCTGAAGGTCATGAAAAACGGTCCGCTGCTCGTGGAGGGAAGCTACCAGATCTACTCGACCACTTCACAGCCTGTCAACAGCTCAAAAACCATTGCACTGTGCCGGTGTGGTGGTTCTTCCGATAAACCCTTTTGCGATGGAACGCACAAGGAGATCGGGTTTAACGGTTGACTGGCTGCAACAATGGTCTTTAATTCAGTTGGTTGAAGGGATTTGCAAAACATTTATCCCGCTGGTTTCGCGTTATCATAAACCTGTTGATATAAATAGTAACATCACATACCCTATTCCATGAGTAAACTTTTTCTCTCCATTGGAGCAATCAACGCAGCGCTGGCCGTAATGCTGGGAGCTTTTGGAGCTCACGGTCTCAAAGAGAGACTGACGGTCGATATGCTTGACATATTTGAAACGGCGGTACAGTACCATTTTTACCACGCACTCGGGCTGCTCGCCGTCGGACTGCTGGCCATCCATTATCCAGAGTCCGGCTCTCTAAAATGGGCTGGCTGGCTGATGCTGGCAGGAATTGTGATCTTCTCCGGCAGTCTCTATATACTCAGTGTTAGCGGAATCCGGTGGCTCGGGGCAATCACGCCTCTTGGGGGCATCAGCTTTATTGCCGCCTGGGTTCTATTGCTGATCGCCGTGGCAAAAACGAGCTGACGCGATGTATAACTGAATCACCATGCGTGTGCCAGTTGCAGTATATCCAGCAAAGAGAAAGTCCGGATGGCCGGTAACCACGGCACCTCAGCGAGAGATTTAGCGTGATATCACCGGGTGTGAGCCTGGACAGAATCCCTGGTTTTTCGGAGCCATTACACAACTCAATCAAATTTTTAACATAATGAATACTCTCGACGCTTACCGACGACTGATCGCACTCCTGCCCATAATCATCCTGATCGGCGCGCCCGCACTGGCCCAAAATGAAATTGAACGCGAGCGAAACTCGTTGAGAGGAATCGCCGAGATGGGATTTACCGTCAACATCGAGACTAATGTATCGCTCAACGAAAAGGGGGAGCTTGAAATAAGCTCTATTAAACAGCAGGCCGTCGACAAGCTCAGGGAGGCCGGGCTGACCATTGTTCCGGATCGCGAAATCCGTTCTTCAGCGGATCTTCCCTTTCTCTATATGCACATAAACACGATGGACGCCGGCCGCGGACTGGTGCCATTTTCGATTTCCCTGGATCTCTATCAGCCTGCGCGCCTAACGCTGAACCGTGACCTGCAGACCTCGGTAAGCACCTGGCAAACCGGCCTTGTAGGCATCGTATCGTACGACAGGATGAATGTTATAGGGGAATCCGCTGTTGGTATCCTGGACGATTTTATCAAGGATTATAACAAGGTAAACCTGTAAAATGGTTATTTGTAAATAAAACTAGAAAGAGGGCGAAGAATTTTTTTTATTTAGCCAACCTTTAGTTTTATAAAAATTGTATATCATTAGCAACCCCAAAGTGTTTAAACTTTTATCAAAAGTAACTAGCAGATGAACATCGAAGATTTTCGTGAGTACTGCCTTTCTTTTACCGGAGTCACCGAAGGGTACCCCTTCGACGAGGATACACTTGTATTCAAGGTTATGGACAAGATGTTTGCCATGGCCGATGTAGAAAGTTTTGACCATATCAACCTGAAGTGCGATCCAGTCAAAGCCGCCATGCTTCGCGATCTTTACCCGGAAGTGAAGCCGGGCTATCATATGAACAAACGGCACTGGAACTCCATTGATCCCAAGGGAGAACTCGATGACGTGCTAATCAAAGAATGGATTGAAGACTCATACAACCTGGTTGTGGAGAACCTCCCCAGAAAAAAACAGAAGAAACTGGAAGCGATGGAAGAAGAGGACGACTAGCCTGCTTTTCTCACGACAATAAAGTCTGAATTCGTGTAATGCCTTGACAGGAAGCAAGTTACCTTAATTTTAAGGCTGGGATAAATCTCACAGTGTGTAGCGGGCTACGAAATAGTCCCGCCTGCTGCGTTGAAGTTGGAAATCGCCTTGCACACGAACCAATTTCATGGTGAGAAAAGCAGGCTAACACGTACCTTTCACCAGGTACTGGAGTAAAATGCTGCAAAATATTCTGCTCAGCGGTATTGTTCGGATTCTCAACGGTTGGAACCCGAACTCTTTTTCCACAAGCCTGAAAGGCGCTGCAGGCTTTTTTTCTCAAATCTCCATACAAATTCAAACTGTCCAAGGATAAAACCGTAGAACAAAAACAGGATTTGGTAAGCCGGAAAGACGGTGAGAACCCATGCCAGCATCTCCAGCAGGAACGGCGTTTGGTCATTGATACCGAGCCATCCAAACGCAAATTTTCGCACATAGAGGGCGGTAAATCCGGTAATTGAGAAGATAAACAGAATCAGGAGAAGCTCTCCGACCGTCTTTATCTGCCAGCGTTTTTTTAATTTTTCAATCAGCTGATTCATCCGTTGGCACGCTTGTCGAGTGCAGCTTCAATAGACTGGTCGGCTGCTTTTATCGTTTTGTCCAGAAGCTCTTTGGTATGGGTGGTGGCCAGGAACCAGCTTTCAAACGGTGAAGGCGGTAGGTAGACTCCCCGTTTCAGCATTTCATGGAAAAATGCCTTAAACAGCTCTTTGTCAGTCGTGTCTGCAGAGTTGAAATCGGTAACCTTCTGTTCGGTGAAGAATATGCTGCTCATGGAGCCTACGCGATTTACATGGTGGGCGACCTGGTGTCTATTGAGCAGTTCAAGCAGCTCTGCCTGCAGGTAGGCCGCCTTTTTTTCCAGGTCATCATAATGGTGGGGATTCTCATGGAGTTCTGTAAGGAGTGCATACCCTGCGGCCATCGCCAACGGATTGCCCGAAAGCGTGCCCGCTTGATAGACCGGTCCATCCGGCGAAACCACTGACATGACCTCCCGCTTGCCACCAAAGGCACCAACCGGCATCCCGGCTCCTATGATCTTGCCATAGGTCACCAAATCTGCTGTTACGCCGTACCGCTCCTGAGCCCCCCCTTCGGCTACTCGAAAGCCGGTCATCACTTCATCAAAGATGAGAACTATCTCGCGGGCGTCACAAAGTTCACGGAGTCCCTGCAAAAATCCTTTCTTTGGCGGAATGCATCCCATGTTTCCCGCGACCGGTTCCAGGATGATGGCTGCCACTTCATCATCGTGCTTATCCAGCAGCTGCTTGACACTGTTGAGATCGTTGAAATCAGCGATCAGGGTGTCCCGGGCCGTCCCCCTGGTTACTCCCGGACTACTGGGTGATCCGAGCGTCAGGGCACCACTGCCGGCTTTAATCAGGAAAGAATCTCCATGACCGTGATAATTCCCCTCAAACTTGATAATCTTGTCCTTCCCGGTATAACCGCGAGCCACCCGAATGGCGCTCATCGTGGCCTCGGTACCGGAATTCACCATGCGAATTTTATCCACACCGGGTACCATATCCCTGACAAGCTCCGCCATTTTCACCTCAATCTCCGTCGGGGCCCCGAACGAGGTAGACTTCGCTGCCGTTTCCTGCACAGCCTTTACCACCGGTTCCCAGGCGTGCCCCATAATCATTGGTCCCCACGACCCCACAAAGTCGACATATTCCCTGCCGTCGACATCGGTAAGGATGGAGCCCTTGGCTTTCTCCACGAATACGGGCGTTCCACCTACCGAATTAAACGCGCGGGCCGGGGAATTGACTCCGCCCGGAATAAATTTTTGCGCTCGTTTAAATAATTTTTCGCTCTTCTCTAACATAACATTGGTAAAACTTTTCTGTTTGCCAGGAACGCGGTTCATCGTGTTTCCTGGTTCAGATTATTTCCTGTTCAACAATTTCGAAGCCGCCTTGGCGAAATAGGTGGCGATCAGATCGGCGCCAGCTCGTTTAAAACCGATCAGCGCCTCCATCATCGCCTCCTCTTCATCCAGCCAGCCGTTGGCGGCAGCGGCCTTTAACATAGCGTATTCCCCGGAAACATTGTATACTGAAACCGGCAGCTGCACCGACTCCTTCACCGCCCTGATCACATCCAGGTACGGGAGGCCGGGTTTGACCATCACAATATCGGCGCCCTCCTGTTCGTCCATCCGGGCCTCTTTAACTGCTTCGCGCACATTCGAGGGATCCATCTGGTAGGTCTTCTTGTCGCCGAATCCGGGAGCGGAATCCAGCGCGTCGCGAAACGGCCCGTAATAGCTGGAGGCGTACTTGGCGCTGTAGGCCATAATGCCGGTGTGCTTGAAGCCGTCGTCATCCAGGGCGTCGCGCATGGCACCGATGCGGCCGTCCATCATGTCGGAAGGGGCCACATAATCTGCACCCGCTCTTGCATGACTTACGGCTATTTCAGCCAGCACTTCGACCGACTCGTCATTCAAAATTTCACCCTCTTCAACTATCCCGTCGTGGCCATAGCTGCTGTACGGGTCCAGCGCGATATCGGTCATCACCAGCATATCGGGAAATTCTTTCTTGATCGTTCTCACCGACCTCTGCATCAGTCCTTGCTCATTCAGCGCTTCAGTCCCTTTATTATCCTTTTTGTCGTCCGGTACCTTCACAAAAACCAGCACGGTTCGAATCCCAACCTCTTTCAGCTCCCGAATTTCATCCATCAGCAGATCCAGCGTGTAGCGGAAGTAGTCGGGCATGGAGGGGATCTCTTCTTTCCTGTTTTCCCCCTCCATCACAAATACCGGGGCGATAAAATCGGCCGGCTTCAGGTGGTTTTCGGCCACCATATCGCGGATGGCGCTGCTGATTCGTAATCTTCGCGGCCGTTGGTAAGGAAATTGTCCGTATGGCATAATCTAAAATTAGTTATTTAACGGAACGCGGATAACGCTGATTAGGCGGATATTCCCTGATTATATCTATCTGCGATGATCCGTCCATTCGGTGTCATCCGCGTTCTATTTCTGATTTTCGAATTCAATCCAGTCAATGGGATTTTTCAGGCGCTTCAATAGATACGCTTCTCGGCTGTTTTCTTCAACCTGGAAATCGTAATCCCACCGTACGCGCGGGGGCAGACTCATCAGGATTGATTCGGTACGCCCGTCCGTTTTGAGTCCGAACAGCGTGCCCCGGTCGTGAATCAGGTTAAACTCCACATAGCGACCGCGCCGTATCTCCTGGAAATAGCGCTGTTTATCATTATATGGCTCATCCCTGCGGCGCTTCACAATGGGAACGTAAGAATCCAGGAAAACCTTGCCCGCATCGGTGGTAAAGGCGTACCAGTCTTCGGCTGAATAATTTTCGGAGGGACGCAGGTAGTCAAAAAACAAGCCCCCTATACCGCGGGCTTCTCCACGGTGAGTATTATAGAAGTACTCGTCGCACTCTTTCTTGAACCTTGGATAGAGCTCATCTCCGTGTCGATCGCACACCTCTTTGAACACGCGGTGAAAATGGACGGCGTCTTCATCCCACAAATAGTAGGGGGTCAGATCCGCCCCTCCGCCGAACCACTGGTCGCGAATTTCGCTCATATTTTGGTCATCGTAGAGCTCAAAATAACGGAAATTGGCGTGCACCGTAGGCACCATCGGACTTTGGGGATGTATGACGAGAGAAATACCGCCGGCCCAAAACCAGCCCTGTTCCACGTCGAATCGCTGGCGAATCAGCTCCGGGAGTTCTCCATACACCGTTGAAACATTCACTCCCCCTTTCTCAAAAAGATCTCCTTTTTCAATGACACGGGTGTGGCCTCCACCTCCGCCTTCGCGCTCCCAATCATCATGGCGGAACTGGGCTTTCCCGTCCAGCCCCTCCAGCGTAGTACAAATTTCGTCCTGAAGATCGTAGATAAATTGAATAAATCGTTCTTTGATCGGGCGCTCGGGGTCCCCCTTCGAAGGGGGTGCAGGGGGATGGCGATCCGGTGAATTCTGTTGGTTATTTCGGATTATACTGTTTCCTGTCATTATTTTTCCAACTATCTGATTTGCTTAGCTTAATGCGTTTAGAGGACAGGAGGATTAACCCTGGTTCTAGCGAATTAGATGACTAAAACAAGCTGATAACCGGTAAACGCACTATCGTAATAACTAATTTATCTGGTCATCCCCCTCAATCCCCTTCGAAGGGGACTCTCAAATGCGTCTGTGCTAATCTGTGGTACCGTATTCCTTGACAGTATCGATGAAGGCGCGGGCGTGATCTACGGGCACATTCGGTAAAATACCGTGGCCGAGATTGGCGATGTATTTATCTTTGCCGAACCGTTCGATCATTCGCCTGGTTTGGCGCTTAATATCATCGATGGGCCCCAGCAGTTTTGTGGGGTCTAGGTTGCCCTGCAACGTCAGCCGGTTGCGCGTGGCTTCACGGGCGTATTCCGGGGTGATGGTCCAGTCTATACCCAGGGCCGCGGCGTTGCTTCTGAAACTAAGGCGCTCCAGGGCGTACCAGCTGCCCTTGGCAAAAAGGATCACCGGCACTTCGTCGATCTCCTCCGCGATCTCCATAAGCGACGGCATCGCCCATTCGTTGAAATCTTCTGGACCAAGCAATCCGGCCCAGGAATCAAACACCTGTACCGCCTGGGCGCCGGCCTCGACCTGTGCTCTCAGGTAGTCGATAGTAGCACGGGTCAGCTCCTTGAGGACATGCCGGGCCGCGTTGGGGTGTTGATACAGAAACGCCTTGGCCTTGTCGAAATTCTTGGATCCCTCTCCCTGTACCATATAGCAGAACAGCGTCCATGGTGCCCCTGCAAAGCCGATCAGCGGGACACGTCCGTTCAGCTCATTCCGGGTCAGGGTGATCGCCTCCATCACGTGATGCAGCTTCTCCGGCACATCCTGCGATAGTATGGCAAACGCATCATCCGTCGACTCAATCGGGTTGTGCAGCACCGGACCCTTGCCTGATACCAGCTCCACATCGATTCCCAATGCCTGGGGAACGGTCAGAATATCTGAAAAAATAATGGCCGCATCGGGCTCCAGCTCATCGATCGGCTGGAGGGTGATTTCACACGCCAGCTCGGGGGTCTCCACCCTTTCAAAGAAGCTGTATTTTTCGCGGATTTTCATGTATTGCGGCAGGTAACGGCCCGCTTGCCGCATCATCCAGACAGGTGGTCGTTCTACTTCTTCTCCCCGCAAGGCGCGCAAAAAGAGATCGTTTTTAAGAGCTGGAAAGGTTTCTTTCATACAATGCTTTTTAAGTGGTCATGCAATTTTGTTAACAGTTACTGCTGATTCTTTGAACCTGAGCCGAGTGCCAATTTACATAATTCGTGATACGCAATATTAGAGATGATTCAACCCGGCACAGTATCCATCGCGGGCTACTTCACTTTTTCTTTGCTGAACAGGTAATTTGAAACGTTCCTCAACAGTGTTTCGGTTGAGGGTTCATCCGCAATTTTCACCAATTGTCCCGAGGCTTTCTCCAATGCTTCCCCGGTTGTAGAACCAATGGCGAACAACGCGGGAAGATTTCCTGCATCCTCAAATCCCTGCCCTTTGGCAAACCCTTCCACGGCACTGGGACTGTAAAACAATATGGCCGAAATTGGTTCTTCCGGCAGGTATACTTCGTTGATAATGGTCTTGTATACCTCGAGCTCAGTCACTTCAATTCCCGCTTTCCCAAGCCCGTTGACGAGCTCCGGGCGACTCAAATTCCCGTGAAAGTAGAGCACTGCATCTGTTTTTCCTTCATCCGCGATCAGACGAGCCAGGTGCTCAGCGTCTTGTGTTATCGGAATTTTTGCATCAAGTCCGAGTTCCCGGAGGGCCCCCTGCGTCTTGCTGCCGACGGCAAAAAGCTGCGTCTCGGGCCGCACTTGCAATCCGGCGTTTATCAACTGCTCCAACGCTTTAACGCCGTTACTGCTGGTAAAAACCCACTCCGCCCTGGGGTTCTCGTTGATCACGCGCAGTACATCATTCCAATATTCGGGAAATTCAAATTCCAGTGCCGGCTTAATTATGGGATTCAGTCCGAGTACCCGCGCGTACTCAATCTCCTGGCCCGAAAGCGGTCGCGTGACGAGTATGTTCTGCTTGTCGTGTCGCATGGTGATCAGTGGCAGTAGTCAGTGTGTCAGTGAACAATCCAGCTCGAAACGCTGCTTCGTTTGTATCAAGTTCTCGAAGCAGCGCTTCGAGCTACAAACATCATACCTGTGTGTCTGTCGCGAGTGTCTCGCTCGTGCCACAACACAAGTCTTCAATAGCACGAGCGGGACGTTCGCGCTATTTCGGTAGTATCTTTTTGTGGATTTCTTATTCTTCCTGTTCCGTTTCCTTCATCTGGTCGATCACTTTGGAGGCGCCCTGCTCCAGCAGCTCCTCCGCCGCGCGGTGTCCTAATTCTGCTGACCGGTCTACCGGCTCGGTGATCTCAAAATCAAACCGCTCGCTGCCATCCAGCATCAGGGCTACGGCTTTGAAGTGCAGCATGTCACCCTCGATTGAGGCATATCCGCCGACGGGCGCACTGCATCCGGCTTCCATGTCGTGCAGGAAATCGCGCTCAACGCGGGTGCATAGTTCCGTCTCACGGTGGTTCAGGTCGTTCAGCTGCCGTTGCAGCACCAGGTCCTCCTCCCGGATCATCACGGCCATGGCTCCCTGGGCGGCCGCGGGCACCATCCAGTCGAGGTAGGCGCTAATATGCTCGCCCAGCCCGATACGCGTGAGTCCCGCCGCAGCGAAAATAGCCGCGTCCCATGCGTTCTCCTCCACCTTTCGGAGACGCGTGTTCACGTTGCCACGGATGTTGGTGATGGTGTGGTTGGGATAGCGATTGAGCCACTGCGCGCGCCTGCGGTTACTGCTGGTGGCGATGGTTGCTTCACAGTCTGTATCTTCCAAAAAATCGGTGCCACCAGGCGCAACCAGTGTGTCCCGCGCATCGGCCCGTTCGAGTACAGCGGCCACTTTCAGGGGCAGCGGGTTTTCTGTGGGAAGATCTTTGTAGGAGTGGACCGCCAGGTCGATCTCGTCGTTCAAAAGGGCATCGTCCAGCGCCTTGGTGAACACGCCCTTGCCCCCCATTTCGGTGAGCGGCGTGGTGAGATCGATATCCCCCTCCGACTTAACGAAAACAAGCTCGGTTTCATGGCCGAGCCTGGAGAGCTGTCGGGCAACCGTTTTCGCTTGCCAGGTTGCCAGTTCGCTTTCGCGCGTGCCGATACGAAGCCTCTTTCGTTTAATCATGATTCCGGTCGGTTTCCAGCTTGAACATATCGTTAACGACCCTGGTCACCTGTTCCGATTCATGGTGATCGCGCAGGTGTTCAATTGAATAGGCGGCAATTTTGTTGACGATACGACGGGTCAGGTTTTCGACTTTGTCACGATCGCTGTCCTTGATCTTGTTCTTGAAAAAGTCGAACTCATCCTCCCGGATCGACTCAAACTTGCTCGTCAGCGCCTTGATTGTTGGCACCACTTTCTGGACGCTCAGCCAGTTCTGGTAGTCGGTAACTTCGTCTTCAATAATTTTTTTTACCAGTGGGATGTTTTCTTCCCGCTTTTGGTAGGCATCATCGGTTACATCCGCCAGGAAATCCATATTTGCGAGATCGACAAAATCGAGCGAACCGACCTGAGGATCGATGTTGCGGGGTACCGAAAGATCGAGCATCACCTTGAACCGGCCCCGGGCTTTCGAGTGTTCCATATCCTCCAGCGTGATAACCGGCTCCGAAGCACCTGTAGCGACAATGACCAGGTCCGACTCATCAATCTGCCGGGGCAGGTTGTCATAATCGGCCACTTCCAGGTCATATTTGTCGGCCACAAATTCAGCGCGATCGCGCGTGCGGTTCACCAGCGTCACTTTCCGGGCTCCCAAACTCACCAGGTTCTTGCAGGTCACCTTACCGATTTTCCCGGTGCCGATCAGCAGGATATTTTTATCGGTGAGGCTCTCAAACGTTTTCATTGCAAACTGCACGGCGGCGTAGGCCGTCGTGGCAGCCCCTTCGCCCAGGGAGGTTTCATTACGCGATCGCTTGTGGGCACGGAACACATGCTGCATCAGCCGGTGCAGCTCGCCGGAGACCGCATCTTTTTCAGAGGCAAATTCGTAGCCCTCTTTGACCTGGTTGACAATTTGCAGGTCGCCTAAAATCTGGGAATCGAGTCCCACGGTAACCTGGAACAGGTGATCGACCGCCGGGCGGCCCACTTTTTCAAACCCGTAGCTGTGAAACTGGTCCAGCGAGGCATCGGAATAGGTGATCAGCAGGCGTATGAGCTCTTCGGGGGACGTATCCTTCGCAAATATCTCCGTGCGGTTGCAGGTGGAAACCACGAACAGGCTGTTAACACCTTCACGCAGCGCTCCTTCTATCAGCTCCTGTTTTTGCTGGTCGCTGAGGCTGAATTTTTCACGTACTTCAATAGCAGCCTCCCAGTGGTTGACACCGACCACACAAAAATCACCAAGTTCCTGATCAACCTGTTGCATCATGCTATGCTGTTACCTTCTCTTCACTGTCTGTTTCAGTTTGCTGTTGCGGAAGCAGATGACCCACTTTTTTGATCACTTCATCTGAAAGCGCCTGGATGTAAGAGGGATGATCGTTAATTCCTTTCATTACGGCCAGGTTTTCAAATTCATATCCTTCCTCTTCCAGGTCCTCCACCAGCTCCACGCCGAGCTCGTAGAGTGTTTCAATATGATCGGTTACAAAAGCGATCGGCACCATGAGGAAGTTTTTTATTCCATATTCCAGGTGGCGCTCCACCAGTTCGGCCGTGTTGGGCTGGGTCCATTTCTGCGGCCCCACTTTCGACTGGTACCCCAGCCAGTACGGCTCCTCATAATCTCGAAGCTCCATGATCGCTTCCATCGTCTCCTTGATTTCGGCGGTGTAGGGATCGCCGCTTTTGACCTCCAGCAGCGGGGTACCGTGTGCGCTGAAAATCAGGTGCGTTTTATTGCGCGTCTCCTCGTCCATCGCATCCAGCGCCTCGTCGATGCGGCTGTTCATCGCCTCCAGGTAATGGGGATTCAGGTAATAGTTCTTCACGTGAAACTCTTTCCAGGGCGTGCTGCTGCCAAACTTCTGATCCCGCTTGGTCTCCCAGTCCCTGAAGCTGCTGCCAGTGGTGGTCCACGAAAACTGCGGGTAGAGCGGAACCATCACCGCGTGCGTGATGCCGTCGTCCACCATATCCTGCATCGTCGTTTCGGCAAACGGCACAAAGTACCGCATGCAGGTGTAGACTTTTGCATCTACATCGGCCGGCAACGTGTTCTTCAGATGCTTTTCCAGGCCGCGCCGCTGTTTTTCCGTCAAACTGTTGATGGGAGAACAACATGTTGAAACGACACTGTTTTTTCGGTTTGGGCAGTGTTTGTTTCCGGTGCATCCTTTGGGACAGCCGTTAATCTCTTCATAATCCTCGGCCACATTGGGAGCGCGGAACTTTGATATGATCTTTGCAAAAAAGTCCTGCACCCTGCCGCCGCCCATTTTTATGATATCTTCATCGCGGAACAGGTTGTACAGGAACGGGCGTACATACTCTTCACCGGTGGGACCACCGAGATTCATCAGGACCACACCCAGTTTTATGTTCTGATCTGCCATAAACAAATAATTCTTCTACGTATCCGGTTAACTGATAGAGGCCTTTGCAGGTCCTCTGATAGGAATAAACCCAAACGACGTAACATGCCTTTTTCAAGCTCCTAAATAAATAAATCTTTTGTGAAGGGAATTTGAAGAGCAGGGGACCACCTTTATTTAGAATCGATCTATACAGATCATGTGAGTAGCCAACCTCCAATACCGGCCTCGCAGAACATTCCAGAAGTCTGCGGGACTATTGGCTGGCAGAGAAGCCTTCGCGGATAGCCATTTCCCGTCGCCGGCAGATGTAATTTGGGCAGTGTTCCCGTATCTCTGTACAGTGCATTGAACATGGTATCATTCCCGGAAGTGCGGCAGCGTAAACCAGAAGGTAGAGCCCCGTTCCAGCTGGCTGTCCACATGAATATCCCGGCCGTGGGCGCTGAGGATACTTTTGACGACCGCCAGCCCCAGCCCCGTACCTCCCTTGTCGCGCGATCGCGCCTTGTCGGTCCGGTAGAACCGGTCGAACAGCCGGTCCAGGTGCTCCTGTGAAATTCCGATTCCGGTATCCTTTACCTGCACCCTCACCTCTCCGTCGCTCTGCTGGTAAGTCAAGGCTATCGACCCTTCATTGGTATATTTAATAGCATTGGATACAAGGTTATCGACCACCTGCTCAATTTTCCCGGGATCGCCAATCACCTTGCAGGAGTGGGTATCCACCTTCAGTTCGACCGATTTTTCCCGGGCCTTGTCGTCATACAGCTCCCGGACATGATGAGCGATCTCGGAAAGGTCGAACACCTGCTCTTCAATAAAATACTCATCTGAATCGTAGCGCTGCAGGGTCATCAAATCCTTGAAGAGGCGGCCAATCCGGTCTGTTTGTGTTTGCGCATTCTTGAGATATTTTTTTCGCTGCTCCCCGGGGAGATTTTCCATCTCCAACAGCTCGAGAGCTCCGGAGATGGTGTGCAGGGGATTGCGGATTTCATGGGTGATGTCGGCAAAAAACTGCTGCTGCTTGAGGGCCGACTTCTTAATTTTTTCAGTATCCTTCCGCAGCTTCGAGGCCATCTGGTTGAGCGACTCCGCCAGCGTGCCAAATTCATCCTTGCGGTTCAGGTCGATCTGCTTGTCCACATCACCCGCTGCTATCTGCCGGGCCACATTCTTGATCTCGGTGATCGGTTTCGTGAGGTAGCGCGCAATCCATATACTCACGATGATGACAAGACCTATGGAGATAAACATCCCGTAATAGATAATCCAGCGGATCGTCTTAATCGGGGCGTAAATCTGGTCTTTAAACTGGCTAACCCGGATATATCGCGCGGCATTGCCGCTGTTGGGCAGGTATGCGTAGCTGATCAGCTTGGTATTTTCGGGCTCGTTTTGTACCAGCGGAACCTTGTTGCGGGCCTCCAGCGTTATCTGCAGATCGTGCTTCAGGTATCTCGCAAGGTCAGTGAGCCCGGTATCGGGATAGGTGGAAAACAGCACCCCGTCATTGTCGTACAGTGCCAGCTGATAGCCCGATGTCTCAGCCGCCTCGCGAAACGAAGATTCAAAATCATCCCCGGCCGCCAAGTTTTCTATCGTCACCGCCAGCCACTGCGTATCCTTCTGGATCTGTTCCACCCCCTCCTCCAGCATGTAATTCCTGATAAAAAGGATGGAGTAGCTGCTGATGGCCGTAATGCCGAATATCAACAGTATAATGAAAGTCCATGCCAGCTTGGAGCGTATACTCATATTTTAACTCTATTGTAACAATTTCCAACACAGATTGTGCCGGCTGAATCCTGCTTGTTCAACTCGAAACCCTGGACCATATCATCGGCACAAACGGGGATCAAACGCCTACCAGGTCGCGATTCAACCCGTACCCGATGCCGCGGTATGTTTTGATGATCTTTCCCGCATCGCCCATTTTTAGTCGCAGGTTTTTTACATGCACATCCACGGTGCGGTCAAAGACGAAGTGATCATCCTCGGTGATATGCTCCAGTATCTCCTGCCGGCTGTACACCCGTTTGGGATTCTGGTAAAAAAGCTCGATAAGGGTATATTCCGTCGAGGTAAGTTCTACTTTTTCGTCATCTACATACAGCTCCTTGGCATCCACATCCAGGTAGGTATTGCCATACTGCAGCCAGTTTGCCTTTTGGGGATTTTGACGCCTCAGCAGGGTTTCGACATGCGCTTTTACCAGGTTCAGGCTGGCGGGCTTTGATATATAGTCATCGGCTCCCAGCTCGAGGCCTTCTATCTCATCCTTCTCTTTGTCCTTTGCCGTAAGGAAAATCACCGGAATATCATTCAACACCGGGTGACTCCGGATTCTACGGCAGATCTCCTTTCCATCCACATTGGGAACCATAATATCGAGAACCGCAATATGGATATCACTGGCCCTCCGGTCGATCAGGTCGAGAGCGTCATTGCCCTCGTGGGCTACCAGGACTTCATAATCATTCATTTCCAAAAAATTGGCCAGCATTTCCGCCGGCTCTTTTTCATCTTCTACTAACAATATGGTGTGCTTGTGTGCCAAAACTGCTCATTTTGTTAACATTACGCCTGAAAATACAAAAACTCAGATAGAAAGCAGGGACCGAACAACGAAAATAAATTCCGGTTGTGCGATTAACCGCTTGATACCTTATCATCCAGAGAATCAGATATTTACCGAAACTGCTTAAAACGCGCAAGAATTATGTCTTTTGAGGATAAAACAGTCTGGATCACCGGTGCCTCCTCCGGTATTGGAGAAGCCTTGACCTATGCCCTGAGCAAAAGGGGGAGCAAGCTGATCATCTCCTCGCGCCGGGAACAAGCCCTGGAACGCGTTCGGCGGCAGTGCGCCATCCCTTCCGAGGTAGAGATTATTCCGCTGGATCTGACCGAAACCGGCACCCTGCCCCAAAAGGCGGAACAGGCCCGTTCCGCTTTTGGCCATATCGACTACCTCTTTAACAACGGGGGGATTAGCCAGCGCTCCCTGGCTGTTGACACCGATATGGAGGTCGTTCGGAAAGTAATGGAGGTCAATTTTTTTGGTACGGTGGCCTTAACAAAAGCAGTGCTTCCCGCAATGAAGCAGCGACAGTCGGGACATATTGTGGTAACCAGCAGCGTGATGGGCAAATTCGGCACCCGGCTTCGTTCAGCGTATGCGGCCTCCAAGCACGCCCTGCACGGCTGGTTCGACTGCCTGCGCCAGGAGATCCACGACGACAATATCAAGGTCTCCCTGGTGTGCCCGGGTTTCATCAAAACCGACGTCACGCTCAACGCCCTTGAAGGCGACGGATCCAAACACAACAAAATGGGCGAAGGACAGAAAAAAGGGATGGAACCGTCCACTTTTGCGCAGAAACTGCTCCCCAAGATACTCCGGGAAAAGGAAGAAATTTACATCGGGGGCATGGAACTGATGGGGGTTTACCTGAAGCGGATCTCGCCGAGGCTGCTGAATGCGATCCTGAGAAATTCGGACGTGACGTGATCCTGGTGTAGGTTGTTGGCTAACCCGAAGTTCTCAAAAGTATTTTGTATAAGTTTCTGTCACTTTATGGATGACAATACCTTATGTCATTTTTTTACTGCCAACTCATCATTACAGTCTGTAAAAGGCTGCGAAATTTGCCCTTCGCCTTGCTGAAAAACAAATTTCTTGGTGAGATCCGGGCTAATTTTGATTTCCTTGCTCAAGGAGTCTTACGCATTTTCCCGTTGTATCGTGTTTCTTGTGTCTGAGCAAAAGCGAACCCGACAATTATCTGGCGGTATTTTTTTGCTGGGGGCTCAACAATCCACAGGCCGGTTGGGATAGATCCCAATTTCTTGGATAAAAGCGGGTCAGACAGGCCTCCAGTCCACAAGGAAGAAAAGGGGAACAGCACGGCATTATTCGCTTACGGCTGGCGACGGCCATCCAGTATTGAAAAAATCTCACCGGCGATATCATAAATTTTTGTGCCAACAGGATCACCGTTCAGCTGCTGGTTTTCAAGGATAATAATCGTCCATCGCGGGTCGGGGACCCGTACCAGCAGGGAGTTGAAACCGGGATGCGATCCCCGGTGCCAAACCAGGCGGTAGGGCTCTGGTTCAGGCCGTGAATTTGTGGAGAAATCGAACGGTGACTTTAGAAAACGGGCTACCTCATCGGCGTAAGCCTCCCCCGCGATCCACCCGTAGCCGTAATTTCCCTCCCGGGGTGTCATCATCTGCTGGCGGGTTTCCTCCATCAGCAGGCGATCGCTGTACAGCAGCTGCTCCCACTGATAGAGGTCATGAACAGCCGAATAGATGCCGCCCGCGGCATAGGCGGTCGAGGGGCTTTGATAGGGGGCTTTCTCGTAGTAGTCGCTGGAGATCCGTTCATAACCTTCCGCCATCCGTTCAATTATCATGCCGTTGAACTGGTAGCCGGTATCACCAAGGCGACCCGGATCCAGAATCTGCTCCTGGAGCACCCGGCTGTAGGACATACCGGTCACTTTTTCAATAATCACTCCCAGCAGGTAGTAATTTGAGTTACTGTACCTGAACCCGGTACCTGGCTCAAATGCCAGCTCTTTTGAGGCGATAAGCTCTGTAAAACTGGCCGGTTGTACATTTACCCGGCTCGTGGTATCCACCCAGTTGGTGAAATTGGTGTAACTGGGAATACCGGAAGTGTGGCTCAGCAAGTGGCGTATAGTCACGTCAGCACCATATTCAGCAGGGAAATCGGGCAGGTACTGAACAATCAGATCATCCAGCGACAAGCTGCCCTGCTCCACCAGCTGCAAAACGAGCATGGCGGTAAACGGTTTCGTCAGCGAGGCGATCCGAAACCGCGTTTCCGGGCTGTTGGGGATATCCCAGGAACGATTGGCCATCCCGTACCCGGCACTGAACACCTCTCCCGAGCGGGCTACCAGTATCGACCCGCTGAAGAGATCCTTTTCTTCATAAGATGCCACCAGGCTGTCGATGCTCTGGGACAGCGCCGGCTGAGCGTACAGGGGCCCTGAAACCGAAAGCAGAAACACCATATTGAGCAGAACGATCTTTATATTCATTTCACTCCTGAGATCTATCCACCTATGCAAATCGAATATATTCACTTAGTTCCGATTATTTAACCAAGCTTTTTGCGCTTGTTCAGGTATGCCAAGAGGGCCAGGTCAAATGAACTTTGCGTGTCTACCTCTTCAAAATCGATTTGGAACTCGCTGCACGCCATTTTAAACTGATGGGTATATTCGGCAACTTTCTTTTTGTAGTCCTCTTTTACCTGCGCCGGCAAAACCTCCATTTCCGTGCCTGTCTCCATATCCTGCATGCGGAACCGGTGATCGGGAAAATCCAGCTCTCGCTCGCTTTTTTTCTCCATTACGTTAAACACCAATACCTCGTGCTTGCGGTGCCGCAGGTGCTTCAGTGCCGATATGAGCTGTTCATGCTTATCAACATTCTCGAACAGGTCGGTCACAATAACCACCAGGCTGCGATGCTTTAACCGTTCAGCCACTTCGTGGATAACGCGGGCCGAAGCCGTTTTACGGCGGTCCTGCGGTCCCTTTTCCTCCTGTTCCAGCCGCTTTTCCAGCTCACCAAATATAAGCCGAAGATGCGAATACGAAGATTTGGCGGGAATAAAATGCTCAATTTTATCATTAAAAGGTATCAGCCCCGTGGCATCGCGCTGCCGGTGCATCAGGTAAAGCAGGGCTGCACCGAAATTGATGCCATACCGCAATTTGGTCCACTCGGCAAAATGCTTGAAATACATCGAACTGCTGGTATCGAGCAGCAGGTAGGCCCTGAGGTTGGTCTCCTCCTCATACCGCTTTACGTAAAACCGTTCGGTTTTCGCATACACTTTCCAGTCCACATGTTTCAGGTCATCCCCGAAATTATATGGACGATGCTCGGCAAACTCCACACTAAACCCGTAGTACGGGCTTTTGTGCAGACCTGATATGAAGCCCTCCACAATTTTTCGGGCCCTGAGCTCCAGGGGTGCCAATTGTGAAAGCAGTTCCGGGTTAAGCAGCATATAAATTAACTCGTTCGTGGATGCCCGAACAGTACAGGCTTTGTTACCAGCAGATAAAAGTATGCCTATTTCAATGGCAAATAAAAATATTTTTTGTAAAAGAATCTTTTGCAACGATGGGAGTTGCCTGCTTTTCTGCGGGCCCGAAATGTAATATCTTTGAACGATACACATGAATACCAGGTACCTTAATTCTTATGGCACAGGTTATCACCTCGGTCGACCACCTTACCTTTTCTGCTCACAACCTTCCCGCCCTGCCGGCCCCCAAACAGGTGTTGATGGTGGAACCGACCTTTTTTTCAGTGGATTACGCGATCAACCCACATATGGCTGACAACATCGGCAATGTAGATAAAACGGCTGCACGGAACCAGTGGCAGCAGGTACTCGGGGTGTTCAGGCAACTGGGATTTTCGGTTCACCGGCTGGAGGGACAAAAAGGGCTGCCCGACATGGTATTCTGTGCGAATCAGAGCCTGCCTTATATCAACCCTGCAGGAAGAAAACAGGTGGTCATGAGTATCATGCATTCGGATATGCGCAAAGAAGAGGTTCCCTACATTGAGCAGTGGTACCGGCAGCAGGGCTATGAAGTACGGTACCTGGACCGTGAAAAAGTCCGGGCTTTCGAGGGGTGCGGAGATGCGATCTGGCATTCCGGCCAGCGCCTGCTTTGGGGCGGCTACGGGTACCGGACCTCCAGGGAGGCCTACAAAGCCGTTTCCGGGATGCTGGATGTACCGGTCATGGCCCTCCGGCTTGCGGACGAGCACTTTTACCACCTGGATACCTGCTTCTGCGTATTAAATGAGACCACTGTCCTTATCTACCCGCAAGCGTTTACTGAATCGGGACTTAAACTCATCCACGCCGTTTTCGATCACGTTATTGAAGCCAGCGAAGATGAAGCCAAAGAGCGTTTTGCCTGCAACGCCTCCTGCCCGGACGGCCAAAACGTGATCATCCAACAGGGCTGCAGAGAGGTCAACAGCAAGCTAAGGGAGGCCGGCTTTACCATTCACGAAGTGGAGACCTCGGAATACCTGAAAAGCGGCGGAAGCGTATTCTGCATGAAGCAACTCCTCTGGTGAGGTGCTGTCGTTTAAAAGGCGGGGTTACAACTCTGTACCGAGATTGATTTTAGATGATCAACAGTTATCCGGGAATGAAATTGGCAGCAAGACCGGCTTCCTCTCCTCCCTCACCCGACTCTTCGATTCCCCGCTTTTCCTCCATGAAACAAAGAAGGCCTGCTCCGCAATGGAACAGGCCTTCTGCTCAAAGTCTGAATATCTTCAAACTATTTGTAATCCAAGCTTACAACGTTCGTTGCGCTTAAACCTTTTGGTGTTTCCTCGACGTCAAATTCGACGGCTTCATCATCCTCTAAGCCCTGGTTCGGTCCAAGAGCGTCTACGTTATTTCTATGAACGAAGACATCTTTGCCTCCATCATCAGGTTTGATAAATCCAAATCCTTTTTGAGTGTCAAAAAACTTTACTTTTCCTTGTTGTGCCATTGGTACTGTGTGTTTTTTATGCACCTATAGGTTCATCTTATGAAAGGAGTTGGGTTAACGCGTCTTTCCAAAAAAATACTTATACAGGTGAGTAATTAAATATAACGCCCTAACATACGCCTAATTATCGGGAATACCTATTTTTTTGACAGAAAAAATCGCTTCCTGAAAATATCTCCTCTTCGGGCACACTGTTTCTGGCGTAGTCATTGGTTGATTGGTGACGGTGACCAGCGTTCTTCCTGGGATCCGGGTAATTCTATGGACCTTTGCAGAACCTGTTATGTGGTTGGGAGGGGGTTGTACCACCGACCCTGTTTACTTTTTTAAACGGGAATACAAATCCCTCAGAACGGGGAATAGAGGATTTTACAAAGCCATCTAAGAGAAAACTATCGGATTGTCTATAATTCATATGACAAGGATCTCGTCCATATTTTGAAGGTATCCCATTCAACAACAAGTTGATGATGCACAGTTGCCAGATAATTTAATTTGACTGTAATTTCTTCTTTAGCTACATTTTTGACTGAACGATTAGTCAACAGAAGAAGGCGCTGGAAACCAAGGTTTGTTAGTACACCCATGCCCCGGCGGATTCGAAACCGCAGGTTGCTGCTCATACCTGGGGAGGTTGAATTTTCGGGCAAAAAAGTGCTCAGTAAACCGGTTTTTTAAGACTCTGTAAATGTGATGACCATGTCACCCAGAACACCCGAACAAAATGAAGAGATCCGGGAACAAACCCGCAACCAGATCAAGGAGGCCGCCTTTCAGTTGTTTGCAAAAGAGGGCTTTTCCAACACCTCGGTACGCAGGGTTGCCGAAAAAGCTGCAGTTTCAAAGGGACTGATCTACCATTATTTCTCCAGCAAGGAGGAGATATTGGTATCTATTTTTGAAGATCTGCAGGAGATGGGGAAAGAGGCCACAACTTTCCCCGACGGGTGTTCCCCTGCCGAATGCCTGGAACTGATGCTGGAAAAAGTATTCGGTTATATTGAAGAATCATCGGAGATCATGCGACTGATGATCTCTTTAGCCCTGCAGCCGGATGCGGTGGCCAAACTCCAGCCCCATATTCAGAAGGAAAACGAACGGCAGGTCAGGCTGCTGTCGGAATTGCTGGAAAAGCTGGGGTATGACGATCCCGAGGATGAAGCCTACTACCTGGCGGCCAAGCTGGATGGCGTGGCGCTGGGCTGCATCACCATGGGCAAGGAGTATCCCTACACAACAATCAAACAAAAAATCCTGGATGAATATGTGCACCCCAAAGAAGATCGCTAGTTCTCTTTTGCTGTCTCTTACACTCGCGCTGCCGGCACTGGCGCAGGATGCCACCGAGATTGTACGGCAGGCCGACCTTAAGATGCGGGGTGAGAGCTCGCGGGCGGAAATCACGATGAAGATCATACGCCCCAACTGGGAGCGTTCGCTCACTATTAAATCCTGGAACAAGGGCGATGAGTACAGCCTGATGCTGGTGACGGCCCCGGCCCGCGACGAAGGTACGGCCTACCTGAAGCGGGGCAACGAAATCTGGAACTGGCTGCCGAATATCAACCGGACAATCAAGCTGCCGCCCTCCATGATGAGTCAGTCGTGGATGGGTTCCGACTTTTCGAACAACGATCTCGTGCGCGAATCCTCCATCGTTACCGACTATTCGCATGAAATTGTGGGTGACACCACTATTAGCGGCTACGACTGCTACAATATCGAAATGATACCCAAGCCCGAGGCCCCGGTCGTCTGGGGCAAGGTGAATGTATTTATATCCAAAGAGGAGTACCTGCAGCTGCGCACCGAGTTTTACGATGAGGATAACACGCTCATGCGAACCATGACGGGCTCGAAGGTGGAAGAGCTGGATGGACGGTTTATCCCGACGTACATGGAGATGGAACCGACGGACGAGCCCGGGAATAAAACGGTGCTCATGTACAACGAAATTGAATTTGATATCGACATTTCGGAGAGCTTCTTCAGCATACAGAATATGAAACGCGTTGAATGACAGTTGATGCCTGTTGCAAAATGCGTAATGCGAAGAAGAAACAATCTCTGATAATTGATAACTGAACACTAAACATGCTCGCATTTAAACTGGCCTGGCGAAATATCTGGAGGAACAGGCGGCGTACCATCATTACACTGGCTTCCATCGTGGTGGCCGTGGCGCTTTCTGCCATCACACGCTCCAGCCAGGAGGGACAGTATGACAACATGATAGAGAGCACGGTGGGTACTTTCACCGGGTATATCCAGGTTCACGCCAACGGGTACTGGGATGAACAGACGTTAAATAACAGCTTCGTTTTGTCCGACTCGCTACAGCAACAGGTACGCCAGGTGGAATCAGTGACGACAATTGCCCCGCGTATCGAGTCATACGCCCTGGCGGCCACCAGCGATCAGAGCCGTCCGGCCATGGTGATGGGTATCGACGTAGAAGCCGAACGAGCCCTCAGCGCCCCGCAAAACCGGCTTCGGGAGGGCCGCTATTTTGAATCGAACAGCGAGCAGGCGGCCCTTGTGGGCCATGAACTGATGGAACGACTCGACGCGCAGATCGGGGACAGCCTGGTACTCATCGGCCAGGGATACCGCGGGATGAACGCCACCGGGCTCTACCCCATCAGGGGAACGGTTTCCTATCCGAACCCGCAGCTAAACAGCAGCCTGGTCTACCTGCCGCTGGAGGCTGCACAGAACTTTTTTGTTGCCCCCGACCGAATCACCACCGCGGCCCTCATTCTTGATGATGCCCGGGAGGTTCAACCGTCTGTTCAGCAGCTCCGAAATCGTCTTTCGCCGGACCGGTACGAGGTGATGTCCTGGGAAGAACTCATGCCCGAGCTGCAGCAGGCGATTCAGGCCGACCGCGGCAGCGGCATCATCATACTGATGGTGCTCTATATGGTTGTCGGATTCGGCATCCTGGGCACCGTACTCATGATGGTCTCGGAACGCACCTACGAATTTGGGGTGATGCTGTCGGTGGGCACCCCGCGTTCCATGATCCTGAAGATCCTTTCCTGCGAAGTGATCCTCATCTCAATGCTGGGCTCGGGGCTCGGTATCCTGGTGAGCCTGCCGATCTCGTGGTATTTCAATGTCAACCCGATCCAGCTCACCGGCGATATGGAGTCGGCCCTGCAGCAGTACGCGATGGAGCCCGTACTCCAATTCTCTGTCGCGCCGGATATCTTCCTCAACCAGGCGGTCATCGTATTTTTCATTACCCTGCTGTTCAGCCTGGTACCGATTATCCGGGCCATCCGTCTTAATCCTGTAGAAGCGATGAGGGGGTAATCATGTTTTTAAAAATCATCAGTCTCGGCTGGAAAAATGTGTGGCGTAATCCCACGCGGAGTGGCGTCGTGGTAGTTGCAGTACTGCTGGGGGTCTGGGCCGGTGTTTTCCTCTCGGCATTTATGAACGGCATGGCGCAGGGCTACCTGCAAAATCAGCTTAATCTTTCCGTGGGACATATCCAGATCATGCATCCCCGGTTTGAGGACCAATTTAATCCCACCTGCGAAATTCCCGATGCCGATAAAGTCATTGACAGGCTGGAAGCGGAATCCCACGTCACGGAGATTCGCCCGCAAAGCCTGAGCACCGGCCTGGCCCAGAGCGCCTCCAACAGTTACGGCGTATCCATTCACGGGATAAATTCGAAAACAGACAGCACAAACCCTGTTCAGCAATACCTGGTGGAGGGAGATATGCTGCAGGGCGTAAGCCGAAACCCGGTGGTCATCGGGCGCGAACTGGCCGAACGGCTCGATCTTGATTTAAAATCAAGAATGGTGCTCAGCTTCCAGGATGTCAACGGAAACATTACCGCCGGAGCCTTCCGCGTGGCCGGGATTTTTGATTCCCCCAACAACAACTACGACAACAGCAACGTGTTTGTAGAAGCAACCGACCTCAACAGCCTGCTGGAAAAGGAGGACCTCACGCACAAAATAACGCTCAAAGTGGATGATTTCGGGCAGGCTGAACGCTATGCACAGCAGCTTGCCAGCCAGTTCCCGAACCTGAATGTCACATCCTGGGGAGATATCGCCCCGGAATTACGGTATGTGTACAGCGTGATGGACGTGACTCTTTACATTTTCATGGTCATCATTGTCATTGCGCTGGTCTTCAGCATCATCAATACCATGCTGATGGCGATCCTGGAGCGCACCCGCGAACTCGGTATGCTGATGGCGGTGGGCATGAACAAAGTGCGGCTGTTTATGATGATTCTCTCGGAGACGGTTTTCCTTACCATGACCGGTGCTCCACTGGGACTGCTGTGCAGCTGGATCTCCATCGACCTGCTTAAAGAGACTGGAATCAACCTGAGCGCTTTTGCGGAGGGATTGAATGCCTACGGGATGAGTACCGTCATCTATCCCGAAATCGAGGCAATCTACTATCTCAATATCGCACTGATGATTGCGGTGGCTGCCCTGCTATCTTCACTGTACCCGGCCTGGAAAACCCTGAAACTAAAACCGGTGGAAGCGATTCGGAAGATTTGATGGCAGGGGTAGCGGGTTCAATAAGTTTTTAACCAGGGAATAAGAATTTGAACAAAGTTACCTTCATAAAACGATACAAAAACACCCGGCAACCCGTAATACGAAATCCATAACGCCATACCATGCCAGTAATAACTACTCACGGAGTCACCAAAGTGTACAACAAAGAACAGGTGCCGGTGCATGCCCTGCGCGGGGTGGATCTTGCCATTGACAAGGGGGAGTTTACCGCCATCGTGGGACCCTCGGGCTCCGGTAAAACGACGCTGCTCAATATCATCGGCGGACTCGATTCGCCCACGGAGGGATCGGTCACCGTACAGGGGACAGACCTGGGTACGCTTTCCGACAGCGAGCTGATCAATTTCCGGCTGCACCATATCGGGTTTGTATTCCAGGCCTACAACCTGATTCCGGTACTCACCTCCATAGAAAATGTCTCTTTTGTCATGCAGATGCAGGGTCGCCCGGCCAAAGAGTGCCGGGAGAAAAGCATTCACCTGTTGGAGGAGGTTGGCCTGGCAGACAAGATCGACAAGCGTCCCTCCGAGCTTTCCGGCGGCCAGCAGCAGCGGGTGGCCGTGGCACGGGCCCTGGCTTCGAAACCGGATTTTGTGCTGGCCGACGAGCCAACCGCCAATCTCGATTCGGTATCCTCCGGCGAGCTGCTGGATATGATGGCCGAACTCAATGACAAGGAACAGATGACCTTTGTCTTTTCCACGCATGATCAGCGGGTCATCGACCGGGCCCGCCGCGTGGTTACACTCGTAGATGGTCAAATTGACCGGGATGAGATCCGATAAAGTTACGTGACATCAGCTTGGAGACCCGTATATCGATTTCCGTATTGATACCCGCTTAGATAAATTGAAGAATTTATTATGAGATTTTTTACCCGCATGGACATTCGCTTTCGTTCCCCTTTGGGAGGAGGCTCTTTGACTATGAACCTTCTGCGGGGTGTGCTCCTGCTAGCAGCCACCATACTCTATTTACCGATAAATTCAAATGCCCAGGACGATGCATTCGATATTGATTTCAGTGGTTACGTGAAAGAACTGGGGCAACTTTCCATCAGCAACGACTTTTCCATGCTCCGTTACGATAACATTCTGCACCACCGGCTGGAAAGTGACTGGACGCTGCACGATCAACTGGAATTTCGTGCCGACCTGCGCACCCGGCTGCTGCACGGATATTCCATCGAACATACGCCCGGCCTGAAACAATTTTATGAGCAGGATCCCAATTATTTTGATCTCTCCCGGGTTTGGCACTCTGGTGATCACTCGCTTCTGCACTCCCAGATCGACCGGCTGCATGCGAGCTACATCAACGGCCCGTTTGAGCTGCACGTGGGGCGCCAGCGACTGAACTGGGGACGCACCTACGTGTGGAATCCCAACGACCTGTTCAACGCCTATTCCTATCTCAATTTTGATTACGAGGAACGGCCGGGCGTGGATGCCATAAGTGCGCAGTACAGCTGGAGCTACGCCTCAGGTGTGGAGGCCGGCTACCGAATCGGCGACACATTTGACGAATCCGTGATCGGGGGCATGGTGCGCACCAGCCTGGCCAGCTATGATGTACAGTTTGTGGCCGGCCACTACCTGGAGTACGCGGTACTGGGAGCCGGATGGGCTGGCTACCTGCGGGATTCGGGCTTCAAGGGGGAACTCACCTATTTCCACCCGGAGGATCGTTTTTTTGGGGATACGGGCCATTTTACCGCTACCGCCGGCATCGATTACATGCTGGACAACGGCGTCTATCTGCAGGGAGAGCTCCTGTACAACGGCGGGTACCGGCGTCAAGGGGCAGCCCTGCAGGAACTCACGCGTCCCCCCAGCGCAGACAACCTGTTCATTGCCCGCAGCGCTTTCTTCCTGAACGGCTCCTACCAGCTTCATCCCCTGGTGAGTGGCAACCTCGGATTTATGGGCAGCTTCGACCGATCGATATTTATCCTCATTCCCCAGATCTCCGTATCTCTCGCTGAAAACTTCGACTTCCTGGTCTTGTCGCAACTTCTCAAGGGATCGGTGCTTGACGGGTTAACCGAAACTCCAAATCTGCTCTTTTTTCGCCTCAAATGGTCGTACTGAAAGATGTGAGATGTGAGACGAGAGGGGTTGTTCGGAAAAACAACTAATAACTAATTCCTAACAGCAAATAACTAGAACCCTTACGGGGTTTGTTCACACAAAAAGGTACAATTCTATCATCGGCAAGGAGCAATTGTGACCTTTTGAGGAGGGAAACCCTATGTAGATTCTACATTCATAATTCCCAACCCGGTGATTTTTCAATGCTCTTTCATATGGTTATCCTGACCTCACATTACATTAGAACCGGAATCGAGATGTCAGGGTTTGCGTGCCAGCGCATAGATACCGGTGCCCCACTCGTTTTCCCGAGCCAGATCCAGCCGCATAAGGATGAGCGCGATCGGCAGAACCGGCAGGTAATAGAGCGCAAGCAGCGGCAAGGCCAGCAGGCTTATCTTGTTAAGCAGAATCATCGGATATTTGATAATCAGCATCCATGCGAAGTGGCCGGGAGGCCCATAGGTGTAGCTGACATCCACCGGCTCCAGTCCTGCTCGTTTAATTTTGGCGACGATATCCTCTTTTGAATAGCCTGCACGGGCGTGTTCTCCCACAAAGGTATCTTCTTCACCGGCGTCACTCTCCGAGTAGTGGGAAGGAGAATGCATCAGAAAATAGCCGCCGGACTGTAGGGCTTTTGCCAGGTTTCGAATTGCTTTTTCATCCTCCTCGATATGCTCGAGTACATCAATACAGATCGTAAAATCAAATTCATCCCGGTAGCTGATCTCCAGCAGATCCTGCTTTTTAAATTGAATTTTTTGCCGGGCGATATCCTCCCCGAAGTAGTTGCGGCAATCCGCCAGGTAGTCTTCCTTAACATCAATGCCCTCTACCCGGATATTACTGAACTCCTTTAACAGGAACCGATCGTACTGGCCAAACCCGGTGCCGGCATCCAGCATGCGCCATTCCGACTGCTCGTCCAGCGGCCGGGCACGCCTTCTGATGACACGACGAATATACCAGCTTCGCAGAAAGAAAAGGTCCAGCAACTTGTAGAAAAGGGTACGAAGAATCGGGAAACGGCGGATAACAGCCGCAAAGCGATCTTTAACCGGGTCATAGGCGATCTTGCTCATAGATATAAAATGAGGTGCTGTTAAATCTTGTCTTTGATATTGGGTTTTTTGGGCTCACCCTTGTTTCGGTTTATCAGTTCGCCCAGGAAGCCAATGGAAAAGAACTGCGCTCCCAACACCATCAGCATCACTCCCAAAAGCAACATCGGTCGACCCGACAGGTGCGTCCCGAAGAACAGCTTCATCACTGCCAGGTACGCATTGATAAGCCCGCCTACCACCAGGAAGAAAAAGCCGAGCGTACCAAAAAAATGCATCGGACGCTGCAGGTAGCTGTTGATGAACACCAGCGTCAACAGGTCCAGGAACCCGTGCATGAAGCGGGAGATCCCGAATTTGGTCTCGCCGTACTTGCGCGGATGATGCTGCACGACCTTCTCCCCAATGCGGTTATACCCTTCCCACCTGGCAAGAAGCGGGATGTACCGGTGTAGTTCGCCATAGAGGTAGATATTTTCGATCACTTCGCGCTTGTAGGCTTTCAGTCCACAGTTAAAATCGTGCAGATCGATGCCCGTTACCCACGAGGTGACTTTATTAAAAAATTTGGACGGGATGGTCTTGGAAAGGGGATCGTGGCGCTCCTTCTTCCATCCACTGACCAGGTCATACCCCCCGGCAAGCATCTCGATCATGGCGGAGATCTCTGCGGGATCGTCCTGCAGGTCGGCGTCCATCGTTACGATATAGCGCCCCTCCGCACGCTCAAATCCACTTTGCAGGGCTGAACTTTTGCCGTAGTTCCGCTGAAACCGGATGCCGTGGGTTTGTTCGTGTTGAGCACTCAACCGTTGAATCTCCTGCCAGGAACCGTCGGAGGAGCCATCATCCACAAAAATAATTTCGTGTCGGTAGGTACCGCTAAGTTCTGTTGTAATCCGCTCGTGCAGCTCGGCCAGCGATTCGTCCTCGTTGTAGACCGGAACAACTACGCTAATTTCGAGCTTTGTGTTGTTGGAATCTTGTTCAGCCAAAATGCTTGAATATTAGCCTGTAAAAAGTTAGATATAACCTAGTTATTAATTTACAAGCGGTAAAGATACATTTTTGGGTCCTATGAAAAAACTATATTACTCCATCGGGGAAGTCAGTGAAATAACATCGGTGGATCAGCATGTGCTGCGCTATTGGGAGACGGTATTCAACGACCTGAGTCCCCAGAAGAACAAAGCGGGCAACAGGATCTACAAAGAGGATGATATCGACCTGGTAATCAAGATCAAAGAGCTGGTCCAGGAAAAAAAATACAGCACGGAAGGGGCGCAGCAGGTGCTGGAGCAGGAGAAAAACGGGAACCAGGAGGAGGTGGAACTGCCCGTTGAAGTGAAGCGGGACCTCAAGGAGATACGCCTGTTTCTGAAGAAAATTCTCAAGGACCTGTAGCGGGCGATTGATGAAATGCTGTTTTTCGATCGTTAGCACACGCCTGTTTCGTGCGAGCTCTCACCCGTTCACCAATTCCTAATTCCAAATTCTTACGCCACTATCATGGAGATCGATTTATCACAGGTTACGACAGGACCGTTCACCCTGTACACCATAGAAACCGGCCGCTTTCGGCTTGACGGGGGGGCCATGTTCGGCGTGGTTCCCAAAACTCTTTGGGCCCGACAGGTCGAGGCAGATGACAAAAACCGCATCCCCATGGCGATGCGAAGTCTCCTGGTTCACTCCGAACAGACCGGAAAGCTCTATTTGATCGACAACGGCATCGGCACCAAGTTTGATGAAAAATATGAGGCGATCTACCAGGTAGACCACCAGCACAGCAATCTGTTGGGCTCCCTCTCCCACCACGGGTTTGCCCCCCGTGACATTACCGATATTATCTTCACGCACCTCCACTTCGACCATTGCGGGGGAACAACCTTCTATGATGAGCAGGGAGTCCTGCAGCACACCTTCCCCCGTGCGCGGTATTACGTTACAACGTCACACTGGGAGACCGCCAGGCATCCCAATGCCCGGGAAAAGGCCTCTTTTTTTGACGACAATATCAAGCCGATTCAGGAGTCGGGGCGCCTGACACTGGTTGAGGACGGGCACATCTACGAGGAAGGACTTTCCTCGCTGGTCGTCAACGGCCACACGCTGGGCCAACAGCTGCCGGTCATTAAGGCGAACCAGCAGACCGTTGTCTTTGCAGCGGACCTCCTGCCGACGGCCTCGCACGTTCCGCTCCCGTGGATTATGGGATACGACATGCGCCCGCTTCGCACCCTCGAAGAGAAGGAGGATATCCTTAACAGGGCCGCAACAGAAGGGTGGTTCTTCTTTATGGAGCATGACAGCCGCAATGAAGTGATTCAGGTTGATAAAAAGAATGAAAAGTTTACTGCCCGCACCGGGCTCACTCTGGATGACCTGGCAGACTGAATAACGTTGTGGCTTTGAAGTGCTCAACAGTATGAAAAAGACCAGAGTCATGTCAACCATAACCATTCGGGGTTACGGGATACTGTATCACAGATGACACTGATACTGCAGATTAACCACAGAATAGTTGATTCAACAGTACCATAAAATGATCTAACCTGCTCGGTGGTATCCGCGTTCTGCCGGTAGCGGCCGAACTCCAGGGCATGACACTACACCAGAGCCACGTGCACCAAACAAAATATCGGTACCAGAAGATGCCCCAATTTCCAGAAGTTGTCCATCCCCAGACTTTTCCTTTTTTCCAATGCCGTCGCAAATAGAAAGAAATGAATAGCAGGGATCTCTCGTTGTTACATTAATGGAGGAGTTTTGCCGGACGATTGTTTGCCCGATACGGGGTATGTACGTTTGTTCAACATCCCAGCTACGGGGTGTCGGTCGGCGACTTCAACCAAAAACGGGCACTGAGCATCTTCAAAATCGTGGTTTTGCAAAGCTCTCTCCCTATACGCAGATAAATAGTTGTTTTTTATGCAAACAGATGATAACCTTTTGGACTGTGACAAAATGAAGGGGCATAATACAGGCTGATATGAAGGAACCAATTGACCAGAAAGCAGACCGGCTTGTTCGGCGCATTGAGCGACGATATCACCGCTTGCGCCGGCAGGGAATCGCAGGACGGCTTCTGCTGCCGTTGTCCATCTTTTTCGCGGGCATCGCACTCTTTACCTGGGTGGAGCAGCAGCTCTATTTTTCGTCCACCATCAAGATGGCCGTCGGCGGTGGATTGCTTGCAACCGGCGGCGCGATCCTCTGGTGGCAACTAAAAAAAGCCTCATCCCCTTCCCTATATGAGTTTTATGCCAGGTTGTCCGACGACATTGATACCCCTGCGCTCAAACATGCGCTCGACCTTTCACTGAAGAGCCGCGACCGCCACCTGAAGCTGTACCGTTCCGCTCTCAAAAAGAACCTGGAATCGATCTCCTGGAATGAAATTCACGACAGGGTTGACCGGAAGTTAAAACAGCTGCCCACAACCCGCTTTTTTCACCGGGCGGCCGGGGCAGTGACATTTTCGCTGCTGCTGCTGATTCTTTCTGCATTTGTCAATACCGAGGCCTTTCTCCGCACGGCACGGTTCTGGAATGATTTTCAGAAACCCAATCCCTATACTTTTACCGTAACGCCCGGAGATACAACCATAGAGCAGGGAGGCACCTTTCAGCCCGCCGTCACCTTTGAGGGCCCCGTCCCCGAGGAGCTACTGCTCGGTATCAAAACCGATGTCGAGAACAAGTTTCGGTACCGTCCCCTGCAGGAAACAGCGGAAGGCACTTACACCGCTGAATCGATCCGGCTGAATGCCGACGCCTCCTATTTTGTAAAAATGGCCGAGTTCAGCAGCGGCCAGTATGAGGTGGATGTACAGCTCCGCCCCCGATTTGAGTCGCTCTCCGTCGAAATTTTTCCACCCAGTTATACGAAACTGGATTCAACGACCTATACCTATCCCTTCTCGCAGGTTAAAGCCTACCAGGGTTCCGAAATTAGGATACGGGGCATAGCCAACAAGCCGCTCCGGAAGCTCCAAATGATCGCCTCGGTTAGTGAGGATACGCTGCAGCCCGACCAGTCCGTTGCTGAATCATACCTGTTCCGGCGGTCGGTCAGCTCCACTGATACGCTTCAGTTTACCATGAGCGACTCTTCCGGGCTGAGCAACAACAACGACTTTGCTTTTGCTGTTGAGGCGGTCCGGGATGAGCCTCCATTCGTAGAGCTGGCTGAACCGGCTGAAAATGTGCAGATGAGTGCTCCCGCCCCGCTGGATATCATATACCGCATCAGCGATGATTTCGGGATATCTTCCACCACCCTGCACTACGAGATTCAGCGTGCATTTACCCAGCAGCCGGAAACCGGTTCCATGGGGCTGGATACCGCACCTATGAACAGCGATCTTGCCTATGAGTGGGATGTCCCGGAGCTGAACCCCAAACCGCGCGATGTCATTACGTTCTGGATAGAGGTGACCGACAACGACAACTATAACGGGTCTAAAAGCTCGCGATCCCGCAAGCTTACCATCACTCTTCCCTCCCTCGTTGAAAATATCGAGGATATCGACCGGCAGGAGTCCGATGTACAGCAGAACCTGGAGGATGTATCCCGGTCGTTCGAGGAAATGCAGGAAGAATACCAGCGCTTCAAACAGAACCTGAAACAAAATCCCGAAACCAACTATGAGCAAAAACAGATGCTCCAGGAGGTTCAGGACAAGCAGGAAGAGATCGACAAAAAGGTTGAAGAGCTGAACAGGAAGTTCGAGGAGATTCGCAACGAGATCAACAAAAATGATCTTGTATCTGAGGAGACCCGCCGGGCATACCAGGAGCTGCAGAACCTGATGGAGGAGATTGACGATCCCGAACTCCGGAAGGCGCTGGAGGAGCTGCAGCAGTCGCTGGGCCAGATGGACCAGCAGGAGTTGCGGAAGGCGCTGGAAAATTACGAATTCAACGAGGAGGTATACAAGGAGCGTATCAACCGGACGATTGAGCTTTTCAAGACCCTGAAGATGAACAGCGACCTTGAAAAGATGGCAAAAGCACTCGAAAACCTGGCACAAAAGGAGGAGGAAGTTGCCAACAGCGAATCCTCCCCTTCCGAAAAAGCGGACCAGCAGGAAGCGATTCAGGATGACACGGAGAACATTTCGGAACAGATAGAGAATCTGGATCAAAATGCGCCCGAAAAATCGCAACAACGGATCAACGAGTTGCAGCAGCAGAGCCGGCAGGAGCTTGACGACCTTAAAAAGCAGCTGCAGGAAAATATTGACCAGCTCAGGGAGCAAAGCCGGCAAAATGACCAGCAAAATCAACAAAAACAGCAGCAGGAACAGCGCCGGCAACAGCAGCAGATCCAACAGCAGTTTCAGCAGCTCTCTCAAAAAATGAGAGAGGCCAAGCAGCAACTCAACCAGCAGCGGATGCAGGTCAATATGGAAGCGCTCCAAAATATATTGTACAACCTCGTGAACCTTTCCGAGGAACAGGAAACCCTTACCCAGAACACCGAACGCCTTGCCAACCGCAGCCAGGCGTTTGTCGAAAAGGCCCGCACCCAGCAGAATATAAGCCAGCAATTTACTCAAGTATCTGATTCATTGTTTGCCGTTTCTGCACAGATTCCGGGATTCTCGAACCAGATCATCACCAAAAAGAAAGAGGTGCAACAGAGCTTGCAGCGATCGGTGGAACAGCTTTCGGAACGAAACAAGTCGCAGTCTACCTACGCCGAGCGACAGGCATTTGGCGGTATTAATGAGCTCTCCTCAATGGTCGCCTCCCTGATGGACCAGCTGCAAAACCAGCAGCAGAACGGTATGGGCGGGGGAATGAGTATGCAACAGTTCATGCAGCAGCTGCAGAATATGTCCGGCAGCCAGCAACAGCTGAACCAGCAGATCCAGAACCTGATTAACGACATCCAGGGCGACCGCCTCACGCGCGACCAGATCGACCGGCTTAACCAGCTTGCGAAGCAGCAGAATCGCATCCGCAAGCAACTGCAGGAACTGCAGCAAAGTGGGGAACTGGAGGCCGGTGACAAAATGCTCAGCGAACTGCAGCGGATGGCCGATGAAATGGAAAACACGATCAATGACCTCCGCGGTGGACAGGCAGACAGTGAACTGGTCAAACGGCAGGAGAATATCCTGTCCCGCATGCTCAACGCCGAAAAGGCGATGCAGGAGCGAGGCAAAAAGGATGAACGCGAAGGGACAGAGGCTGAAGACCCGCCGCGATCGGTGCCACCGGACATGACCCTGGAGGAGCTTCAAAAGAAAATGCGCAACCTGCTGAACGATCCCAGCCAGACCCGATTTTCAGAAGATTACCAACGTCTGATAGAGCAGTATTTCGAGCTCCTGAAACAGCTCGAGGATGAGGGTGTTTCGAGTTGATATTATCTCCCGCTGTTCTTCCTTTTCCGGATATCCCTCAGCCCAGGTTTCTCACGAGCATTCTGGGGATCCTTTAATAATGGCATGATTGCTCTTTTTCCCGGAAAAGCGATGTTCTTTTTTACATAAACAAAAACGAACCCAAAGATTACCGGTCATTGCATTGGTTAAAGGTTGCAGGTTAAAAGTTGAAGGTTGTAGGTTTTAGGTCTGTCAGCCTGTAACCTGCAACTTTTAACCTGCAACCTTTCAACCTGTAACTTTTAACTAACCCCGCCTCTGCTTCGCTTTACAACACATGCTTAATCCACCAGCACAATCTGTATATCCATCAGGTTGTTGCCGGTGGGACCAGTTTTGAGGAGTGTTCCCATCGCTTCATGAAAATGGTAGGCGTCATTATTTTTCAGGTGCTCATATGGGTCTATCCCTTTCTCCTGAGCCTCTGCAACCGTTGATCCCGTCACGACAGCACCAGCCGCATCCGTGGGACCGTCAATACCGTCGGTTCCGGCACTCAGCCATGTAATATTTTCATAACCCGCAATCTCCAGGGCGCCTCTCAGGGCCAGTTCCTGGTTGCGTCCTCCTTTCCCATCACCTGTTACCTCGACGGTGCTCTCCCCATAAAAGATAAAGGCGACCGGCAGCGGGGCTGGCACCTGCTGCTCCTTTACCGAAATAACCTTGTCAGCGATATCGCGGGCCACTTTAGCCACATCTTTGTTATAGGCCTGTGGTGCCACCCAGCAGTCATATCCCGCCTCCTCCATCAGTTCACACGCCTTTTGTGCCAGTTTCTGTGCCGAACCCACGATAATGGAGATATGGTTGTCCACCGGATCTTCTCCCGGCTTTACTGTTTCAGGAACAATGCCCTCTATCCCCTCCTCAATATGTTTTCGGGCCGCCCCGGGCAGCTTCTCCCAGAGCTTGTACTCCAGCAGAATATGGTACGCATCCTGGAAAGTAGAGGTATCCGGTGTTGTAGGGCCGCTCCCGATCACCTGCATATCATCATTGGGGACATCAGAAATTACGAGATCCAGCAGTGTAACAGCGGGATCTACATGGCGCAGAAGTTGTCCCCCTTTTACCCGGGAGATATGCTTTCGGACCGTATTTATTTCGTGGATGTTGGCTCCACAGTTGTTCAGCTGTTCATATATCTGGTTCAGTTCGTCGACCGTAATATCGCCCGCGGGCTGACAAACCAGCGACGAGGTTCCCCCGGAAATAGCGTACAGCAACAAGCTGTTTTCCGGTACACGCTCCATGAATGAAGTAATCTTCTCTGCGGCACTGATACTGGTGGAGTCCGGCACCGGGTGAGCAGCCTGGTGAAATTGAATGCTCTCCTTTTCTTCAGCCGGATCGTAGGGGCTTACGGCCAGCGCCCCGGCCACCCGGTCGCCAATTTCCTCGCAGAGGGTGCGAACCATCTCCCATGCCGCCTTTCCGCTGCCCACCACGTAAATTCCGTCGAATCCGTCCAGCTCTATTTCAACTTCTCCGGATCGGATCTTGTTTTCCCCGACAATCTGTCTCAAAACAGTTGATGGTTTTTGCGCGTCAAGCGATCGGCGAAAAATTTGTTCGGCCAGTGTATTCATTTCCTGTCATTCCAGTTTTACAGTTCAGTTAAGAGAATAATTATAGCTGTTCTGGGAATTGATTTCTAACCTGAATTACTGTCAATAGCGCTTTGCAAAACCGTTGTTCACCCAACTTCTTCATCTTCGCGCATTCGAAATTCTTAATTCTTGTAGATGGAGAAAAACTCGTATCCCATTTTCCCGACCTCCACCAAACTCCCCCATGCCAGCCCCATAATCCTCCTACATCCACTCGTGTGCTTATCGATCACTTTCCATTTATAGTAGATAGTTCGCAGCCGATTTCTCAACCTGTTTGTGTATCCCCGCTCGTACCGGCGGTACAAATAAACCGGCTTGTCAATAATTTCAACCGTATTCGCCTCCCGCAGCAGACGGATGGCGTAGTCTTTATCCTGCGCGCGTAAAAGATTTTCATCATAGAATCCCACCCTCTCCATCAATGCCTTTGACACCAGCATGCTGTTTTGATGAAACGGCGATTTGATGTTAAAAAGCAGTTCCTTAATCAGCCTTTCCCTGTTCTTATTGGGTGTAAGAGATCGATAACCGAGTATCCTGTGGCCGTCAAAGGTTGAGAAACCTCCAAGAACCAGTTCGGCCCCGGTTTCTGTGGCCCGCTCGTAACGCGTCCGCAAGCTGTGAACCGGCAGCTTGTCGTCGGCGTCCAGTATGGTGATAAAATCTCCGCGCGCCCTGGAAAGGACCCGGTTAATTGCCACACTTTTGCCCTGGTGCCTGATTTTGAGATAGTGAAACTTTGACCTGCGGTCATTGTCCAGGCGCGCCCTGATCTGTCTAATCGTGGAAAAGGTGTTATCGGTAGAGCCGTCATCTGCGATCATCAGCTCAACGTCGCTGAAACTGTTGGCAAGGACACTTTCTACCGCTTCAGCCAGCAGCGCGGCCATATTGTAGGTGGGAATAATGACAGTTATCCGTGCGATATCGGGCCGTTTTCTTATGCATGGTTACCTATCAGATAAGAAACGACCGGGTTTATTGCAAGAGGGCTTTGGAAACCTGTTATCCTCGTTCTGTGGGAGTTGTAAGCCTATTTAAAGGTCAACAAAGTCGGTGGTACAACCACCTCCAACAAAATAGCAGGTTCTGGAAAGGTCTCTTTAAATGAGTCCCAAGTCATTCGCCGGGCGACAACACCATTCATTTGACGAGTAATTCAAAGATATCTGCCAGAATATTGTGACAGAGGGCCGGTACTTACGCATTTGCAACCTTGTCGTAATCGTATTCCCGCTCCTGCTTCCTGCGATTCTTGTCGCGGCCGATATCAATTTCTTTGGGATCCACCTCAAAGAGTTCATCACCCTGCACATTGACTTTTTTCCCTATCGTCTTCTCCGTAATACCGTATTTCCGCTCAATGACATTGATATACCGGGCCGACGGCATCTGGATACCGACAAGCTTGAGCAGCTTTCGCTTGAATCCCTTGGTTGGGAACAGCGTGACAGCCATCAGCAGTATACCCGCAAAAATTATATTCACATCGTTACCCGCCATGAACATCGCCGCCCCGATAATCGCAATATTCAGTCCATAGATAATAAGCGAAGAGGTCATGTGAGAAAATCCCGCGTCGATCAGCTGGTGATGCACGTGCAACCGGTCGGCGGAAAAGGGAGAACGACCTTTGATGAGACGAATCATGAATACACGGAGCGTATCATAGAGCGGAACGATCAATACCGCCAGTATTAGTACGGGAACTTCATTTTTAAACGGTACTGCAACCTCCGCCGTAATGCCGAAATCGACAAAACGCACCGCCAGGAATGCCAGCAGGTAACCTACGATCTGGGATCCTGTATCGCCCATAAAAATTGATGCCGGCTCCATATTGTACCACAAAAACCCGAGTAGTGAACCCATCAGCGTAAATGCCAGAACAGCTTCCGGATAGAGACCGACCGACCAAAACCAGGCCCCGAAAAACAGCGACACAATCGCCCCCACGCCGCCCGCCAGTCCATCAATACCATCGATGAGATTATAAGCATTGACCACCACCACCATTGTAAAAAATGTCAGCAGCACACCGGCCCATAACGGGATCACCTCCTGACCGAATACCCCACCCAAATTGGTGATCGCGAGACCTCCTCCCAGGATTGGGGCAGTAATAGCCAGAACCTGGAGCCCCAATTTCTTTAAAGGTGCAATGACCATGATGTCATCCTTTATCCCGGAAAAAAACAGGAGAATAAGACCGGCCAGGACAAAAGGAACCCATTGAGCCGTTGCGTATCCACTTAGCAGAAAGGCAACAGACACCCCGCTGAAAATGGCAATTCCGCCAAGATTGGGAGTTTTGTCGGTATGGAGTTTACGTGCTTCTTCGGGATCGTCAAAAAGATGCTTGGTATGCGATACATCAATAATAACCGGAATGACCAGGTAAGTTATGACAAACGCACCTATACACGTCCCCAGCGGTAATGCACTCTGAATTAATATTTCAAACATAACTGTATTTATTTACGCCTGTATAGCCAACTAGTGCACTCCTGCACGCTCAATTTCTGTGTCGAAGAATACAATTTTACCCCCAGAAGGTAAATCATATAAATAAATATTAAAATTTTTTAATTGCTAATATATGTACTCTTGTTATTGCCACTTGTTCCGGAAAAACTGGCGATGGGTCATTTTTTTTATCTGCAAGTGGCCTTTGCAGATCCTGATGCTTATTTGGAGAGTGATTGTACCACCGACCTTATATAGCATATAAAGCGAGAATATAGCTCCTCCAAGCGGGGATTCAAATATTTTGCAGAGGGCTTTGAAAACCAGGAGTGTTGGTCAAGATCAATCCCTGGGCGGATTCGAAACCGCAGTTTATATCTCATAAATGAATATTTCGAATCCGCGAAAATGACGATATTGGCCAAAACAACGGTTTTGCAAAGACCTCTTGCAGATATTTTTAACACTAATCAGAAAGGCTTTTGAAGAGACGTAAAACCCCCGCCGTTTTGACCATTTTTGGTGTTTTTGCGCAGCTAAAATCCTTGTTTACGAGGTATAAAACCGGGGGTTTACATGCGCTCGGGAGTTGGGCCAGGACCAGTCTACCTGTTTTCAAGCTTCCTCTAAACTGAATATCCCTGCACCGGAAATGCAGGGTTTTAAACCCCGTTCCGGGACCAATAAAATCCCGTTACGCCTGCCAGACATGAATATCTGACTTGGCCAATCCACTCATCGCATTCCTGGAATCTACGATGCAGTCATTCCAGTCGCTTAGTTCCTTGTAGTCTATTGAAGAGTGATTTGTGGAGATTACAACGGCATCAAATGAGCCGACGGTTTCCCTGTTCCAGTTGATACTTTGCGTTCCGGTCCATTCCTCATGTTCACGGGTGGGTTTGATCTCCGGGATGTGAGGATCGTAGTAGGATACATCGGCCCCGTACCCGGCCAGCAGATCCATGATTTTAAAGGTGGGCGACTCCCGCATGTCATCCACATCCGGTTTGTACGCGAGTCCCACGACCAGCACCCGACTGCCGTTCAGGGCTTTTTTATGGGCATTCAGCGCCTTTAGTGTTTGGTCCACCACGTAGCGCGGCATCGAGGTATTGATCTCTCCGGCCAGCTCAATAAACCGCGTATTCTGTTCCTGCTCCCGTGCTTTCCAGGTCAGGTAAAACGGGTCTATAGGGATACAGTGGCCGCCGAGCCCCGGACCCGGCACAAACTTCATAAAACCGAACGGCTTGGTTGCCGCGGCATCCAGCACTTCATGCACATCAATGCCCATCTTGTGGTACACAACCTTCAATTCATTAACCAGGGCAATATTGACCGCCCGAAACACATTTTCCGTGATTTTGACAGCTTCAGCGGTTTTGGTGTCGGAAACAGGAACGGTCTCTACAATAGCCGTATCGTACAGGGCCATGGCCAGCTTCAGGGCCTCCTCTCCATGTCCGCCCACCACCTTGGGTATTTTGGAAGTATTAAAGTCGGGATTGCCGGGATCCTCCCGCTCGGGACTGTAAGCCACGTAGAAATCTTCTCCGGCGGTCAATCCTGATTTCGACTCCAGCAGCGGAATAATCAGGTCCTCGGTAGTTCCCGGATAGGTCGTAGATTCAAGGACTACCAGCTGTCCCTCCCGCAGGTGTTCCCCCACGGTCATGCACGTCCGCTCCACATATTCCATATCGGGCTCACGGTGTTCATCCAGCGGGGTGGGAACGCAAAGAAGAACCGCATCAGCTTCTGTGAGCCGCTCAAAATCAGCCGTGGCATCGCAACGCTCACTCTCGGCCAGTACCTGCATCATCTCCTGCCCCAGGTGCTTGATATAGGGGGTGCCCTCTTTTATGCAATCGATTTTCTCCTGGTCGATGTCAAAACCGAGTACCGGCATCTCATTTTTGTGGAATGTCCACATCAGGGGCAGCCCTACATAACCGAGTCCCACGATTCCGACCGTATAATTCCGTTGGCTAATTTTGTTAAGCAGCTCTTGAAGCATCTGATCTGTTATTAAGTTATCAATAATTATCGATGGCGAATATAGGGATTAAGAATCACATTTTGCACTCCTGTATCTTTTGCGACATTTTGCAAAAAAGCTTTGAACATCTGCACCTCATTATTATCCGGAATTTTGAGATGTCGTGTTATTAGTGACGTACCGAGTATTTTTGACAATTCATTCCCTGTGAGCCTACTTTGGCCATAGAGTAAGATGTGCTTTCCCCTTTGCAAATTAACTGGTACCGACTTTTGCAGAACCTGCGATTTTGTCGGGAGGTGGTTGTACCACCGACCTTATATTACACATAAATCGGGAGTACGACTTCTACCGAATGAGGAAGTGAGGATTTTCTGGCATCGACACTGCACCGACGGTCTCAGACTTCGTACTCCTGAATCGCCTTCACAATTCGTCCTGCGGTTTTTCCATCCCAGTAGAGCGGTTTGGGACGTTCCCGGCTCCCTGAGGTTCCGTTTTGCAGGTGTTGCCGTATATGTTTGAGAATCTCATCCTTCTCGGTACCCACAAGCGTATTGGTGCCTTCAGTGATCGTAATAGGGCGCTCGGTGTTCGGGCGGGCCGTAAGACAGGGAACACCCAGTGCCGTAGTCTCCTCCTGTATGCCCCCGGAGTCGGTCAACACCAGCCGGGCGTTGTTCATCAGCGCTACATTGTCGAGGTACCCTACCGGCTCCAGCAGGTGCAGCTGACCGATATCGTTCAGGCGCTCCCACAGGTCAAATTCTTCCGCCCGGTTTTTCGAACGGGGATGCACCGGCCACACCATCGGGATGTCGGCGGCAGTCTGTTCCAGGATCTCCACGAAGTTGGACAGCGTCTCCTGCTGGTCCACATTTGAGGGGCGATGAAGCGTCACCAGTACATATTCCCCTGCTTCGATCCCCAGGTCTCCCAGAATAGTGGATCGCCCCGACTGCTCCCGCATGTTATACAGGGTGTCGATCATAATATTACCGACAAAGCGGATCTTTTCTTCGGGAATTCCCTCCTTGACCAGGTGCATGTTGCCGTCGATGGAGGGAGTGAGCAACAGATCAGCTATGCTGTCGGTAAGTACGCGGTTGATCTCTTCCGGCATCGAACGGTCGTAGCTGCGCAACCCCGCCTCCACATGGGCCACCCTGATCCCCATCTTGTTGGCCACAATCGTGCAGGCCATCGTCGGGTTTACATCACCGACCACCACGACCCAGTCGGGCTGCTCCTTCTCGAGCACCTTTTCGAACGCCGTCATCACCCGGGCGGTCTGCTCGGCGTGCGTGCCGCTGCCCACCCCCAGGTGATGGTCCGGGGCCGGTATTCCCAATTCGTCAAAAAATATTTTGGACATCTCGTAGTCGTAATGCTGGCCGGTGTGCAGCAGCTGGGCGTCAATCTCTTCATGCTTTTTGAACTCTTCAAGCAAGGGTGCCACTTTCATAAAATTGGGCCGGGCACTGGCCACATTAATAATTCTCATGGGGTAAACTATTGATTTATTTAAACTTGTTAGTGCAGGTTCTTGCAAAACCCTCGCCTCGTCGTTCTCAGGGGTTTCATTCCCGCTAAAGAAAAACTGAAGGTCCTGCCCCCCCTGTCAAACTGTTGAGGACATCCACTCTGCATGCGCATAGTGTAATAATTCCTATACAAGGAAACCAATATAGCACCATTTTGCTAACACAGAATTATTCTGTCCTGGAATTTAATCGCCAGGAGGAAAGATGGACAAACGGCCGCACGCAGAACATACAGCATCAGCTGTCGGCATTGTGATGAGATGCTGAATGAAACTCTTTTCGGGTTTCGAAAGTCTCAAGAGGACAACACTATTTTTACTTAAAAATATTTAACGTTTGCAAAACAGCCACTTAAACCGCATCTTTGCCACCTTGAAGGACTTGAGTGCCCCGCCAGCTTCTTATATGCCGGCTTCGCTTTTGTTTTCATATTCATTAAGCGAGGGCTTTGAAAAATCAGGGGTTTTGGTCGAGGTCAACGCTTGAGCGAATTTGAACCCGGAGCTTATTAGCTGTAAGTGAGGATTTCAACTTTGCGAAAATACCGAGACTGGCCAAAACATCGGTTTTGCAAAGGTCTCTAAGCAAGAACAGACATCGTTTACAATTTCATCCGCATTAACCGGTCTACTGAAATCGATCAACAGCATGCCCTTCTGGAGGCAGGATAATTCATGGTTTCTACTCCCTATACATCTTATGGAGAACCGCTTCAAATAAAGGCATTCGATCAACCCGAGATTGTGCTCGCGGTGGGGAACCATGAGAACCGCCGGCTCATCCAGCAATTTTTGCCCGATCATTTTTCAGTGGATGTACCGGACCCCCGCATCGGCGAAGGTGATTTTGACCTCTGTATTCTTGATGAACATTCTCTGGAACTCAACCGGGAGGCCCTGGAGAAGCAAAAACGGGAAGCCGCACCGACCTTTTTACCCATCATGCTGTTGACAAGCCATCATTCCGAGCTCCGAAACGCTTCGTACATATGGGATTTTGTAGATGATGTCCTCTCGATACCGGTACCGGAGGGCGTATTCAATTCGCGCATCAACCTGCTGCTGCAATCAAGAACGTATTCGCTGGCCCTCAAGCGGAAGAACAAGCACCTTCGGGAGCAGAAAGAGCGGTTCCGGCTGATCGCAGAAAATTCTACCGACATGATTAGTCGTCACGCCCCGGACGGTACCTACTTGTACGCCTCCCCCTCCTCCGAGCAGCTCATGGGATATACTCCTGGCGAGCTGGTGGGCAATAACGCCTACGAATACTTCCACCCCGATGATATTCCGGCGGTCGAACAACAACACAAATTTATCTCCCCGCGCGATGAGATCAAGTCGGTGGCCTACCGCATTAAAACCAAAAATAACGGCTACAAGTGGGTGGAAACCACCAGCCGTACCGTCAAAGATCCACAATCAGATCAGCTGGTCGAAATACAGGCAAGCACGCGCGATATTTCCGATCGAAAAGCGTACGAACAACAGCTGGAAGAAGAAAAAGAGTTTGTCAATACGGCCGTAGAGAGTTTACCGGGTATTTTCTATATGCTTGACTCCGACATGAATTTTATAATGTGGAACAAGAACTTTGGTGCCGAACTCGGTTACAGTGATGAGGAGATCAGGCGCAAACACTACCTGGAATATTTCCCGGAAAAAGACCAGGAGCGACTTCAATCTGCGGTAAAAAAGATTTGGACCGAAGGATACGCCGAAATTGAAATTGACGTACTGAGCCGCCAGGGCGAGCGGTTCCACTACTTCCTTTCGGCACGTAAGCTGATAAAAAACGGGCAGGAATTTCTTATCGGGTCCGGGGTCGACATCTCGGCGAGAGTGGAAGCAGAAACGAAGCACAGGTTAAGCGAAAAACGGTGGGAGCAGCTGGTCCAGAAAAACCCCGGGCTTGTCATGATATCCAACCGGGATAAAATTATCAGGTTTATCAATCCCGCCGGTACCGAGCTAATGGGGAAAGAAGATCCCCGCAACCTGAAGGGAAACCAATGGACCGACTACCTGAACCTTGAGGACGGGGAGCGGCTGGAAATGCGTATTCAACAGGTTATGGAGGGCCAAGTGCTGGAACCGGCCACCTTTCGAGCCTCTACCTGGAATGGACGCGAACTGTATGTTGAACTGCAGGGAGTATCGATTCAGTACAAGGGAGAAGAGGCGATTCTCACCATTGGCAAAGATGTGACACAGCGCATGAAGTATGAACAGGAACTGGAAAAATCGATCCGTGAAAAGGAAATTTTGCTGCAGGAGATCCACCACCGGGTCAAAAACAACCTCGCAATTATATCCGGGCTGCTTGAGCTGCAAAGCGGAGAGATCGATGACCAGGAAGTGCAGCAAATCCTGGAAAAGAGCAAGCGGCGCATCCACTCCATAGCCAAAGTCCATGAGCTGCTGTACCGGAACGAGGAACTGAACCGTATAGATTTCAAGGCGTATATTTTTGAACTTATCGACACGATGGACCAGCTCACCCACAATCCCAGGCTCGATATCTCGCTGAATTACGAGCTGGAGCCGGTTTTTATGAATATTGACCAGGCGATTCCCTGCGGAATGGTGATCAACGAACTGATTACAAACTCGATCAAGCACGCCTTCCCGGATCGGGAAGAAGGCACGATCACCATCGGACTTTCAGAAAATGACCGCCGGGCCTCCATTACGGTGGCCGACAACGGGACGGGCCTGCCAGATTTTTTCGCTTCCACCCGGCATAAAACGCTAGGCAAAACCATTGTCGAACTGCTGGTCAAGCAGCTGGATGCCGATTTCAACTTCGGAACCGACAACGGTTCCTTTTTTGAGCTCTCGTTTGAAAAAAGGAGATATTCGGGTCCGGCCGGCAAGGTGTAAAACAGTATTGTTAATATTCACACTTTTATACATTTTAACATCTGTTATAAATACAACGAATCCTCGTGCCTCCGTACAGCACTCTTAATACCTGTAATGGCTTTTCAACAACTTCTGATCAGGCGGTGCCAAAAATCCCGAATTTCGGTCTTTCCAGGCCAGAACCCGGATTACAGCGATCACGCCGATCTGTGCAGACAGATCATGGAAAGATATTCCCTGAACTGCCGTGCCGTGCTGTTATGCGGGAGCATCTTCTCTTGCCCCGACAACCGGAACGCCCTGCACTCCGTGCAACATGAACACCCCGTTTTGAAGAACCCCTTCCCGGGCTGAACATCACCAACTGGTTAACTGGTCACATTATACAACTCAACTGCATCCCAATGAACAGAAACACCCACGATACCGAACAGGCTCCGACACCGGAAGATGAATTAGCACGCATTCTCGAGCTTACCGACCTCGACCTTGACTATACCGATCTTGAAGACAGCCTGAAAGATCTCAGCAAACTTGCCGCTCATGTAGCCGGAACGGAGATCTCCCTGGTCAACCTTATCGACTCATATACCCAGTGGTCGGTCTCCCATTTCGGCCACCACATTGATCAGACTCCGCGGGAGGAGACAATCTGCCAGTACACCATTTTAGATGACCAGGAACTCGAGGTCCCACACCTGCAGCAGGACAGCCGCTTCAAAGACAAAGAGTTCGTCACCTCCAACCCGGAACTGAATTACTACCTGGGCATCCCGCTCTCCACTCCCGATGGAAACCGGATCGGGGCCCTCTGCGTGCTCGACACGGAGAGCAGGGAGCTGACCCCGGAAAAGATTGAGCTGCTTAAAATTATCTCCAACGAGATCGTTAACCGCCTGCAGTCGATCCATGAAATCAACCAGCTAAAGCAGACGCTGGACAATATTTCGGACCTTCCCAAAAAGGTGCTTCATGATATCAAAGGTCCCGTGGGCGGAATTATCGGGCTGACCGACATCATGAAAGATGAGGTGGAAAAAGAGAACCTGGAAGATATTATTGAGCTGATCGAACTGATCAACAAAGGGGGCAAATCGGTCCTTGAACTTGCCGATGAGCTGCTGAGCGTCGATCCCGGCAACAGTCAAAACGGGGTGCCTGATCCAAAAGATCATGAATTTAACCTGGTTTTGCTCAGGGACAAGCTTAAAAAGCTTTTCACCCCCCAGGCCAAGAGCAAGGGCGTGAACCTGCAGATCACCGTCTCCGGGAAAAACCAGCAGCTCCCTTTTCCCAAACAGAAACTGCTGCAAATTATCGGAAACCTGACTTCCAACGCCATAAAGTTTACGCCTGAAGAGGGCAACGTCGCCGTCAAACTTGATCTTGAAAAACCGGGACAGCCGAAAGCCGATTCTTCGCATCATCTGCTTATCTCGGTTAAAGACACGGGCGTAGGCATGGATCAGGAACAGGTAAAAAAAATCCAGGACCAGGATACAAATATGAAAAGCAGGTCTACCGACGGGACCCGCGGTGAAAAGGGTTATGGATTCGGAATTCAGCTTGTAAAACACCTGGTGCAAACACTTGACGGGCAACTCGAAGTCACCTCGGAGAAAGGAAAAGGATCTGAGATTAAAGTGCTGATCCCAATGAGTTTGTAGGAAAAAGGCGCAATCATTGACCGAAAAGTGGCCGGCAAGTCACCCAGAGCCACCTGCTGTATAACCCGGATTATTCACGAAATAGTGAAACTAAGAAGTTAAGCCTATGATATTATTTTATTTATCAAAAACCACCTATAGCTCAAATTTGGGTGGAGTTGCAATTTGCTGCGAATAATCCGGGATAAACCGGTTTAATTGCCGAGTTCATATTCAATCAGCAGGTGGTCCGCCTCCCCTTTTTCAATAGAGAGCTCACCAGTTTCGATCATATCCACTTCAATGGAAGCGTCTTCGCTCCGCAGCGTCACCGATCCGTTCAGCACCGTCTCATTCAACGTCCAGGAAAAGTGCAGTGAGTCGGTCTGCCCCGGCTGTAGCTGCAGGTTCCAGGTAACAGTCGGGGTCTCTGCGTTGCGGTAGTCCCAAAAAAGGTCCTCATCATGCTGAAAGTAGGCGTGCAGATTTTCCGGCGGCGGTGGTGGGGCTGCGGGGTAATCCTCTTGATCTATTCCGTCGGTGGCGGTGGTGAGCTGACCGAAACGGAGTACATTCAGCGTGTCGGAGGTATCAGCAACGGAAAGATGTACCCGGTACTCCGAGCTGGTGGCCTCGAAATTGGCCACCAGGTCAGTGTCTTCCTCGATAATAAAACTATATGGATTTTCCGATGATGTCCTGTCGCCGCTCCACTCTACAAAACCGTACCCGTTGTATGGAAAAGCCTCTACCCTTGCCGTGTCTCCACTTTGAAATTCAGCAGAGGTAAGCGAAAGAGAGCCCGCCTCCTCCATATTTCTGGTCACATTCAGAACGACGGTTTCGGGTTCTCCTCCGCCGGATCCCCCCACCCCGCACCCCGAGATATAGAGAAGACTGGCGAAAAGGAGAATATGCAACATATATTTTTCCATACCGAAATTACTTGATTAAGGTCATCTTCTGAACTTTCTGGAAATCGCCGGCCCGGATACGTAAAAAATAGGTGCCGCTGGACAGGTTGGAACCGTCGAACGTGACGCGGTATTTTCCGGGATTCTGGACCTGGTTTACCAATGTTTGCACCTTGCGCCCCACCAGGTTATACACCTCCATATTTACCATACCCTTTGCTGCTACCTGGTATTCAATGGTAGTACTGGGATTAAACGGGTTCGGGTAGTTCGGGGAGAGCTCGTTGCTCAACGGCATTTCACCGCCACCGAGGCCGGTCAGCAGCAGGCGGTCATAGGCGTTCCCGATCGTTACCGATTTACCGGGCACCAGGTCAAAATGCACTTCCTCCCCGTCATTGATTCCCACCAGCCGATACGCTTCACCTTCGGCTGAACCGGCACTAAGCTGAACCTGCACGGGATACGATGAAGCGGAAATTTCAATCTCGGTCTCATTTTGATCGACTATACGGTACCCCTGGCTGGTGCGCACATCCACTACCGGTCGGGGAGATTTCGGGGGCATCAGGTAGTACTGCTTCTCCTCCGGGGAGAGCGAGCTGCGGCTTAGCATCAGCGAACTGGTAACACCGTTTCGTGAAAACAGCAGGGCATCCAGCTTCTCGCGAGGTACAGGGGCGGCTTCAGCTGCCAGCCTTTTACCGGCACTGGCAGCAGTGCTGGTGTCTACCTCCATCAAGATGATTCCCTCCTCCCGGGCGTGGATAAAGTAGCCGCCCGCCGGTGCGATAAATTGCGCATCCTGGTACCCTGTGCCACTATACGCTTTGACCGGGGTTGTACTCAACACTCCGTTGGGGTCCTGTATATCATTGACCGAAATCGTATCACCGATACCGGAAACCAGGTTCCATCCCTGCTGGAGCTGAAACTCCTGCGAGGTAGAAGCGCTTCCAAGATATTCGATAACCGCCGGTTCGGAATGCTTGACCCAGTACCCCCGGCCCTGCTCTACTTCATCGGCGATCTCGTAGACCCCGTCAAAACCGATCAGGTTTACCCCGTTCGGAATAGTCACTCCTTCAGCCGAGTTTAACGGGACCCCCGCCAGCCTCCAGTTTTCATCGATGGGCAGATCTTCCCGGTATGCCGCAACGGGTCGCGACTGCAGGCTTTCATTCCCTTCGGCATCAACAGCGGATATTGCATAATAGCGAGAAGCAGGAGAAGATTCTTTATCAACAGCCGTAGTTTTCCCCACATTTTTAAAAAGTGTCAACTGGTTTGGCTGAGTCCCGCGGTAGACGTTATAACCGGCGATATCCACTTCCGGATTTTTTTCCCACGAAAGAGTAACAGAATCCTCGGTTACTGAAGCCAACAATCCCAAAGGGGCGCTGGGAGGTCCCGGAGAAGTAAATGTGCCCTGAAACTCTCCTACAAAAATTCCCCGTCCGTGAGTACCCAGAGCAACCGTCCCGTCTGTGTGCCGGGAGGTCACGTATTCTGTAACGGCATTTCCAACACCACCAGGATTCTCCTGTGCCCATTCAGTAGAGCTACCATCCAGGGTTTCAGTCGAAAAAAGTCCAACGCTGGTACCAAGCAAGTAGACAGTATTGGTGCCGTACGGCATAATCGTTGCACTTCGGATGGACGGTCCCACCTCCGACTGGTTGTCCGAGAGGTTCCCCTCAACGGCGCTCCACGAACTCCCGCCGTCGGTTGTGTGATAAACGCCTGTTATTCCGTAGTTGGACATGACGACGATCGCCTCGTCCGCATCGACGGGGTTGAGTGCAATATCGTGGACATAGGCGCCGCTGGCCGCATTGTCGATTGAAATTTCGGTTATATCAAACGTTCCGCTGGCGTTGGCCGCCCTGAAAACACGCGGCGGACCGGATGAGGAGGAAGCCCCAAAATAGAGGATGTTCATCGGCCGCTGGCTGACCTCCAGGCTCGTAACCTGGTATCCGCCGCCACTCAGCATGTCCAGGTCAATATTTTCCCATCCAAGGCTGGTTCCATCCCCGGTGAAGTCGCCCGATCCAATTTCATCAATGGTGGTATTTATCCATATCCGGGGTGTCCCGCTGTTCACATCCGGGTAGTACATCACGGTCTCATTATTGGGATCAACCGCATACGGGTGGACAAACAGCTGGTTTTGTGCGCCTTCGGGGTTAACAACAGCCGTAGCGGTATAGGTTTCGCCCTCCAGGTCGTAGCGAACAATACGACCCAGCTGAGAGGAAGTAAACATGTGGTTTTCCGTAAAATAGGCGTATGATCCGTCTCCAGTACTGGCATCCTGGGACTCCGAATCCTGGTTCCAGCTCTCATCCACGGTAAAATAGGGCGATCCGTTGTCCTGCGTACCGCCGACGATGGAGGGATTTTCCGGGTCATCGGGCAGGGCCACCGTATAAAACTGCGAGGTTATGTATCCCTCGTTCCGGTCTGACCAGGTGACAGCGCTGTCGGTTACATTTTCCGTCAGGCTGACGCCCCCGTCGTGCCCCGACCACATCCGGTTGTCATCGGCGGGATCAAACGCTATGATATGCTGGTCGGGATGCTGATTTTCATACAGTGAGACGTCGTTTGAGCGGGCGTAGCCCCCGATCCAGTATCTCGTTTTTGTGAGATCGCCCGACCCGTCGGGGCCCGTTGCGAAGCCGTCGGCTGAACGAAACAGGTTAATGCCCCCGACCAACACATAATCCGGGTCATCGGGCTTTACATGTACCACCATGTTGTATCCCCCCTGCGGATCGACGCCCCCCACCGGCTCCCCGAAATCGGGGATATTTGCGGAGCGGTCGTCTGTGGAGATCGTGTCGGTGGCCGCTTCATTCAGGGTAAACCTGTGGAAACTGATGCCCTGGTTATTGCCGCCTCCCTTGTATGAGAACACGTAAAATATGGAGGGATCGGACGGGGCGAACGCGCTTACGCTCCGCAGGTGGGTGTTCGGAAATGTATCGGGGGTGATCTCGGTCCAGCTGTCGCCGTCATCCGTTGAAATATGCACGCCGGGTTCCGTTGGTGTTAAGCCCGCTCCATCCGTAGATAGTACCGCCACAATGGTGCCATCCGGGGCGATATCAAAATCTGAGTACCGGTATTCGCGGCTCTCTCCTTTCACGAGCGTATAATTGGTGCCGTCGGAAGAGCGGAAAATCCCGAACCCGTTGGAAGCAAAGAAGACGGAACCCGTGGCAGGGTTCACTTCAATTTTGCTGATATAGTCAAATGGAGAGTTCCACTGGTTGTTGTCCCCGGTTTCAGCAAACACCTGGGCCCATGTTTCTCCATTGTCGGTGGAGCGGTAGATGCCGGTCCCGAAATAGGCGGCATCCTGGCTCCGGTCGGAAGCCGAGTTCCCGATAAACTCACCAGAAGCGTAGTACCAGGTGTCGGGGTTATTGGGATCCTGGGTAAGATAGGAAACACTCATATTCTGGCTGGGATCGGTTTTCATCTCCCACGTATCGCCCCCGTCGGTCGACTTCCAGATGCCCCCGGAGACGCCTCCCGCAATAATGATATCGGAGTTTCGCTGGTCGATACCGAGCGCACGGGTCCGCCCGCCCACATCGCGTGGACCCGCGGAGTTCCAGGCGTACTTCGACCCGTGAGACGACTGGGTCGACATCTTGCTGCGTCCCGAACCACTGTTTCCCCGTTGCGGTAGCAGCCTGGCGAAGCTCAGCTCCCGGGCCCTGATGTTTACAGGAATGCTGTTGGTGGCGGGATCTCTCAGCATCCTGAAAAAATATTCCGCCCGCGCAGCCTTTTTCTCCTGCTTGTTCATGGAATCTTCAAGCACGAGGCCGGGACTACTCAGTCCTTTTGCACGTTCGGACTCGCGCTCCTGTCCTGCAGGGGAATTTGTAAGAGATTCGGCACTGTAGATCCATGCAACAACAATCGTCAGGCATGCGACCGCCATCCACGGCAGAATTTGTTTAACTAACTTCATGACGTCTGTTTATTTCAGTTGCTCGAGAACAGTAACAAGGCTCCAGCTGGGGCTGTTGGAATTACCGGTTCCTTCAAATACCTTCTGGTGGCGAATGATACAGATTAGCTCATCCCGGTCAGCAAAGTCCCCTGGTGCAGCATCGACATTGCTGAAATAGGTGGCGGTATGTATGTTCAACTCGGTTCCTGCTGCCAGCGGGGGCGTGGCCGAACCATAGCCCAGTATCTCCCTTATTTCCGACACCCAGATATCCTGATCCTCATCTCCCGAAATCACCTCTTCTACCTTCAGGCGAACCTGGGCCGTACCGGGAGCTAAATTTTCGGGTGCTTTCAAGTCTGCTTCTCCACTGGAAATTGAGGTTCCCCCACCGGGAGAACTGTCGTTATTTTCAGAACTCTTTTCGGTAGAGCTACAGGCAGCCACCAGTAATATGGCAGCTAACGCGCCGGCAGCGCATCTCAATATTGATGGAAAAAATATTCTTGTCATGTTAAAAAAATGATCCCTGTCAGCTGAATTGGAACTTGTGAAAGGCCTTGCCACCCCGGGCATCCATCATTGAGTACGGGCTGCAATTATCGTATATCGGTAATAATCAAAACACTAAAAATGTGCACGCCCGCCCAGCAGAAGATTTGCAGGTCACAAAGCCCACCGAGAACGTAAAACTCTTTTCACTAGGAATTAATAGATTATGTGTAACTTTTGAAAATTTTATTTTGATCTGACTTTCAAGTAACCCGTTTTTTACGGCTAAAGAGGCTTCGCCTTTCGTTGCCCTTCCGATATTCCAGCCAGGAAAATAGTCCCTGCAAGTTCTTTATTATCAGATATTTGTATAAACTGTGTGAGATAATGATAAAACATGTGACACTTTACACCCGTAACGCCCGTATGAACAGTCAATTAGAAATGTAAAGGAACGGTCCTGATACGAGATTCTGGAGCAAGCAGACCAGGTAACACTGCAGACTTCGGTTGAATAGCGACCGAATCCAACCAGTTAAACAAAATGAATTTCATTGCCATCATACTCTGTGTATCGCTTTTCAGCTTCAGTTCGGCAGTAGCCCAGCCAGGAACGGTAGACAGCCTGGAATCAATTCTTGATGAGGTGAGCGGCAGCGATCGCATCCCCGTGCTGGCCCGGCTGGCTGAGGAGCTTCAGAGAGAGCAACCCGCCACTGCGATACGTTACAGCTCGCAAGCCCTGGCCCTGCTGGAACGTTATCCCGACAGAGCGCTGCAGGTGGATGTGCTGTTTAACAAGGCGTGGGCCCATTATTCACTAAACGAATATGATTCACTGCTGACGCACGCCCATAAGATCCGGCAGATCGCCCGCGCTACCGGTCGACCGGAATACCGGGTCCGGGCCTTGCTGCTTGCAGCCCGCTTTTACAGGCAGCGTGGAGAGTATGAGCAGGGTATCGCCCGTCTTGACAGCGCCCTCACGCTAAATATTGAACAGACAAATTTTTTACAGCCCCTCATCCTGAATGAACTGGGATCCATCTGCCGGCGGCAGGGTCGCAGCAAAGAGGCGCTCGAATACCACCAGCAGGCGCTCGAGGTTATGAACCAGCTAAATGATCGTGCGGGCATAGCAACGACGCTTGGGTATATCGGAATCATGCACGATATCATGGCTCATTATGATGAAGCACTTCGAGCTCATCAACAGGCGCTTGAACTACGGGAGGAGCTAAATGATCAGCGTGGAGTGGCGGCTTCGCTGACGAATATCGGCATCATATACCAAAAACTGGCCAACTATGATGATGCCCTGGATTTTTACGAACGGGCCAAGCAGGTGTGGGATCGCATGGGGCTCAAGGCACAACAGGCCGCAACCCTGAACAATATGGGCGCAGTCTATGAACTGCAACGCCTCTATAAAAAAGCACTGGAACATTACCGGGAGGCTTTTACCATCTGGGACGAACTGGATGACCGGTACAGCGTTTCGATTGCGCTCAGTAATATGGGGGCTATCCACATGCACCTGGGGGAATACCGGCCTGCGCTCGAATTTCAACAACGGGCGCTTCAAAACCGGCAGATGATCGGGGATCAGTATGGCAGTGCGAGTACGCTGCTGGATATTGCGGAGGTGTACCACAAACGAGGGATGCCGGACTCCGCCCTGGTCGCCGCCCGGCAAAGCCTGGCACTGGCGGAAGAGACGGGAAGCTGGTCGCTGCTCCGCGACGTACACGAAATGCTTTTCACCATTTTTGAAGCGCAGCAGGAATATGAACAGGCCCTCTCCCACTTCCGGAGCTTCAAAACGGCGGAGGATTCGATCTTTAACTCGGAACGCCAGTCGGTGATCGCCGAGTTGCAGGAACAGTACCGCACCCGCGAACAGCAGCAGCGTATTGAGCTACTTCAACAGACGCAGGAGGTGCAGTCCCTCTGGCTGGGTATCCTGGTCGGCGGGGTCATCCTGGTAACTTCCATACTGGGCCTACTCTACAACCGCTACAAGCTCAGGCAGCGCGCCCACGAAGCGCTGGAACAACTTCACAAAACTGAAATCGAGAAAGCAGAACTGCGGACCAAAGCCGCCGAGGCGATCTCAAACTATTTCCAGGCTGAAAACGAGCGAAAGACCCAGGAGCTGGAAGCGGCCCGCGAACTGCAACTTTCGCTCCTTCCCTCCGAGGTTCCGCAGCCAGCCACAGCCGAGATATCAGCGTTTATGCAGACCGCCGCCGAGGTGGGCGGCGACTACTACGACTTTTTTCCTTCCGGTGATGAAAGCCTCACGATTGTCCTGGGCGATGCAACCGGTCACGGCACCAAGGCGGGGACGCTGGTAACGGCTACCAAAAGCCTGCTGAACCTGCTGGCCCGGGAGGAGAACCTGGTTACCATCCTGCAACGCACTTCCCACGGACTCAAAAAAATGAACTTCCGCAAGCTGTATATGGCAATGGCACTGGTTCGCCTGAAAGACCACACCATTGAACTGGCAGGGGCGGGCATTCCACCGGCTCTTCTATATCGTGCAAATACCCGAAAAGTGGAACAGATACCGCTGAAGGGAATGCCACTGGCCGGCGTCCCGGAATATCCCTATCGACAGACAACCATTACTGTTGAGGAAGGGGATGCGCTGCTTCTGGCCACCGACGGACTCCCCGAGCTCACCAATGAAGAAGGGCTCATGTTTGGCTACGAACGCATGCCCCGGATACTGATGAAGTGTGCTGAAGAAAGTCCCGAACAGATCATTCACCGCTACAGGGAGGAAGCGAAACGGTGGCTGAATGGGACTCCCCAGCAGGATGACTTCACGTTTATCGCACTCAAGATCAAAGGGTGAGTTTTTTTCGGAATCAGCGGTGGATGGCGAATGTTTTTTACAAGTTGTAAATTCGCTTTGGGCATTCATTTTTCGGCGATGGTTGTATCTTTCATGGACAACATTGAAGTTGAAACAGCCCTTCATCCTGTTCAAACTGTATTTTATTTCACTTTCGGCTATATGTTGTACCTGGTATATTTTTTCTCAGGCACAACCCACCTATTTTTTATTAATAAATATTAGAGTTTCTTAATAAAAAATAGTATTCTTTAAACGGGAAAACAAAACCAACAATCATATCCAATTCCACAACCTTGAGTGCAAGAGAACATCAGGCAGGTTCTGACCATTACACCTGGCAGCCGGTACCACTCGATTTTTTATTATCGAGCTACTCAGCCTTTAATTTTCGTGTGCTTGCCATTTTAAGTACATGGACTTTGTGCATCGCTTTTACGCTCGCAGCCACCATCTACCTGCTGCCGGAGAACCGTATGGTGATCGGCACAGAAAGTACGGAGGTGATAAAATTTTTCCTCTTCAATCCCGCCCTCATACTCGGGCTTCTACTCTTTTTCTGGTTTGGCTTTGAATGGGGATTCATCCCGGTGTTTCTCAGCTCATTTATCATTGCATTCCACTCGAGCATGGCGTGGGGGTGGGCCCTGCTGTTCGGCATCTCTTTTGTGCTGGGCATGTCGATCATGGCGATGGCATATCAAAGTTTCAAGATCTCCTACAACCTGCGGAGTTTGAAGAGCATCGCTTTTTTTATCTCCATCTCATTTATCGCATCGATCGGCAGCTCGCTGGGAGCGTTCATCTGGAGCCTTTCGCATCATTTAAGCGCCCTGGACACGCTCATCGTCTGGAAAGGATGGTGGAGCGGCAGCTTCCTGCAATCTGCTCTTTTTATCGGTCCCCTGCTCTTCTTTTTTACTCCTGTTGCAGAGCACCTCAAGCATCGGTGGCTCAAGATCCCGGAGCAACAGCCGATCTCGCTACGATGGGTGTATGGTGCGGTCATCTCGGTCACAATTGTGCTGGTCATTTTCATTTTGTCCGGTAAAATTCTCGGGGAACTGCGGGTCCAGGAGGTCATGACCGGGGCACAGCGTATCACCCTGACTTCGGTCATGGGAGCGCTGGAGTCTTTTGAAATAATCTCCTGGATATCGATGGGACTCATCATCGTCACCGGCTACGGGGCAATTTATCTTATCAGCGGGTGGAACCGAAAACTGAACAGGGAAGTCAATAAACGAACAGCCGAACTGAGTGAAAGCCAGGAAAAGCTCAGGAAATCGCTCAATGAAAAGGAATTCCTCCTCAAGGAGATCCATCACCGCGTCAAAAATAACCTGGCGCTGGTAAGCGCGCTTCTTGAACTGCAGGAAATGACCAGCGGTGCCGGGCAAAATCCCGAACTGCTGCAAACCTCACGCTCGCGCATCAAGTCGATGGCCCTGGCCCACGAAGCGCTCTACCAGAATGAGAACTTTTCAGATATCAACATCAGGAATTTTATCGAACGCATCGCAGATCTGACCCATAAATCATTTGCCCCCAAAGATGGCTCCATCCGGCTGCATCTTCATCTTGAGGATGCCCGGCTTAATATGAAGCGCTCAATATCGCTTGGCCTGTTGCTGAATGAAATTATGATCAACGCCTACAAGCACGCTTTCAAAGGGCAGCAGCAGGGAACTATTCTGCTCCAAAGCAAAACCGTAGGTGGAAAAGTACTTCTCGAGATCAGCGACGACGGGGTGGGACTCCCTGAAGATACCGGGATGGACAGCCAAAAATCCCTGGGAATGAGCCTGATAAAAAAAATGGCCAAACAGCTCTCCGGCAAGCTGGATATAAGCAGCAGCCAAGAAGGCACCACCTTTCGGCTCAGCTTTGACGAGGAGGACTAGCCTGGATTACCTCACCAAAAAATTTGTTCTTCAGCTAGGCAAAGGGAAAATGTCGCGCAGACGTACCATTGTACGTTGAGCAGGTGATTTACCCTTTAACGCAGCTGAAGGGTAAATCTCGCAGCGCTCTACCCCCTGTCAAATAAAAAGGTCGGCAACATATGAGGTAAGATACTGCCTGCCATCAGGGTACATGATTTGTGCATACATTATCGTGAGAAATACAGGCCAGCCACTTTTTCCGGTACACGCTTTGTTTGTAAATATTCCAGGGTAGATCTGCTTAACCAGCACGAATACTTTTCTCTGCCTGATCCGTTATTCCAGCTCCCTCCGATAGGTACGGCGCCTTTTGTGGAGCTCGTTCTCGTAGCTGTTCCACAGCGCCTGGATCGCCTTGTTGTCCTCCAGCTCGGGATTGGTCTCCACTTCGGTAATACCGCGCCGGTTAAACATCTCGTTCATCTCTTTAAAAATGATCGAAGTCAGCCCCTTGTTTTGGTATTCCGGCTTGATCCCGATAAGGTAAAAAGCGGCTTTCTGGTGAAAAAAGCGAGCCCGCAACAGGTGAAACCAGCCAAAAGGAAACAGCCTGCCTCCAGCACGCTGCAGTGCCTTTGCAAATGAAGGCATGGTGATGGCAAACGCAACAATCTCTCCGTCGCTGTCGGCCACGCAGTTGATAAAGTCGGGATGTAGATAGCGAAAATATTTCTGTTTGTAGTACGCAACCTGCTCCGGCTGTACAGGCACGAATGTACTCAGGTTGCGGTAGGTATCATTGACGAGCTCAAATATTTTGTCGACATGCTTCAGAATCTCTTTTTTACTTGAGAAGCGCACTACCTTCAAATTATATTTTTCCAAAATCAGGCTTGAGAACCGCTTCACTTTGTCGTTGGGACCCTCACCCGGAATTTTTATCTTGAACTCCACCCACTCCTTTTCCCTTTCAAACCCCAGCTGTTCAAAATGCTGCTTGTAGTATGGCAGCCCGTACCAGGTGATCATGGTATTCGGGTGCTCAAAACCCTCGACCAGCATGCCGGCTTTATCCATATTCGAAAACCCCACCGGTCCCTCCATAAATTGGAGCTGGTGGCGGCGGCCCACTTTCTCCACCTCCTGCACCAAGGCCCGCGTCACCTCAATGTCATTAATCGCGTCAAACCAGCCGAATCGAACCTTGGGTTTGTGCTGTTCATTCACTTCCAGCCAGTTTATAATGGCTACTATCCTGCCGGCGGGTCTGCCATCTTTAAAGGCCAAAAAAAAGTGCGCATCTGCATTTTTGAATACCGGGTTTTTACTCTGGTCAAACGTCTCCAGCTCTTCCTTGATGATTGGCGGGACCCAGTACGGATTATCTTCAAAAAGCGAAAAGGGAAATTCAACAAATGCTTTCAGCCCGGAGGTGGTCTTCATCTCTTTGATTTCGATCATGAGTACAGATTCTCCATCCAAAAATTGACTGCTAGCTCTCGTAACCCCGTCATAAACATTCTACAGACCGTTTGTCATTTAATTTTTACGTGTGGTTTGTCATTATGCACCCCGGTTGCAGGTGACCTTGCTGTGCTGTTGCTGCTTGCCTAATGATAACCATTTCTCTCCGCCGTCTGTGAGTTTTGGATAAACGTGCAGCGGCAATGCCAGGTCCGACAGGTTATCAGTTCCGGGTTATCTGGAAGATGGTATTGCTCACGATGGCCGCCATGGAAACGATCGCAGAGAAAATACTGATCCGCTCCTGTGCAGTTAACTGGCGCTGCTCCTCCTTGGGTGGAACGTAGATCGTGGCGCCCGGCCGCACTTTGGGATAATCCCGAAAGAACAAGATGTTGCGGGCGCGATCCACTTCCCCGTTGGCGTAGACGATGTAGGCATCTTTGGGTTTCCCCAGCTCAGAAGCCCCGCCGGCAGCCCGCAGATACTGTTTAAACGACAAATTCTTTTCGTACCGAACACTGATCGGGTACAATACCTCTCCGGCTACCTGCACGGTTTGCAGCTCCTTGGGAATTTCCAGCACATCTCCCGCCTGCAAAATAAGATCGCCCTGTACACCCGGATTTTTCATAATCTCTCCCAGCTGGATTCCCACCCGCGTAGTATTTTGCTGCAGACTGCTGGCATCCTGCAGGCTGTCGGGGATATTCAAAAATGTGGTATCCACCTTCTGCTCCACCTGCCGGGTCAAGTTGGCTCCCTGCGGATAGGCGTACTGGGTGAGTCCGCCGGCCCGCTGAATGAGGTCTGATATACGCATATATTTTTGATCGAGCGTATACTTGCCGGGGAACAGCACCTCCCCTTCAATCGTTACCTCTTCCTGCTCAAAATAGGACGGCGAATTCCTGACAAACACTTTGTCAAACGGTTGAAGCGTAAAGTCTGCTGTCTCCGCATCCAGTTTCAGATCCTCGTCGACACGAAATTGGTGGATTTCGGCAATCTCCCGGGGTACAAACGTGGAGTCTCCCCCGTCTATCCGCCTGGATACCTCAATCCGGTAGGGAGCGGCAGACTCCTTGAAACCGTCGGCCTGAAGAATGACATCCTCGAGCGTCATATTCTCAACATATGGAAATGAACCCGGCTCCTGCACCGCTCCCACCACATTGATGGTATAGTCTTCACGCAGGTCAAAAATGGAGGATATCTGCACGATATCATTTCGCTGCAACCGAATATCGTTCTGCTCCGGATTGTTAAGGACCTCGCGAACACTGAACGGGATCGCCTCGATCGTCAGGTCGGCCTGCTCACGGTATATCAGTCCCCGGTTCATAAACGCATCTTCCCTGATCCCCTCGGCCCGCCGGATCAGGGAATAAACGGTACTGGTGTCCTGCAATTCGTAGTCGCCCGGCCGAAACACAGCACCCTGGATCTCTACCCGGTTCTCGAACCGCTCCAGAACTTTGCCAACCGTAACCTCTGCCCCGTCTCCGGGTCTGAAGTTGCGCTGCCCCGGGTATTCAATATCATCGATCCTTTTCTGGGATTCGGTGTTGCTTATAACCTTGATACGCTTCGTATACGCATTTTCGGAAAATCCCCCGGCAAACGTAATCAAGTCCTGAACGGTCTCCTCCTCTTTCAGCTCAAAAAAACCGGTTCGTTTCGTTTTGCCCTTCAGCTCTACTCGTGAGAGATAGGGATCGATTTTAATTATATCCTGGTCCCTCAGCCGTATGTTATCGCTCTGATCTCCATAAACCAGGAAATCATAGATATCAAGCGTTGCAGCCACGCTGTCGCCCCGAATGACTTCGATCTCCCGGAACGTACCGGTTGAATCGGGTCCCCCTGCCGAATAGAGGGCGTTAAATACCGTGGCCAGCGATGGCAGTGTATACGTGCCCGGAAATCGCGCTTCCCCCAGCACCGTGACATTAATACTGCGAATATTACCCAGCGAAATACGGGCCTGCGTATCAGTAGGTTCTCCTTCAGAGGCTTCCAGGCCGGAATATATTTTGGTAAGTGCGCTCCTGATCCGCTCGCGGGCGTCCTGGATACTCAAACCATTGAGATAAATGGGCCCCAGGTTGGCTACGGTAATGGTACCCTCGGGAGAAACCGTCAGCTGATACGTCTGTTCGGCCGCTCCCCAGATGTCGATCACAATTTCATCTCCCGGTCCCAGCTGGTAATCTTCGGGAGTGGGAATATTCAGTGAGGGTGTGAATGTAATTTTATCACTCCTGAAGAGATTGGCTCCGAATATGCGGGTTTCTATGGTATCCCGCCGCGTGCGCTGTTGTTCTTCTACCTGGGAGGTGTCTGTGGTCACCGTACGGAGTTGCGGGCTGCTCACCTGCCGGGCATCTTCCTGGGAACGCTGCATCCGGATATCGCGCAAGCGACTCACCAGCCTGCTCACCTCGGCGGGTTGCATGCCCCGGGCCAGGGCCATCTGTTCCAGCTGCGAAATCGAGTAGCCCTGGTTCTGGGCACGTTCCCACAGCTGCTGGATCTGCTGGTCGGAAAGATCAGAAGATCGTAAATTCTGAAAATCAACGGACCCGATATCCTGGGCAACGACTCCGCAAACAGCAATAAAAAGAAATGATACTAAAAACAGGCCTACACTGAATAGCTTGTAATTGGCAACCATCAATTATGTATTAGTATTAAGAAATTGAAAGAATTTGTTCAGCAAATACTGTTTACCCCGGTTTCTGACCCAGAAATTTGACCCCTGGCCGGGCAAAGTTACAATCATAACAACGCGTGCCGGCATACGCTGAATGCTTTTTTACCTTCAACGCCGCCCGCCGGCAACATTCGCCGCCGTTGCCCCTTCAAATTTGAGAGGCCGACTACTTCATCCAAATCGAGTAAAAAAATGCGCCACAGGCATTTTTCCTACTCCGAAAACATCCAGGGTTAACGGGTTCAAAGGTAATAATAATTACTTACAAGTAATACCCGTGATCGGACAATTCATCCCTGAAACTTAATAATCAAGCAGCGATTTTTCCCGCTTTTTCAGGAAACGGTCGCACAGGTAAGATCCAGGTAACCCGGCTCCTCACGTGATCAAAACCCGTTTTTTTTGATCTGTGTCCACAACATTGGGTTCATTCACGACGCATCACTCAAGATCGGATGGCCGTTCCCTGTGATACGATTTGTAATCTTCGTAGAGATCCCGATAGTAGTAGGAACCGTAGTAATACTGAGAACCGTAATAGTAGTCGTTGCTCTTCTCATGATCGAACGATGAGAGCACCGAACCGATAATGTGGGCGTTAATCTGGTTGAGGTTGTCGATCGTATGTTTTACTTCCGCCTCATTGGTCTCTCCGAACTTCGTTACCAACAGCACCCCGTCCACCTCTTTTATCAGTGCCGAGGGATCGGTAATAATTCCATAGGGCGCGGAATCCACCAGGACGTAATCGTACTGCTCCTCCAGCCTCTGCACCAGGTTGATGAGCTTTCGACTCTGGTTAATGGCCGACGGGTTGGGCGGTCGTTTGCCGGAGGTCAGAATCGAAAGGTTGGGTACAATCGACTCTTTTATCGCCTCCTCTGAGGTCAAATCATCAAACAGCATCTCTATGATACCGGGCGAACGACTCAGCCCAAACATGTTGTGCAGGTTCGGTCGCCGCAGGTCGGTATCAATCAGCAAAACGTTATATCCCGCCTCGGCCAGCACCACGCCCAGGTTTGAGGCAACCGTGGTTTTTCCCTCTCCCTTGGTGGAACTGGTGATCAGGATAGAACGCATTTTCCGGTCGGGATTTGAGTAGATAATATTGCTTTCCAGGCGCCGAAAAGACTCCGATATGGGGGAAACGGTATCGAGCAGCGTTACCAGGCCAGTATCGATTTTATTGTCGCCGACCTCCACCTTCCGGCTGCCATCATAATGCTCCTTGATGTGGCGATCCATTTTCGGAATAACAGCCAGCAGCGGCGGGCCGAAGCGCCGTAATTTTTCGAGGCTGTCGATAGTGGTATTAAACGCTTCCCTGACAAAGATATACCCCACGCTCAGGATTCCCCCGAGGATAAACCCGACCAGGATATACAAATTACTATTGGGTTTAACCGGCAATTCGGAGACATAGCCGGTGTCTATCGGCCGCCCGAGTCCAAACTGGGTTTGTTTCCACAAGGTCATCTCGGAGTACTGCTGCGAGACCGTCACAAAAAGCTCCTCGTTGATCTCGACCTCCCGTTTTAGCCGGGCCAGCCGTATCATATTGTCAGGCAGCCGATCAAAAAACTGTTCATGCTCCTGCAGCTGTTCGTTGATCACTTCCAATTGAGAGTTGAATTGCTCGCGCTGTACCTGCAACTCAATCAGCTTGCTGTTAATGTCGGTCACCGCCTGGGAGATATTGCCGCCGGAATTGCCCAGGAAACCCAGATACTCATCGCCCTCATCAATAAGGTTTTGGGTTAATTCCCGCACTTTTTTCCTATAAACTTCAATTTTTTCATTAATCTTTTTCAGCTCATCCGGCGGTGTTGCCGCATCGTCTATTCCCGGATTATTGGCAACCAGTTGCATTTTCTCAATTTCCAGTTCTGCAAGCTGGTACTGCAACCGCGTCATGTTGGGCCCTATGGCATCGGCATACTGCTCGGCCAGCCCGGGCTTGATATTGTTGAGCCGCTCCCTGTACTGCTCGATTGCTGAATTTGCCGCCACCAGCTGCACGCGGGTTTCCTGCTTGCGCGATTCCAGGTTGGCGATTGTTGAGATTACCTGCTGGGTCTGTGCATCTACCTGCACAAGTTTATTTTCATTCATAAACTCCTGCAGTCGATTTTCAACGGTTTGGAGAGTATCCTCGATCCGCTCACGTTCGTTTTCCAGGAAATCCACCGCCGAGTTAGCTGCTCTTCGATTTTGGCGGGTGGATACATCCATGTAAATTTGCATGGAAAAGTTAACAATATCGGCCGCTTCCAGCGGAGAAGGACTCTCGTACCCTATTGAAATAACATCGGCCTGTTGATCTGCTTTGGAAAAGGTCAGATTCCTGCTTAAACGCCCGGCTATTACATCCTTGTCGGCCAACGTCGAATCCTCCGGGTAACTGGTAAAAAGGATGGGATACTGGTTCCCGTTTTCCATGAGGCGACGGTTGATCAGGGTGTCGGCCAATTCAGTAGAGAGCCTGCGCGACTGCAACACCTGCATTTCGTTGGCGATGGTACTCCCCGCTCCTATTCCGTAGGTGCTGGTCAATAGGTTGCCCAGATCGCTGCCCGCGTACGAATACCGGTTTTGCTGCTGCGTAATCAGCATAGAGGCCTCGCTGCGATAGATCGGCGTCTGGTAGTTCGCCACCACACCGGCAAGTATGCTAAACAGGATAACGCAGCCGATGATCAGCCATTTGTTATTCCAAAGTATATAAAAAAGCCGTTTGAGATCTATCTCATCCTCATCGTTGCGCTCAGGGGGCTTGCCCCCCTGATACCCGCCCTGGCGGGAGCCGTTGGAAGAAAATTCATTACCATTATTAGGATAATGACTATTTGCCATGAAATTCTTTTTTATTGAATCGGGTGAAGCCTCGAAAATACATATAAAATTACTTTATAACATCCGCTTTTGCCAATTACCCTGACCCCGGGTCGCCGGATTCCCGAACAGACTCTGGAAACCGGCATTTGCAAGGGCTCCTCTGCTGAAAATTCAGTATACCTTCTTCCATTATACAGCAATTCGCGACCGGTCTATCCCATATTTGCTACTGCCCGTACCGCTTCCGGTATCGGCTGCTCACCCGAAACCAGATCGAGCTGAAGCCCGGCTGTCTCCGGCATTTCCAGCACTTCGGCCAGTACTGCGGCCACATCCGCGCGCGGGATCTCTCCCCGCTCGAGCTGCCGGCCCAGCGACACCCTGCCGCTTCCCGGGTCATCAGTCAGCCGCCCCGGCTTGATGATCGTGTAGTCGAGTCCGCTGTTCCGAAGGGCCTCGTCGGCTTCTTCCTTCGCTTTTAGATAGGTCCGAAAGACCTCATTTCCGCGGGGTCTGTCGGTTCCCATTGCGCTGATCATCACGTACCGGCCAATTCCGTTTTTCTTCGCAGCTTCGATTAATTTTATGGCCCCGTCGCGGTCCACGGTCCACTTGCGCTCAGCGCCACTGCCGGGACCCGCCCCCGCCGCAAACAGGACCGCATCTGCCTGCCCAACCGCATCGGAGATATCTGCCGTCTGCTCTATGTCACAGACCACCGGTTCGGCCCCGGCCACGCGAAGATCATCCGCCTGTTCCTCTTTCCGGATAATGCCGCGCACCTCATGCCCCCTCTCCCGTAAAGCAGGGTGAAGGAGCATCGCAATACTTCCATGTCCGCCAACGATCGTTATCTTCATAAGTATAAATATTTGTCGATTGTCATTGCTATGTTAGCCTGTGGGATGATCCCCAACCGAATTGAGAACACCGTTGTTCCTGCACCGGGTTCATCCCCCCGCATCAATTGAAAATCCTCTAATATTTTTTAACAACTTCAATAGTCGATGGTTCCGCTTCCAACAACAGAATATTCCACCGAGCTTTAACCTGCATAAAAAAACGCAATTAAACTCTCACATCCTGTTTTTGGCCTCAATCCATTTCGACATATACCGGGTGCTGGCCATTGTGTGATGCATCAGCATGCTCCCCGTAAAATTATGCCGCCGATGTTTTCCCAGGTTCTCCCTTACGTGCTGGATCCGGTCTGTAAAGGCCGGTTCAAACCTGCTCTTTCCAAAACGGGTGTTAACGATTTCCAGGCCGGTTACCTGGGCCTTTTCCCAGGCAGACCGGTTGGTATACAGCCGAACAGCAGCGGCGGCTATCTCCTCCGAACTTTGTGCTACCGCTCCCGGCCATTCCTTTTCTCCGTTGAGGCCTTCGGCCCCTACCGGGGTGGTTACGCTTGGGGTGCCGCACTGCATCGCCTCCACCAGCTTTCCTTTTAGTCCCGCGCCAAATCGCAGCGGGGCGAGGCAAACTTTGGCGCTGCGGACCACCGCCCGGGCGTCCGGGGTCCGTCCCTTTATGTGGAATCCCTCTCGGGGTTCATGCAAATCCGTTACCTGCCGGGACGGGTAGGCCCCGTACACATGCAGTACCGCCTTTTTCTGCCTGCTCCTGATGCGAGGCCAGACTTCTGTTTTAAGGAATTGGACAGCGTCCCGGTTCGGCGGGTGACGAAAATTCCCCATCGTAATGTAATGGGCGCGGTCGTCAAAGGTGGGCCATTCCTCGACCTGGGCCTGGTCAATGGGATTCAGCAAAAACGGCAGGTAATGGAGCAGCGATTCATCCACCTGGAAATGGTCTGTCAACAGCTTCATTTCGTATTCAGAGATAATCAGCGAGAGATCACATCTCAGGATACTGGCAATTTCCCGCTTCGCCACCTCATCCTCCAACAAGTCGACTTCGGAAAAAGGCCGGTTTTCAAGTATCGCTCTTCTTCGGGCGCGGCGCAGGCAGTGCAGGTCTTCCGTATCCAGGATTCGGAGGGCACCGGGACAGTGCTCGGCCACCCGCCACCCAAACTGCTCTTCAACCACAAACCGGTCAAACATCACGACGTCCGGTTGCAGATTCTCAAGAAAGGTATCAAAACCGGAACTGTTAATCTCCACCGGCTGAGTGTCAATGCCCCGTTCTTGCAAGTCTGCAGCGTGCTCGCTCTCGGTGGCGGAACTGGCAAAGGTGATTTTCCATCCGTGCTCTTTGAATATGGAGATCAGCTGCATCATCCGGTGGCCAGCAGCCGAAGAGTTGGGCTCGGGCCATACATACCCGACAATGAGCAACCGTGGAATATTTTGTTTCATTATTTGGCAATTTCTGCTTTAGTAAAAATTATTCCAACAATATTATATTCGTCTATAATGATAGAGACCTGTGCATAATCTGCTATTTTGTTGGGAGGTAGTTCTACTACCGACTTTATTGACCTTTAACGGGAGTCCAACTCCCTCAGACCAAGGAATTGAGGGTTTTACAAAACCCTCTGATAAAAATTAAGTAACCGATCCTAATTTTTTACACATACGTATCGCATATTGTAGGATTTTCACCGTCATGCGGGGCTCGGTTTCAACCGCAGCAGCTTATTCCAAATCATCATACTTTACCACGAAAGAAATATCAATTTTAATTGAACATCGACATTATGGAAACGGATAAAAAAACAACCTCATTCACCGATTTAATCAACAGCGACACCCCGGTCCTGGTTGATTTCCATGCCGACTGGTGCGGTCCCTGCAAGATGATGAAGCCGATCCTCAAGGATCTCAAAAAACGGGTTGGCGATGATGCCATGATCATCAAGGTTGATGTTGATGCGAACCAGCAGGCAGCTATGAAATACCAGGTCCGCAGCGTACCCACCCTGATCCTTTTTAAAAACGGGGAGATAAAATGGAGACAGGCCGGCGTTGTACAGGCCGGTCCTCTGGAAAAAATTATCAACGACCACAAATAAGCTGAGGCAGTTAGTTACCGGGCAACGGCCCTTTTAAAATTACCTATTTTGAGGAGCTTTTCTATTCCATCCAGAGGACTTTGCAAGTTATTGCCTACAGACCTTCCACAAAATCTACCATTCTCTCCCGCCCTTCCTCATCCGGCAGTCGCCCGTACCCTGCCCCCATGTTGTCCACCAGGTGTTCCGGATTGGAAGTGCCCGGGATGACACAGGTTACCGCCGGATGGGAAAGAATATATTTAAGAAAGAACTGGCCCCAGCTGTTGATATCATATTCCCTTTCAGCCCAGGTGGGAACCTTCCTGCCGCCTACAGCCCCAAACAGCGACCCGCCCTCGTACGGCTCGTTGACAAGGACCGCCACTCCATGTTCTCGTGCCGTGTTGAGTAGGTTGCGCTCCGCACTGCGGGTTCGGATCGAATAGTTAAACTGTACGAAATCTATATCTTCTGTTTTAACGATCTCTTCCAGGCGGCTGTGTGACGATACGGTATGATGCGTCACCCCGATATACCGAATCCGCCCCTGTTCTCTCCAGTCCTTAAGGGTCAGCAGGTGGGTTTGCCAGTCCAGCAGGTTATGTACCTGCATCAGGTCGATCGTATCCCGGCGCATACGCCGCATCGAGGTCTCCATCTGGCTGATACCCGCCTGCCGGCCGGTAGTCCACACCTTCGTGGCATAGAAGAATTCGTCAGCGATTCCAAGATCGGCTGTCAAGTCGCCAATAACCGTTTCCGCACGGCCGTACATCGGAGATGAGTCGATCACCTTGCCTCCCTCTTTGGCCATCAGCCTGAGGACTTCGCGAAGGGGTCTCCGCTCCGATTCTGACTTGCCCACGTCAAACTGGATCCATGTACCCAGGCCTACGACCGGTATCTCTTCTCCGGAAGAGGGGATTTTTCTTCTGCGCATGGTGGTTTCCCGGCTAAACAATGGTTGAAAAGGCTGAACCATTAGCCCGATGCCGGTCACTCCCAAGCGCTTTAACAGCTCGCGGCGTGTAATCCTCGATTCCATAATACATATTCTAAATTATGTGTCTGATTAAACGTTTGTGAAATCTCATTTTCAGAGAGCTTTGAAAAATCCTCAGTTCCTCGTTCTGAAGTTGTACTCCCATTTAAAAGACCTGCAAAGTGGTGCAACCACCTCCCAGCAAAATAGCAGGTTCTGCAAAGATCCCTGTTAACAAAACCGTGCCCTCACGGCGTTTGCCCGGACCGACTCATAGATCCATCGGCCACCAGGTACAGCATAATCAGGTCATATACGGCATGAGCTGTCATCGCCGCAGCCAGACCCGCATATTCAAAAAGATATCCCAGTCCCATGCTGAGACCAAACATCATGGCACCGAAGACCCAATGTCCTGGTTTCTGAAATTTGAAGTAGCCGTGGATACCGACAAAGATCACAGACGTGACCCAAATGCCAAGCAGGGGCTGAATGGCTCCGCGGAACAGGAGCTCCTCCCCTGTCCCGGCAAACAGGGAGAGCTGAACACAGTCAAACTTTGTCAACGGCGTATTTTTAAGTGCCCGAACAATGTAGAAGTCGTCAAGGACGCCGGCGACCGGCGGCCTTTTAATCAGGAGCGTGACGACTGCAGCCCCCGCACCTCCCGCAACCGCACCGGTCCACAACTGGTTACTTAAAGAGAAGCCGTGTTCAAATGCAGAAACAAGTTCAGTTTTGTGAAAAAAATAGAATATGAGCCAGGCCAGCAACAAATACACAACCGCAGACCCGACCGAAAGGAGCAGTAAATTGCGTTTCGGAATCTGCAGGTGTCTCCCGGGCTCATCATTTATATCTGGTTTGTCAGTCATCAATGGTGTCGATTTCCTGGTATTTTTCCCCGATTCAGGCAGCTTTAATTTAATGTATTCTGCGGTTAACTTTTTGCCCGCTCTCTGCTGGAAAGGAACCGATCACCACAGTAGGGGAAACGCCCACAATGAGGTCGGGAATAACATGCTTAACCTTTGTCTGTCTATCACCTATTGTTAGTGTCAATAAAACAGGTCAGCCCGGGGCAACCCTTGAGCGCTGATACCGGAAAAGTAGATGTTGCGTAATACAACCTCGCTCTGTTTAATTTCGTACTTCAAAGTATCGGTTCAATCATAATCCTTCATGATTTTCCTGGTTCTTTTTCCTCATGAATTGTTTAACTGTACATTGGGGAACAGCCAGGGGAAATGGGGAGGGGACTGGAATTGCAAGAAAACGGCAGTACAACAAAATCATAAAGATTCAGAATTCTGAATGGAAGCTTATTTATACCTGGAAGCTCACATAAAGGCGATTGAGCCGGTGACCGACTTTACCTACAAATGGTGCACCAGCATGGGGATGCAGCCGGATGAAGCCGCGCGATTCAGCCTTGCGGTGGATGAACTGCTGACCGACATGATTCTTTTCGCCTATCCCGATACCGACGGTTACATGGAGCTCTGGTTTCGCTACTCTCTTCCTCAGCTCGAGATTATCATACAGGAGTCCGGGGAGCCGTTCGCCCCCGACAACTACCAATACTCGCGGAAGAAAGCCCTGGACAGCGGTGATTTTGAAGGGGCCGGGCTGGAACTGGTTCGCAATTTGACCGATCATTTCCTCTTCCTGAACCGTGGCCGTGACGGCAAGGAGTTTCGGCTGGCCAAGCAGCTGACAGAACAGAGCTACTCGAACTTACAAAAGGAGGAGACTGCCGGGCCCGACGCCCCAAAGCAGAAAGAAACAGAATACACCTTAGACTCCGTAACCAAAGAAGATGCCGAAGATATTGCCAAACTCATCTACCGGTCATACGACTACTCCTACAGCAAGGAAGACCTCTATTTCCCGAAACAGAATGAGCTGGCGATTGAGCACGGGAAGAAGTTCGGTACCATCGTGCGAACGGGCAGCGGCCGACCGGCAGGCTATTTTGCCGTTATCAAAGCCCCCGACTCCCTGGTCGGTGAAGTGGGAGAAGCGGTCGTTTCTCCGCCACACCGCAAACAGGGGCTGATGAAACGGATGATGGGCAGACTGATCAAAATGAGCAGAGAGAGGGGCCTCCAGGGCCTGTATGGGCTCGCACTGACCGTCCACACGATCAGCCAGAAAGTGAATCACTCCTTCGGGTTTGGCAGCACGGCACTGCTGGTGGCGGTCACCCGCGGCTCCGGGCACCAGGATAGTACTGCGGGCAACACCCAGCCCAAATCGATCCTGGTCGATTTCCTGCCACTGGTCGACCAGTGGAACCGGACCATTGTTCTGCCGGACCGTTACCGCGGAATCCTCCGCCAGATCTACCGGCAGTTTGAAAAAACCTGCACTCTGGAAGAACCCGCAACTCCCGGCCCGCAAGGCCAAAGCGAGACCGAGATGAATCTGGAATTCACCTATAAAAACAAGACGGCCACCGTGGTGGTCTCCAGTATCGGCAACCAGTTTATTACTGCCGCCGAAAGCATGATGCGCAGCCTGGCAGAGGTGGACCTCCACGCCATCTATTTCGATATTCCATTGCAGGATTCCCCCAACAGCGAGGCCGTGGAGTGGCTTCGCAGGAACCGGTTCATTTTTGCGGGCCTGATGCCGATGAACCACCGGGAGCAGGACTACCTCCGCATGCAGAAACTCCTGGTTCCGATCAATTTTGACCTGATTGAGGTCTATTCGGATACGGCCCGGAACATAAAAACCTTTATCAAGGATGAATATAATGCAGTATACCAGGAGCAATAGTCGACTGACCGTACAACTTGAAAGCGATTTCAACCTGAATGCAGTGCGAGAAATCAAGACATTGTGGGACGGGCGGAAAGAGCTGCATGTTGACCTTCAGCAAGCACGATTTGTTAATACCGAGGCTGTCATATTCATCCACAAGCTGCTCCAAGGTCGCACCAGAGTGCGACTGAAAAATCCCCCGAAAATCTTTTTCGAAGTACTGCACATTTTGGGCCTGCACGAAATCTGGGATCTTGAAAACATCATACAGCGGTAACTCAAACACCCATCACTATGGAAAACAATGATCAGTCAACCGTCTCCCTTGACCTGGAAACGCTCTGGGATCACGTCTTTACCGTGCATCCCCTTGTAATCATCGGGTCAATGGACGACGAGGAAACCCCAAACTTTGCTCCAAAACATATGGCGTTCCCGGTAGGGTGGGATCGTTATTTCGGATTTGTCTGCACCCCGGCCCACAGTACCTACCAGAATATCAGGAATTTTGACGAGTTTACGGTTACCTATCCCAAACCCGATCAAGTCATTTTTACCAGCCTGACCGCCACCCGGCGCCGGGAGGATGATACCAAGCCCGAGCTTGAAACCATCCCGCGTTTTGCGGCATCAACCGTGGCGCCCTTCTTCCTAAAAGAGGGATACTTCTATCTTGAATGCCGACTGCACAACATTATTGACGGTTTTGGGGAGAACAGCCTTATCCTGGGTGAAGTGGTGAAGGCGCATGCTGATGAGAACTATATCCGGAAAAATGCACGTGACGACAATGAATTGATCTATAATCATCCTCTCATGGCCTACCTGAACCCGGGGCGTTTTGCGGTCGTGAATGAATCGCAGGCATTCCCATTCCCGAAAAAATTCAGGAAATAATCGATGGTTGATCAAGATACGGCAACACGTATTTTAAAAACCTGCCAGGAGGAGGAATCCTGGTTCCTGGACCTGCTGGAGCAGCTGGTAAAGATAGAAACACCACCCCACGAGCCGCATTCACACCGCACCCTGTTCGAGCAGATCCAGAGTGTATTGACCGACCTGAACTTTACGAGCTCGGTTTACCCGGGGGATACCAGCGGAGGACAGCTTTATGCGCGGCCATCGCCCCCCCAGGCAGGCGGGTACCAGCTGATGCTTGGCCATATCGATACCGTCTGGCCGGCGGGAACCCTCGAGAGCATGCCGTTCGCCCGGAATGGAAATGTCATCACCGGTCCCGGCATCTACGACATGAAAGCCGGCGTCACCATGATGCTGACAGCCCTGAAAGTGCTAAAAGAACTCGGTATCGATCCGCCTCTTCAACCGATCCTTTTCATAAATTCAGACGAGGAAACCGGCAGTACCGATTCCAAAAAACGGATCACCTGGCTGGCCCGGGTCGTACATCGGGTGTTTGTACTTGAACCGTCGATGGGCAGGGACGGGAGGATTAAAACACGCCGCAAGGGAGTGGGACACTTTGTACTGCGGGTTACCGGGAAATCCTCCCACGCCGGACTGGAACCGGAAAAGGGACGGAGCGCGATCCTCGAACTTTCGTACCTGATCCAGCAGCTTTTTCAGCTAAATGACCCGGAACACGGCATTACCGTCAACGTGGGCAAAGTTGACGGGGGTATCCGAACGAACGTAGTGGCCCCGGAAAGCTCGGCTGATGTCGACGTCCGCGTCCTGAACAAGAAAGATGCCCGGAAAATTGAAGAAGCAATCAAAAACTTGTCCCCCTCCACCCCGGAGGTATCGGTGGATATTTCGGGAGGATTCGGCCGCGAGCCGATGACCCAAAACGAGCGTAATCGCCGGTTATGGCACACCGCCAAAGCCCACGGCCGCTTGCTGGGGATGGAGCTCAAACAAGCCACTTCCGGCGGTGCTTCGGACGGCAACCTGACCAGCCAGCATGCCGCCACCCTGGACGGCCTCGGAGCCGTTGGCGAAGGAGCACACAGTCCGGATGAAAAAATATTCCTGGAAGAGACGGTCCGGCGCACGGCTCTGCTTGCCCTGCTCCTTTTGACGCCCGACCCGGAAAAATTCACAGGTTGACCGCAGAAGCTTTATTTTACTTAGGGTTTCGCAAAACCCTTAAATCTTCGTTCTGAGGAAGTTGTACTCCCGTTTAAAGGTCACCAAGGTCGGTGGTACAACCCCTCCCAACAAAATAGCAGATTCTGCAAAGATTCCTTACTATTCTTAACCTCGGCATTCGGTATAATAATCCGACCTTCATCATTTTATTGCACAATAACCGGAGACAGAACGAACGCGCATATATTCCGGATTTAAATCAGCGATGGGGAAAACCAAAACTCCCGATCATCAAATGTAAATCGGTATTATAGATGGAAACAGAAGCGGCGGTACTGTGGAACTTGCTTTCGGCCCTCGGTGTGGGACTGCTCATCGGTATTGAGCGCGGGTGGACCGGGCGCAAGGAGGATGAAGGAGACCGCGTGGCCGGAATCCGGACCTTCAGCCTTGTGGGACTTCTCGGGGGACTTTCCGCCGAGATGACCCACTATATCGCGGATTGGTTCCTGGGGGTGATCCTGCTGGCCCTTGCGGCCCTCATTGTCACCTCCTATATGGTTGAAGCCACCGTCCGCGAAGACAAGGATGTCGGTATTACCACCGAAATAGCACTCTTGCTGACGTTTGCTCTGGGTGCCTGGGCAACCAGTGACTATCGTATTTATGCCCTTGGAGCGGCCGTACTGGTGATGGTTCTTCTCAGCCTAAAACCGGTACTGCACCGATGGCTTCGCATGATTGAGGTCAAAGAAATCTATGCCGGTATCAAACTGTTGGTCATCTCCGTTCTGTTCCTGCCTCTCCTTCCCAACAGGGGCTACGGTCCCTGGGAAACCCTTAATCCCTATTGGATATGGTGGATGGTGGTGCTTATTTCGGGCCTTTCGTTTGCCGGATATGTTCTTATCAAGTACAAGGGAGAACGGCTGGGCACCCTGTTGACCTCGATCACCGGGGGACTGGCCTCCTCCACAGCGGTTACGCTCAGCCTGGCCCAGTTTGCACGCCAGCAAAAACAGGCGCTCAGCACTATCTTTATCGCCGGGGTGCTGGTCGCTTCTTCCATCATGTTCGTCAGGGTGGCTGTTGAGGTCGCCATCGTAAATGCAGAGCTGTTGCATCCCCTCTGGATCCCGCTCGCAGTAATGCTGGTACTGACCGCGGGTGGTGGAATTTGGCTATGGAGTCGCCACAAGGAGTTTTCCCGGGACCAACCGACCCTTGAACTGAAAAACCCACTCCAGCTTTTTACAGCCATCCAATTTGGACTGCTGCTGGGACTTATCCTGCTGCTGGCAACGGCGATGGAAAAGTGGTACGGCAATCAGGGGATATACCTGCTGGCTCTCTTTTCCGGGCTGATGGATGTCGATGCGATTACGCTCTCCCTCTCCCGCATGGCACAAAATGAAACCGATCCCCAGGTTGCGGTATCAGGCATCATAATTGCAGTAATTGCCAATACTTTTGTCAAAGCGGGCCTCTTTGTCTTTTGGGCGGGATTCAGGAAAAGCAAGTCCCTGATATGGCTCGTACTCATGATTTCAGCAGCTGGAGTCCTCTCACTGATTCCCTTTGTGTGACGCCAGTTCTCCCCTGATTATGAGACCAGTTCAGCCATCGCCTCCGCCATTCGCCGGCCCAGCTCAATATATGTTTGGCTGTCGTAATGCCAGGGATCGATCCATCCGTGCCCTTCCGGGGGGCGAACAAAGGCCGCACAGGCATCATTACCTGCCACCTTTTCCTGGGCTTGCCGGACAATACCCGCCCACGGCAGGGCCGGACGCCCCTCTTCCCGGCCGGTTTCTGAAACACCGGCGATGACAACCGGAAGCTGGGGATGGCCCGTCAGCTTTCGCATGCGACCAATGATCTTTTCCAGGTTTTCCTCATATGCCTCCGCGATCTCCTTTGTATAAGCAGCGTCACTCTCTCCCTGCACCCAAAGTATACCGGCCGGGCTCAACTTCAGGACCTCTCCATCCCGGTCACGACCGGCGCGGGAAACTGCCCGCCGATAGTAATATTTGAAATGTGTCCACTGGTTGACATCCTCAACATCCGGATCCCAGCAACCCCAGTCATCAGGCGTCTCCGGGTGAATGGAGGAGCCACTCCTGGCGTATTTTAAAAGAGCCACTCCCCGGCCTGCATGGAGGGTACGAATACGAGCTGCAAATGCCAGCTCCGGACCAAAGCGGCCGGAGGGGAGGCTCATCTCCCCCTCCTCATTCCTGATAAAACGGTGCCCGTACCCGTGACCGGGACCAAGCTCCACCCATCGTCCGATATCCTCTGGCGGCTCCCCGTCATCTTTGCGGTTGGGATTGTAGATAAGGACATTCTCCTGCGTGCGGTTAAGATCGGGGGGCAGTTCCAAGACAAATCCCATGCCGTCCATATTCGACTGACCCGCAAGGATATACAGCGGATAGCTTCCGGAGCTGGATTCTTTTTCGAGGGATGAACGGGAAATATCATCAGTCATCGGCTTACAGGCTCATTGTAAAGAGGATAACTCGGCACTCCGTGAAAAGTACGCCGAGTTCGGTATAACAGCAATTCCACCAGCGAAAGGAGTTTTACCAACCCGCTGCTGGTGTCACGCCAGATCCCGGATCTCGACCTTTCACTGACGTGTGAACACGGATACTACCGCACTGCACAGACAGATCAGGTAAAGGGTGGTATAGAACCTCCTGCTTTGTTGGGAGTTGATTTTACTGGGGGGGGCAAGCAGACGTACAACGTCTTAAAAACGACAAATCGAGTATTCCCTCCTCCCTAAAACCCTCTAAAAGCGAGTCTCCACGTTTTTAAAAAATGCGTTGAATATAGAGTAGGGAGTTTATATATTTGACCAGTTTTGGACTTAATTACGTGAACACTCAAAACGACCTGCATTTGTTTTATAAAATGAAGCCGGATGCGATACCCAAATCATGCTTTTTAAAGCATTGGGCTTCTCTTTTCAAAAAATTTTTGATCAACACACTTCACCCTTCTTTCTCTCAATCCGACACATTTTTTGTTGTCGGATTTTTTTTAGATATAAACCGCAACCCGTTAACAACACTCCATCAAAGATAATGTCCCTTTACCCTCGCGATAAAGCCATAATTGCACTTTCCGACGGTACCGTCGAACATGGATACGCCATCGGCAAGAAAGGTACCACCGGTGGTGAACTCTGTTTCAACACCAGCATGACCGGGTACCAGGAAATATTTACCGACCCCAGCTACTACGGGCAGCTTATGATGATGACCTATCCCCATATCGGAAACTACGGCACCATGAGCCGCGACGATGAAGCCCGAAAAGTGATGATCGCCGGACTCATTGTACGCTCGTTTTCCTGGGAGTTCAGCAATCCCCAGGCCGACGGCAGCCTTCAGGAATACCTGAAACGAAATGAACTCGTTGGCATCACCGGTGTCGACACCCGCAAACTGGTACGCCACATACGGGCCAAGGGCGTCATGAATGCGGTCATTTCGTCGGAAGAACTGGATGAAGAAAAACTCGTTAAAAAAGCCCGGGAATGGCCACAGATGAAAGGGCTCGAACTGGCCACCAAGGTAACCCGGCAGGAACCGCAGACCATCCACAGCGACGGTCCCTACAAAGTGGCCGCTTTTGATTACGGAATCAAACAGAATATTATCAACAACCTGAACAAGCGCGGGTGCACACTGCGTATTTTTCCCGCCAAAGGGGATTACATCGATGAGATCGAGGAATGGAATCCCGATGGCTTTTTCTTCAGTAACGGACCCGGCGATCCCGATGCCACCAGCCAGTACGCCCTCGAAACCGTCAATTATGCCAAGGAGACCGGCAAGCCGATGTTCGGCATCTGCCTGGGGCACCAGCTGATGGCCCTCTCTGAAGGGATCCCGACCATGAAAATGTATGTCGGCCACCGGGGAGCCAACCAGCCGGTGAAAAACCAGGAAACCGGGAACGTGGAGATTACCACGCAGAACCACGGATTTGCCGTAGACGAAGATGCACTCGACGAATCAAAAGTGGAAATCACCCATGTGAATCTGAATGACGATACCATTGAGGGCCTCCGTTTTAAAAACTTTCCGGGATTCTCCGTGCAATATCACCCGGAGGCGTCTCCCGGCCCGCACGACTCTTCCTATCTCTTTGACCAATTCCTGGATATGATCCGGGAGCATAAGGAAGAGCTGGTTTAGACCAGTCCGCAACCACACGGGCGCGGGCCTGTAGCGCTCCAACCGACCTGTGCCTCACATAAATCCAAATTTGATCAAAAGAACAGAACCCTAAAAAATAAAATGCCAAGACGCGACGACATCCACAAAATTCTCATTATCGGTTCAGGACCCATCGTAATTGGACAAGCTTGCGAATTCGACTATTCCGGATCACAGGCATGTCGCTCACTGATGGAAGACGGCTACGAGGTCGTGCTTATCAACTCGAACCCGGCCACCATCATGACCGACCCCCTTATGGCCGACGAGGTCTACCTGAAACCGCTGACTACCGATTCTATCAAGGAAATTGTAGAAAAGGAATCTCCTGATGCCGTTCTCCCCACCATGGGCGGGCAAACCGGACTAAACCTGACGCGGGACCTGCAGCAGGAAAACTTCTGGGAAGAAAACGGCATCGAGATCATCGGTGTCAACATCGACGCTGTCGAGATCACCGAAGACCGGCAGGCGTTCCGCGACCTGATGGACGAGATCGACATTCCGCAGTGCCACAGCCGCATCGCCGACTCCCTGCTGGAGGCCAAGGAGATTACCGAAGAGCTGGGCGGCCTCCCGATTGTCATCCGCCCCTCTTTTACGATGGGCGGCGACGGGGGCGGTATCGTCTGGAGCGAGGATGAGTTTGAACGCAAGGTCCTGCGGGGGCTGGAGTTGAGTCCCGTTCACCAGGTGCTCATCGAGGAAAGCATCTTCGGGTGGAAAGAGTACGAGCTGGAGCTGCTGCGCGATCCCAACGACACGGTCGTCATTGTCTGTACCGTGGAGAATATCGACCCGATGGGCGTGCACACCGGTGACTCGGTGACCGTGGCCCCCTCCCAGACGCTGACCGACAAGCAATTCCAGATGCTGCGCGATGCCGCCATAAAGATGATGAACTCCATCGGCGAGTTTGCCGGGGGGTGTAACGTGCAGTTTGCCGTGGAACCGGGCTCCGACCGTTTTGTGGCGATTGAGATCAACCCGCGCGTCAGCCGCTCCTCTGCCCTGGCCTCCAAGGCCACCGGCTACCCGATCGCCAAAATTGCAACCAAGCTCGCGGTCGGTTACGACCTGCACGAACTTCCAAACCCGATCACCGGCGTATCCTCCGCCTGCTTTGAACCCTCCATCGACTATGTCATTGTAAAGGCGCCCCGCTTCAACTTCGATAAATTTCCCGGCGTGGATGAAGAACTGACCACCCAGATGAAGGCGGTGGGCGAAGTGATGTCGATCGGGCGAAACTTCCCGGAAGCCCTTAACAAAGCCTGGCAGTCGCTCGAAATCGGTCGTGCCGGTCTCGGGGCTGACGGATACGAGGAGATCGACCGTAAAACCGTGCGGGAACGCCTCATGAAACCGTACTGGGACCGGCTCCTGAATATACGTCACGCCTTCAAGCTGGGAGCCTCGGTTGAAGAAATTGCCGATATTACCAAGATCGACCCCTGGTTCCTCCAGCAGATCCGGTACATGGTTTCACTCGAAAACCGAACAGAGGGCCAGTCGCTGGACAGCATCAGCAAAGACGACCTCTACGAGCTTAAACAAGCCGGTTTCAGCGATACCCAGATCGCCTGGATGCTGAGCCAGAGCAACGGCCCGGTAAGTGAATATGATGTACGGGAAAGACGAAAAGAGCTCGGACTCAAGCCGGTCTTTAAGGTTGTGGATACCTGTGCGGCCGAGTTTCCCGCCGAGACTCCCTACTTCTACTCCTCATACGAGGGCGAAAACGAAAGCGAAGTCTCCGACAGGAAAAAGGTGCTGATCCTCGGCAGCGGACCGAACCGCATCGGGCAGGGTATTGAATTTGACTATACCTGTGTGCATGCTGTAGCAGCCGTCCAGGAGATGGGCTACGAGGCGATTATGGTCAACTGTAATCCCGAGACCGTCTCCACCGACTTCGATATTGCGGACAAGCTATACTTCGAACCGGTGTACTGGGAGCGCGTGCTCGATATTATCGAGTATGAACAGCCGGAGGGCGTGATCCTGCAAGTGGGCGGGCAGACAGCACTCAAGCTCGGCAAGCGCTTTGTAGAGGAGGGCATCAAGATTTTCGGAACGCCGTTCGAAAAGATCAATTTTGCCGAAGATCGCGGTGCATTCTCCGACTTTCTTGAACGACTCGATATCCCGTTCCCGGACTACGGCACCGCCCGAACAGTCGAAGGCGCCCTGGATGTGGCCCGGGAGATCGGCTACCCGGTCCTTATTCGTCCCAGCTATGTACTCGGGGGGCAGGGTATGCGCATCGCTATCAAAGAGGAAGAGCTCAGGGGATATACCGAATCGATCCTGAAAACCCACCCGGAAAACGACTTCCTGATCGACCGCTTCCTTGAAGATGCGGTTGAGGTGGATGTAGATGCGGTTTATGACGGCGACCAGCTGCATATCGCCGGCATCATGCAGCATATTGAACCGGCGGGCGTCCACTCGGGCGACTCTACCGCGGTAATCCCGACCTACTCCCTGAGCGATACTGCCCTCGATAAAATCAAGGAGTACCACGAAAAGATCGCCAGCAACATGGGCATTATCGGGTTCCTGAATGTGCAGTATGCCGTAAAAGGGGACCAGGTATATGTACTTGAGGCCAACCCGCGCTCTACCCGTACCATCCCGTTCCTGGCCAAAGCCACACAGCGGCCAGAGGCGCGTATTGCGGTGAAGGTGATGCTGGGAGCCAAGCTCAAAGACTTCCCGGAAGAAGATCTCAAATCCAAGCTGACCAAGTGGGCGATCAAGGAGCCGGTATTCCCCTTCAACAAATTCCCGGAAGTCAAGAAAGAACTGGGACCCGAGATGAAGTCGACCGGTGAAACAATCTACTTTGCCGAAGATTTCAACGACGAGCACTTCAAAAAGCCGTATGAGTTCAAGAACCTGTACCTGAGCAAGTAGGCTTGCCTTTTATACTTCAAATCGCAAGATCCATCCTGACAACTTCGGGATGGATCTTTTTTTGTTGAGGAGGGGGCAAAAAGTCAAGGTTGCTTTTTTCCGGATACAGGGATCACTTTGGGATCAAGCCTAAGGGAACATCTCGATTGGGAGAACAGCCCTATTTTCTTGTCGGGGCCTTTTCATCCACTTTCCTTGTTCATTTTCTACCGGAAAAAACGCAATAATCATCAGGTGATTTTTTTGCGTTCCCTCCGCCTTGCCGCAACCTGGACTTCTCTCTTGATCAATACAAAAAGGTGTACTCTATCTTCAGCAGCAGAGCATTTTCGGGAAAGATCTCAAAGGTATCGTTGATACGTTGATTGATAGAACGCCCATACGGGGAGCGGCCGTACGGAGCCAGGGGATTCAGGCTTTCCCGCAACTGACGACCGTGGGTCCAAACCAGATAGATATTGGAACCCGGCTGATATTCCCAGCGCAGTACGACGTTTGACTGAAGACTACTCAACGAGAACTCTGATCGCTTCGGGTAGGACGAATATCCTGCCAGTTGGTCCCAGTCCTGCATAATCTTGAAATCCTGGTAACGCCCCCGGGCTAAAAACAGCTGACTGTAGAGTTGCAGCGAAAGTTTTGGGGTAAAGGTTACGTCGCTGCGCAGGGTGAGATCGAGCGAGCGGGTGTCGCGCCGGCCAAATACCGGGGTGTACCAGGTGTTGCCGTTATAAGGTGAAATATTTGCAAAAATGGTATTCAGGCGGCCCTGGTTCTCCAGTGTTCTGTACTCACCGTCGGCAAGCTGATCCGGCGAGGCCGAGCGCTCTCCAATCTCCCACTCGGAGCCGGTATATCGGAACGACTCGTTGGAAGCCCAGGCCGTGACATCTTCTTCCCATTCCCCCTCCAGGTTCGCATACAGGTTCAACCGGGTCCCGATATTCCAGTCGCCCCAGAACCCAAAAGCATATCCCTGTCCTCCATCTTCATGCCAGGTGTAGGATGCCTCTGGCTGTACCTGCCACTGACGGCGTTCGTCGGTGTTAAATTCCCCCACAAGCTGGTAGGAGGCAGGCCGTGCCCAGGGACCCAGTCCACGCGTTTCAAACAGGTCATATCCTCCAAACGGGCGTTCGATATTCATGCCAAACTCGATTTCCTGGAACTCCATGGTCATCCAGGAAGACGTAAGTTCAAGTGAGAATCCCAAATTGAGCCTCTCGTCATAGGAAAATTGCTGAATGCCAAATGCTTCGACGTCAGCACGTCGCAGGGGTCCGAATGGCTCCCCCCTGTTGATTTGGTATTCTAACCGGTATAGATTGGCGATAAAATTATTCTCCCTTAGCTGGCCGATATCGTTGGGATCAAATTCATCCCCAAACAGATCCAGCCCAACAAAACCGTTTAGGATACCCTGGCGCTTTCGGAGCCAGACTTTCCCGGCCATCCCGGTGCTGGAGCTTCGGCCCGGAGCTGTCCAGTTTCGGTGGGTAAAGGCCGAAAACCCTTCCACCCCGTAGCGGTTGTCAAGGAAACGAATATCCCAGTCAACTCCCCCGCTGGCAGTTTGAATCCGCCCGGTACCGTCGGGCGAAGGAGCATCATAGCCGGTTACTATCGCTCCGGCCTCTGAAACGGAGCCGATCTGCTGGCGTACCCGTGCCGCCCCGTAATTGCGGCTCGGGTCAAAATCACTGCCCGAAGTGGCCCCGAGAATACCAAAAGAAGTTCCACTTTCGGTTCGGCCAGACAGCTTTGTCGCCCCGATAATGGGTGCCTCTGCACCGATCCGACGGGTATACAGCAGTTCACCGGGTCCCACGGAAAATTCGTAAATCTGTATCCCTTCAATAAAAAAGGGTCGCTTCTCGTCAAAAAAAGTTTCAAACGCTGTAAGATTGAGCACCGCCGGATCGGATTCCACCTGTCCGAAATCCGGGTTGATCGTGGCGTCGAGGGTAATGTTCGGTCCAAGACCGATCTTGAGATCTCCACCCAGGTCCATATTTGTACTGACATCGGCCCGGCCGGGATCCTGCAGGCTCTCCTGCGAGGTGAGTCCGGCAACGGTATAGGGCCTCACCTGGATATTGGGTTTCGGCTCAATATTCTCGATTTGAGTCAACCGGCCGAACCGGGCCACCAGATTAGATCGGTCCGCCCGGGAAACCAGTGGCCACTCTACTACTTCCCCCAGCCTCGGAATGCGGCGGGTAAAATGGATACCCCATGTCTGGAGATCGGTATCAGGAAAACGCAACATGCTGTTGGGAATTCTCATCTCCACAACCCAGCCTTCATCGTTAACCGAAACGGCGGATTCCCACACCGCATCCCAGGAAGGATCCATGCCGGGTGGGGCATCCCCTCCCCCGCCACCGCCTCCCGAACGAAGAGCATCAAACTGGACCCCGGCAGCATTCAGTCCAAATGTGTAAGCAGTTCGTTTGTTAAAGTATGAATCAATAGATACCAGAAACCAGTCGGCCTGATTATACTCATCCCGTCGGCCCAGCGTCTGTTGTATTTCGGATGGCCTTTGATCATGGAGTATCGCCCCTATATAAACATTCCCCTCTCCGTACAACACCCGGACTTCAGTACGTTGGGAGGCGGGGGAACCCTCATTCGGTTCAAACTGCTGAAACCCGGTAACCGGTTGTGCCTCTTTCCAAATAGCCTCGTCCAGCATGCCATTAATTGAAACCGGTTCATCGATTTTTGTTGCAGGAATCTCACTATTACCCTGGGCAAAATTGACATCCACCTGAATAAAGAGCAGTAAAATGAACGCTATAACCAGAAATCTGTATATAAACATGGCATGACTGTTAAAGGCATGTAAAATATTGACTTGCCCGATAATTTAAGTTTTTCGTTGTATTTGATCCAAAATTGAAGTTTAACAGGTTCTTTAATATAACGAACTTGGAAAACCTGTATAAACTTTAAGAGACCTTTGCAGAACCTGCTATTTTGTTGGGAGGTAGTTGTACTACCGACCTTGGTGACCTTTTAACGGGAGTACAACTCCCTCGGAACGAAGAAGTGAGGGTTTTGCAAAGCCCTCTTTAAAACAATGGCTTTTTAGCCTGGATTATTCACCAATATTTTTTCATCTGCATGACGAAGTTGAAATAGTGAGTGGAACGTATTCCTATACGTTGAATGAGCTATCTCAACTTCAACCAAGCACAGTGAAAAATTCCGCCGTGCCGGGAAAAGGATAAAATTAAATATCTTTCTTCACTACAAGCTAGCCTAATTGTTAAACATCGATGTATGGTATCAATGAATATTGTTCGTGAATAATCCGGGTTCGTAGCTCAATCCATAGCCAAAAGGATACAAGGTATGCTCCCCGGGGTATCCCGGAGCGTCGGGATCCTGCTCAATGACCGAAACGACAGCTTTCCCTGTGGAGGGTAGCTGCCTGTCAATACATCCATAATAGCCGCGTCGCGCACACCAAAGGCAGCCAATAGGGCGCCGGCGTCCCGCTTGGCCTACTCACTTATATCCTCCCGTGTAGGTCCTCCAAAACCGAAATTGAGTGAGAGCAGGGAAACCAGGGTATTTTCCGAATTAACGATCGACTCGAAGCTGTCTCCAAGGCTGTAGGTCAGTGCCAACCGATCGTTCAGGCGATACACGAAGGTCCCGATTGCCTGAAAATCGGAGCGGCCAGCTTTGCGAAACAGCTGGTTGCCTTGCTGATCCCTGCCAGCCGGGATGAGCGCGTTTCCACTTCGTCCCACGGCCTCTATTTGCAAAGAGAAGCGTTCGAAATCTCCCGCAACGGCGATCCCGTAATCAAAATTATGCTCAAATACTTCGGAGGTGGGAAAGTACTCTTTGTAATAACCGGTATTGTAGGTCTCAAAACGGAATACCCCCATGAGCTTCAATCTGCTCATATCATCTTTAAACCGGTAGGAAGGGGTGACCCAAAGTGCATGACGCGGGGCCACCGCCGAGCTGAAGTTATTGGCGGGAAAATTCAGAAAAAATCCATAAGCCACATCCAACGAAAATCCCTGCCGGTTTTTAATATAGGCTTTAAAATTATCAAACACCTGCTGTGCATTCAGCTTCCTGTCCGCTTCCGTCAGGTTCTGGTCCACCATATTCATAAAGGCATCCAAAAACCCATCCACGTCGCTGTTATAGGTCGGAAGTGTGCTACTGTCGGCCAATATGGTGTTAACCTGAGCCTCAATCAGCTGCGTGGAATCCACCATATACAGATCCTCAAGTGCATCTGCTATCACCGGGCGGATAGCCTCGATAAAATCTGACCTGCTCTGGATCTCCGGTTGAAAAACCAGCTGATTGGCCCCGGCCCCGATCCTGGCCTGCACCTTTTGATTTTTCGCTATCTGCTGGCGAAATCGGTCTATTACCTCGCGATCTTTTTTATTCCCAATATAAAGGGTTGTGCGGTATCCAGCGCTTAACCCGCTGGTGGTGGTACTGTCTGCAAGACGAAAATTCTGGGTCGTGGCCATCGAAAAAGAGGAATTTCGCACTATTTGACCGCTCCAGACATTTTGCGGGTAGAGATATTCTTCGATGCTCAGGCTGTGGTCACTGGCCCAGTACGGGGTGAACTCGATACCAAAATCGTTAGGCAGGACTGTTTCGCCCCTGCTGTTGAGAAAATTGGAAAAAAGAGCTGCTTCCAGGGCGCTATAAGATTTGGGAGAGAGCACGGACTGGGGCTGCACACCAATTAATGCCGAGGCTGGAGAGCTCGGGGCAGTTATATCCTCAAGACGATCTTGTGCAAATGCAACCGATGCCAAACAACTAATGACCAGAACAAAGACAAGACGTCTCATTTGTTGGGAAATTTAATTGCCAGTACAATGTAGGGACGCTCCTCTTCCGACTTTTCATTCGAGTGCTCAACAATCAGCTTGTCATTGATTTTAAAGTTAATTCGAACATGATCCTCTTCGGGTACAGGATTTGCCACATCTGAAAAACAGATCGTCTGGGTATCGCGCAGGTCCATCCCCTTGCCGAGGACCCTTGTACCTTCTCCCTCAATTTCGGGATCATTGTCCCCGGGCGTATTTATCACGGTTTGTACCATGTTTCCATCGGAAACGAACTCCACTGTAAGCTGCACATCCTCATCATCTGCAACCGGAAATTCCAGGTCTTTATAGCGATAGGTTTTACGCATACTTACTTGGGTTGGGTTGCGGTATCTTTTCCTTTTGTAATCTCATTCTTGAGGTTGATTACTCTCTTCAACAGGTCGAACCAAAATGGAGCTCCAAGACTGATCGCTACGGCCGTTACGGCCCACCCGATCACCCGTAACACCCAATCCCAAAATCCGGTTTTACCGGACAGGTTTCCCCATCCCAGTCCAAGTACCGATGAAACCTGTTCAATATCTTCTTGCACGAGCGCGTGTATCGTTTCATAGCTTCGGTCTATCCGCGCCAGGATTGGATACGCGGCATTTACAGAGTCTACGCAAGCCGTGGTGTTACCACAATGCTCGTATTGGCTCCGCAGGAAATCATGGATGGCATAACTGCTTTTGAGGGTGTGGCTGGTACTTGTAGTGGTTCCAGCAGTATCAGCGACGGCGACTTCGACAACCACGCCCTCTTCCAGGTTGTGAGACTCAATAAATCCCTCAGCCTGCTGCACAACCGCTCTCCTCGTTTCCGGATTATTGGCCAGTGTTTTAAAAATTGTAATGGCATCGACATTGAAACCGGCGGCGGTCAGGAATCCCAGCGCCAGCAATACATACCGAAGTTTTTGCTTGTACCACTCGCTGGTATACGCCATAATTTCATTGAACCAGTCTTCAATCTCATTGCGGAGGACCTCAATCTCTCCATCGGCCCGTTCATATATTTGTTCCAAAAACGGCGCTTGCCTGAACAGCTCGTCCCGCTGCTTCTTATCCCGGATAATTTCTATCAGGGTATCGGCGAATGTAGTTGGAGAAATTTCTGAGGGGTAGGCGTTGTTGGTAATTTTCTTCTTCAGGTCATCGCCCCTGACGTCAATATCTCTTGAAAACTTTGTCCTGATCCACAAGTAAATTCCCCAAAAGGGGGTGCCGTAAAAAAAGCTCGAACGGTATTTGGTCTTGTTGATCTTCGGGTTCTCGTAAAATTGATCGCGCAGGGCTTTCCCGATCATCCGTTCTATTGAAAAACGCAGCTCTTTGCCCCGTATCTTCAGGAACTGGTTGATGATTTCATTCACAATGCTCACAAACAAGCTGAAGAGCAGGTATACAAATATAAGACCGATGACGACCTCGAGAGCTTCTATCCCAAACATAATCCCTGCAGTTAAATAATATTGAAGATGAGTCTAAGTACTGAGTCAGGACAGATGTGCTGCTTTAATCAAACATTCCCATCTGCCCAGCAGATCTAAAAGGATAATTATCAACTACTTAAATCACAACTACATTTTACCCGAACCCCTTTTTTCGCGCATTCTAAATTTTCATATTGGGATTTGCGGTGTTCTGATTTGGCCCCGTATTAACTCTGGAAAATCCCTTGTTTTTCAACAACCTGTTTTCATCAACTTGAAGTAAAAATTGAAGGATTATATCATTATTATTGTACCGTAAAATTAACGCTTAATACAGGTTATGATACAAAAAGCACGAGAGGCGCTGACCAACATTTTCGGATTTAAGGATTTTCGTCCCCTGCAGGAGGAGGTTATCGATCACGTGTTACAAAAGAACGATGCCCTTGTGGTCATGCCCACCGGCGGGGGGAAATCGCTGTGTTACCAGATTCCCGCCCTTATCTTTGACGGCCTCACTATTGTTGTCTCTCCCCTGATCTCGCTGATGAAGGACCAGGTGGAACAACTCGAGCAGTTCAATATTAATGCCGTATACCTGAACAGTACACTCGCACCCCGGGAATACCGTCATAATATCAATTTATTAAAGCGTGGCGAGGTCTCCATGCTCTACCTGGCCCCTGAAACACTGATGCTCGAGCGCACCATGCGACTGCTCGAAACGCTCGAGATCGCGTGTTTCACCATTGACGAAGCCCACTGCATCTCCGAATGGGGGCACGATTTCAGGCCGGAATACCGGCAGCTGGCCGATGTGCGCACCAACTTTCCGAATGCAGTAACGATTGCCCTTACAGCTACAGCGACGCCCCGCGTGCAGCAGGATATCAAGGCTACCCTGCAGCTCAAGGAGACAGAGACCTTCATCGCCAGCTTCAACAGGGCCAACCTGTTCCTGGAAATCCGTGACAAGTATCGGCCGCTGGAGCAGGTCCTGGACTTCCTGGAGAACCACAAAAAGCAGTCGGGCATCATCTACTGCTTCTCCCGCCGCCAGGTTGACGAGCTGGCGGGTGACCTGGAGCATGAAGGATACTCGGTCCGCCCGTATCACGCGGGGCTTGCCGAGCATGAACGAAGTCGCCACCAGGAGGCCTTTATCCGGGATGATGTTAATATCATAGTGGCGACGGTGGCTTTTGGGATGGGGATTAACAAGCCGGATGTCCGCTTTGTCATCCACCACGACATGCCCCAAAATATTGAATCCTATTACCAGCAGATCGGGCGGGCGGGTCGCGACGGTCTGCGCGCCGACTGCCTGATGCTGTTCAGCTATTCTGATATCAATAAAATAAAGTACTTCATCGACCAGAAAAGCGGCAAGGAACAGCGGGTGGCACGCCGGCACCTGAACGCCCTGCTCCAGTTTATTGAAAACAACGCGTGCCGTCGTATTCCGCTAATGGATTATTTTGGAGAAACCTATCCCTCCGACAGCTGTGACATGTGTGACAACTGTGTCGGCGATGTCCGGGAGGTGGAGGACCTGACAGTACCGGCTCAGAAATTTCTCTCTTGTGTGGTCCGCACCGAACAACTATTCGGAGCCAGCCATATCGCCAATATATTGCGCGGATCAAACGCCAGGAAAGTAAAAGAACACGGCCACCAGCAACTTTCCACGCATGGTATTGGCCGGGAATACTCCAAAAAACAGTGGAGCAAGCTGGCACAGCAGCTCGTTATCCACGGGTACCTCAGGCGCGATCCCGAATACGGGAGCCTCAAACTTACACAGGAGGGTGTCAATCTGCTTAAGGGAGAGGCTACCCTGTACGGCCGGGTTAAAACCCAACAGCCTGATCGCCCTGACCGGTCGTCGGGCAAAACTGTACCGGCGGATCAACTGGACTACGATGAAGAACTGTTCCAGCTGCTGAGAAAAAAACGAAAGGAGCTTGCTGACGAAGACGATGTCCCCCCCTATATCATTTTTCCCGATACCACGCTCATAGAGATGGCTCACTACTTTCCGCAGGGAGAACAAAACATGCGGAAAATTCATGGTGTCGGTTCCGCTAAATTGAAAAAATATGGGGATATATTCAGTAAAATTATTGAAGCCTACTGTGACGAAAAGGGAATCCGGGAAAAACCGAAATCCTCAGGCAGTACGAACAGAACCGATCGTTCGGGGCGAACCGGCCGTAAACGTCACCATGAAGTTGGCGACGCCTATAACAAAGGGAAGTCGATTCCCTCACTTATGAATTCGTATGACGTCAAACTTTCTACTATTCTGAACAACCTGCGAAAATACGCTTCTGAAGGGCATGCACTGCGTTCCGACGGACTCCTTGAAATCACGGAACTGGACGAGCAGCAGATCAGCGAGGTAATGGAGGCGTACAGCACCGTGGGGACCGAACTGCTGCGCCCGGTTCATGATGAATTGAACGGCAACATAAGTTACAAAGAACTCAAGATTATAAGACTTTATTACCTGGCAACAACGGGATAAAATCGGCAGTGACGCCTGCCGCGACAGAATCATCGCAATAGGGCCTTGAAAAGAACCTTTTTTTGCAGTCAAAAAAATTGCATTGAGTCCCGGGCATTCGCCGGACGAGCAAACCAGTCGTTTTGACGAGTTACCCCGCGGGCAGTCTCAATCCCATTCAAGGGAAAAATGATGCGTTTCTGTCAAATATTTACGATTTTTTAAAAAAGTTAAAAACCACTTATCTGTTCCATGAATAAGAGCATCTTGTCCAGAAATAATGTTCATGTTTCAGGAGAGGGTGACCAGCCAATGATATTTGGCAATGGATTCGGCTGTGATCAGCATATGTGGCGTTACATCGTCCCCGGTTTTCAGCAAAACTACCGAACTATCTTATTTGACTATGTGGGTTCCGGCGATTCTGATGTTGAGGCCTACAACTCTGAACGGTACAGTTCTCTTGGTGGATATTCACGTGATCTCATAGAGATAATGGATGCGATGAAACTTGATGACATCATCTTTGTCGGGCACTCGGTCAGCTGTATGATCGGTATGCTCGCTGCCATCCAGCGACCCGAACGGTTTCACCGGCTTATAATGATTGGGCCGTCAGCCTGTTACCTCAACGATCCTCCGGACTACCACGGCGGGTTTGATCGCGAAACCATAGAAGAACTGCTCAACCTGATGGAGAAAAACTACATTGGATGGGCCACCACATTCGCACCGGAGGTTATGAAAAACCGGGATCGTCCTGAACTCTCGGAAGAGTTGAAAGAAAACTTCTGCAGCACCGACCCGCTGATTGCCCGCGAGTTTGCGGAAGTCACCTTTCTGTCAGACAATCGCGATGACCTGGAAAACTGCACGATTCCCACACTCCTTATCCAATGCGCCGATGACGCCATCGTCCCGGTAGAAGCGGGCAAATTTATCCACAAAAAAATTCCCGACTGCAGCTTTGACCTGCTTCCGGTGAGCGGACATTGTCCGCACCTGAGTCATCCCTCCAAGACAATCGAGTCGATTATTCGCTATTTGAATTCCGAAACCGATTAGATGTGAAAAATATGATAGACAACATACCGGGTGGTTTTTTGGCGCTTGATGACGAAGGAATTATAAAAGCGGTGAATGAGAGATCCTGTACCCTGACTGGATACAAGAAAACAGAGTTGATCAATTCGCATGTCAAACGGATCCTCACCCCCGGTTCAACGATTTTTTTCCAAACACATCTTTACCCGCTTATCAAAATAGAGCACCATGCAAAGGAGATCTACCTTTCCCTGCTCTCGGCAGAGGAGGAAAAGATTCCTGTACTGGTCAACGCCGAGAAAAGGGATGTTGAAGACGGTTCGTCGCTCTATTGCTGCCTGGTACTGCCGGTGGAACGGCGCTCCGAGTATGAGGACCAGCTTCTGCATGCCAAAAAGAAGGCTGAAAAGAAGAGTGAGCAGAAGGAGAGGTTTCTCTCCATGATATCTCATGAACTCCGGACTCCCCTCAACACGATTCTGGGAATGGTGGATTTGCTGAGTGAAGAGCTGAACGGGAATGCCGGGAATGAGGAGCGAGAATATCTGAGTCTTATTAAGAGTGCCGGCAAAAACCTGGGGCGACTGGCTGACGACATCCTCAATTTTGCCAAGCTTGAAACCGGTTATTTTGAAATAGCCAAAGAGCCTTTCTCCCTGGAGGAAGCAATAATAAAGGCATACATGATGGCCATGCGCAAAGCCGATGAAAAAGGAATTAAATTAATTCGTCATCAGAAAACGGAACTCACAGTACATGCTGATGCCGACCGCCTGCAACAAATATTGTTGAACCTGCTGCATAATGCGATAAAGTTCACCGACAGAGGGGGAATCGTTCAGTTGCATACGGATCAGGATGATCAATTTGCGTATATCTATGTTAAAGACAACGGCATCGGCATGAGCGCCGATAAGCAGGACCGTATTTTTGATCCTTTTGTGCAGATAGAGCATAACAGCCACACGGGCAACGACAGCGGATTCGGGCTGGGGCTGCCCATCAGCCGGAAGCTGGCCAGGCTGATGGGAGGCGATTTACAGGTCGAGAGTACACCGGGACGCGGCTCCGTTTTCACGGTACGCCTGCCAATTGCCGAGTCTCCCGCCAGCTGAACCCAATTTGTCAAAAACAGCAACCCCTCGCTGAAATAGGGTAATAAGCCTGAAGGATTTCCCGGCAGTAAAACCTTCAGGCTGCAACCATCACTTCCCCGATTGGAAAAACCGGGTTTCAGGAAAATACCAATCTTTACCAGAGGGCTTTGCAAAACCCTCAACCCTCGTTCTGAGGGAGTTGTACTCCCATTCAAAAGGGTAATAAAGTCGGTGGTACCACCACCTCCCAGCAAAATAGCAGGCTCTCCAAAGGTCCCTACCATCAGTCCAGGTAGTCGACACATCGGCAGCTGTGGATTCCTTTTGCTACTTTGCTCACATCTCAGGAGATCTTTTCTTATCATTAAACCAAATTTCTCAACTGCTTCGAATATCAGTTAGACAGCATGAAAAAAAATATCCTGATAGCTTTTGGCGGCGTTTCTCCTGAACACGAGGTATCCGTTTTAAGTGCCATGCAGGCGATATCTGCGCTGGAGGATACCAGCTACTCGTTACTTCCACTTTATATCACCAAAAGCGGGCGCTGGCTGACCGGTGAATACCTGCTGGACCTGGAACACTACCAGGAACTTGATACACTGAAGGAAAAGGCCATACCGTGCACTTTTTCCCACAACGAAATGGGGAAACCGGTACTGCTGGAAACCAAAAAACGGGGACTGTTCTCCTCTCCCCGGGAGCACTCCATCTACGCTGTGCTTCCTGCTTTTCATGGGTCAGAGGGTGAAAACGGCGCATTCCAGGGGACCTGCGAAATGTACAACCTGCCTTTTGCCGGCAGTGGGGTACTGGCTTCCAGCCTGGGAATGAACAAAGTAAAAGCCAAGGAGCTCTGCAGCGCGCACGACATCCCCGTAGTGGAAAGTGTTCACTTTTTTGAATCGCAGTGGGAGGCCGGACAAAAGGAGCTGCTTGCAGAAATTGATTCGATCGGATACCCCGTCATTGTAAAGCCGGTCAACCTGGGCAGCAGTATCGGGGTGAAGCGAGCGGACGATCGCGACTCTCTCATCGAAGCGGTGGAGACCGCCTTCCGCTATGATGCCAATCTGCTGGTAGAGAAGGCGATATCGCCCCTGATGGAGATCAACTGTGCCGTGCTTGGCGATCCGGAAGAGGCCCGGCCCAGCGTGTGCGAACGTCCTCTCGGAAAAGAGGAGACCCTTTCTTTCAGGGACAAGTACCAAAATGAAAACGGCGGCGGCAAAGGCATGGCTTCAGCTGACCGTGTTATTCCCGCCGACATCCCGGACAAGCTCACGGAGCAGATACAGCAGATGTCGCTCTCCATCTTCAGGGCATTCCGCGCCGCCGGCGTGGCCCGGCTCGACTTCCTGGTGAATGCCGAAACCCACGAGGTCTTTTTCAATGAAATAAACACTATTCCTGGTTCTTTCTCTTTCTATCTCTGGGAGGAATCCGGTATCTCAATCCGCGATCTGATGCTGCAGCTTATTGAAATTGCGCGCAGGCAGCATCAGCGAAAGATCGGCCGGGTGCGCAGCTACGAAACGAACTTGTTAAGCCAAAAGGCCGTTCAAGGCATCAAAGGGCTGAAGGGAAAACAAAAAAATGGCGAAACTTAACATGACGTTGCCACAACTTTTCGCGGCAGTCCGGGTTAACATTCAGAGGCTTTGACCATTCGGGAAACTTGATTAAAATTAAAGATTTACGTCAAAAAAGGATGTAGCATCCGCCCCTGAAGGTATGCCCCATAATTATCATTCATAAAACTATCTTAATGAAAACGTTATTCTATTCTCTGATCTTCGGAGTCATATTGGGACTCATGCTTCACGGTTGCGCCAAGCAGCCTGAAACGATTGTCATCGAGGATTCTCCGGAATCTCCGCAGGCTCCGCCAGCCCCCGATACCGCGGTTTCTCCCATCGAGACTGCGGATTTCAGGCAACTCATCCTCGGCGAAATACACCCGGTCCCCACCCTCGATCCCCTCTTTGCCGATAACAACAGCGCAAAAAGGACCCTGCAGCTCCTGTATGAGGGATTGGTCCGATATGACCGGGATGGAGAGATTGTTCCCGCCGCGGCCAAGCGGTGGTCGGTTGGCGGCGACTCCCTTTCCTACGTGTTCACACTTCGCAACGATCTTTACTATCACGACAGCGATATCTTCAGCAGTGGGCTGGGGCGTAAAGTAGTGGCCGGGGATGTAAAATTTGCCTTCGAACGGATGGCAAGGAACGGGGTTCCCTCCGATGCTGCAGAACTTTTCATGGCAATTGAAGGCTTTCAGCCCTATTTCCAGGAACAGCACAATGTACTCAACCCCGCCTACCGGCAAATCAGTAGCGTCAGCGGCATCCAGGCACCCAACGATACCACGGTGGCGTTCGTACTGGATGAGCGGGATCCGCATTTCCTGCAAAAGATGGCCTCTCCCTACGCCTCGGTCTACCCCAGCGAAGCAGTGGCAGAAAATCCACTCGATTTCACGCCCGTTGGATCGGGTCCGTTTGAACTCTCGCAGCAGGTGGGAGACTCGGTCTATATATTTTCGGAGTTTGAGAATTACCCGCGGCCGGGCGGCGACCCTTCGTCACTGGATCGGGTAGATGTGGTTATTGAGCAGAATGAATCGAACCTCCTGAAGGCACTGGCGGCGGGCGACATCCATGCCATCCCGGAACTTGGCCCCCAGATCATCCGCAATATACTCACCCCGCAGGGCGAATTATCCCCGGCATATTCGACCGATTATATCTTTTCCACACCGGGCGGATTCACGACCTACAGCCTGCTTCATAATCCCGCTTCTTCCGTTTCCCGTTCGGGAGTTCGGTCCATATTCAGCAGAGTAGACCCTGCACCGCTGAGTCAGAATATTCCCGCTGACATCGTGCAAGTGGAAACTGTTCCTGATTCGGTTTCGGTACCTTCCGCCGAGCAACCTTCCACAATCTACAGCACCTTTTGGACAGATCCGTTTCAGCGCTGGTTTTTGCAACAGCTTTCAACCCAGTGGCGCGGGCAGCCCAAGCTACAGATCGTCAATATTCGCACCCCAAGCAAGCACACCGCGCTCTATACGAGCTCTTTTGTCCCTTTTTATCCCGGCCACTCGGCTATGATCAACTCAAATATGCTGGTAAAATACACAGTCAAACAGGCAACATTGTCGATCAATGAAATTGAGGATCTCCGGTTTAACCGTTATCCTTGGTGGATTAATGTCAGAACGGTCGATATGCCTGGTATTGACGAGCTATAAGAAGAACATGGACCTGATTTCAACTTTGTTATTATGAAACTGGCTGTTATAGCTAATCCGCAAAAATATTCAGTTAAGGACCCCTTTCTTGCCGCCCTCGACTGGGCCGACAGGCAGGGCGTCAAGATCTATTTTAACAGTGATCTGAACTCTCTCTATGACGCGTCGACTCATGAGTCGGCCGTAGTGGTAAATTCGGAAGAGGAAGCGATCAACCAGGCCGATATCATCGTTGCCATGGGGGGAGACGGAACCATGCTGTACACCGCCCGGCTTATGAAAAACATCCAAAAACCGATTCTCGGCGTAAACAGCGGTAGACTGGGATTCATGGCCAACACACAAAAAGAGAACCTGCCGCGGGCGCTGGAGAGCATCCGGGACAGCAACTACCGGATTGACAAGCGACACCTGCTGCAGGCTGAAGATGGAAACGGGCACATCTATCACGCACTGAACGAATTTCTTTTTTCAAAGCGCGACTCCACCTCAATGATCACCGTTGAGGCCGAATACGACCACATGTTTATCAACACGTACTGGGCTGACGGACTTATTGTGGCATCTCCCACCGGGTCAACCGCGTATAATCTCTCTTCCGGGGGACCCATCGTAATGCCCAACACCGATGTAATGGTACTCACCCCCATCAACCCACACACGCTCACCACACGCCCGCTGGTGCTGCCCTCCGACAAATCGCTCAGGATAACCGTCGAAAAACAACAGCATGAAGTTCTGTTTTCTTATGACGGCAAAATTTATGAAATTCAAGACTATCCATTTCAGGTAGCGATAAAACGCTCCAATTTTACCATTGATCTTATTGAACTACCTGATCAAAGCTATTTTGAAACGCTCCGCAATAAACTGATGTGGGGAATGGACTCGAGAAAACGATATTAATTTTGTCCGGTATATTTTGAATGTAGCGAAACAATCGTTTACACCGCTTTTGATTACCAACGTTCAATATTAATTACAAATTTAACATCCAAATTTAATATTCATGAAAGTAACTGTAGTAGGTGCTGGCGGAAATGTCGGTTCAACCGTATCGATGGCCATAGCTCAACGCGATTTCGCCAAAGAAGTGGTAATGGTCGATATCGTCCAGGAAAAAAACGGCGACAAGATCTACCCCTCCAAGGGGCGGGCGCTGGATCAGTGGGAATCGGCCCCGATCCATAAATTTGATACCAGGCTAACCGGAACGGTCGATTATGAGGATACGGTCGACTCCGACGTCTGCGTCATTACCGCCGGGGTTCCCCGCCGGCCCGGCATGAGCCGCGATGACCTGCTGGAAACCAACGCCAATATTGTACAGAGCGTGGTGGAGCAGCTTGTTGAGCACTCGCCAGACACCATTCTGATTATTGTCTCCAACCCATTGGATGTGATGGCACAGGTCGCCCTCGAAACCAGTGGATTTCCCTCCAACCGCGTGATGGGGATGGCCGGCATCCTTGATACCGCCCGCTTCCGCGCCTTCCTGGCCGAGGAGATCGAGGTCTCTCCCAAAGACATCCAGGCGCTGCTGCTCGGCGGACACGGCGACACCATGGTGCCTCTGCCCCGCTTCACCACGGTTTCCGGCATGCCGATCACCCATTTTATCGATGATAATCGCCTGGAAGAAATTGTGGAACGCACAAAGAAAGGCGGAGGTGAGCTGGTCAACCTGATGGGAACCTCTGCATGGTACGCCCCCGGTGCTGCTGCCGCACAGATGGTGGAAGCCATTATGCTGGACCAAAATCGCGTATTCCCCTGCGCTGCATACCTGAACGGCGAATACGGGCAGGAAGAGCTGTTTTTAGGCGTTCCCGTCAAGCTTGGTCACGGGGGAATTAAAGAGATAATTGAGGTTGATTTAAACGAAGAAGAACAACAACTTTTGGATACATCAGCAGATCACGTGCATTCTGTGCTCAGTGATTTCCGAAAGCTGATGTCCAGTTAATCAATCGCAATAAAAATGAAGAACCAGGCTTCTTCACTACTTGCATTTGCAGAAAGGCTCTGTCGATCATAGCAGAGCCTTTTTGCTTTATAGGGCTTCCTCAAAAAGTCACGAAACTCTTTTTCATTTTTGCACATCCAAAAAATGAAAAAATCGCCGCCGGTGGGAATTAGGAATGTAGAACAAGAAATAACGAATTTCGGAGGAGAGGTCGTACCATCGGGTATAGCACCACGTTCTAAACCGTAAGAATTTCTCTCTGACGAAAGGCCGGACTTGAAAAGGACACCCTGTCTTTCCCGGCTTCGAATGGGGCGTGGAAGCCGAAGCAGGCGGGTGTGGATAAGCAAGACCGGTGTTGGAGCCACCTTGCCTGGTCAGGACATTGCTCTTCTCACTTACCTTACCAATTTCAACCCGTTTAAGCAGGAACTTCTGGGCTTGAAACTGCTGATGAGGCCTACTGCTCACTCATTTTATTGAAAAGGTAGTCCTGGAAACTCAACACTTTCACCCCTTGTGGAATCTGCACCATCGCCCTGGCAATATCAGATTGTTCAATTTCCTGTATTTCAGTAACCTGACGAAGCTCCCCGGACTCATATCCTTCAATACGCATCGGGAAGTATCCATCCCTGAAAATTAAGTCCGTTGAAAACTGGTCGCCCATCATATCCAGGTCAGTATTTCCCCACGGTTCAGCCAGCATTCCCCAATGTATATTCAGCTCATTGGTCATCCACACCTCTGCATGCGCATTGGGTTCTTCCTGGTCGGTAAAAATAAATTTTTCACAGCTGTAGCCGTTCACATTTTGGGTCTCCCCGGTTCTTTCATATTCAACCTCCTGGTCCACATCCGGGGTTTGTCCGGCAGCATTTCCATTGCTGAACATATTCATCATGGCGCTTATATCCTGCTTGGAAATCTTTAATGCCGACTGCTCTCCGGTTAAGAACACAAAATCCTCAAAATCCAGCCGCACCAGTACCCCTTCAGTCTGAATAGAGCCGCCAAAACTGTATTGGTTTTCCCCTTCCAGCAAAATGCGGTCGTTCGTAACATACATGGAGAACTGGTCATTCTGGCTCTGCGAACCATCAGGGGTAACCTCGTAACTGTTAAATACGATTTTTCCCTCGAACTGCGCCACCGCGGGTACACTAAAGATTGCAAGCAATACTGCGATTCCAACCGAAACACCGAATTTTTTTATCATAACCGGACCTTTCTAAAAAAATTTTAAGTATGAACCTTAAAAGTACAAAAGTTTACAAATGGTTGTACCCCAAATATAACGCTGTGTTTCAATATACTGGTATAAAAAAAGTGCGATGCTCGTTATTGTGCATCGCACATGCCAAAATATAAATTTTGAATTATACGCCTACGCGGGCTGGAGCGCATCGGATTCAACATTTACTTTTCGAATCCAGCCCCCCGCCACTACGTCATCATCTTCGTAGCAAACCACGGCCTGGCCCGGTGTAATCGCCTCACGACCCGCGGGAAAATGGACTTCCATCTCGTTGTCATTAATCTGTGTGAGATGACCAATCGCCCCGTCATCATTATACCGGATAGCGCCGGTGATTTCCATGCCACCTTCCGGAATACGATCATATTTTACCAGGTTCAGCTCTCCGGCACGGCAGGTTGTACTAATCAAATCCTTCTTGCGGCCAATCGTGATTACATTTTGATCCGCATCGATATCGGTAACATAGACCGGGTATCCCATTGCCAGGTCGAGTCCACGCCGCTGACCGATGGTATAAAAAGGATAGCCTTTGTGCCGGCCAACGACTTTCCCATCCTGGTCTACAATTTTTCCGGGCCCAATTCGGTCATCCAGGTCCTCCACCCGGTCGCGCAAAAAGCGATGGTAATCATCATCCGGGATGAAACAGATCTCGTAAGAATCCGGTTTTCCGGCCACTTTAGTGAGCCCGAACTCTTCCGCCAGATCCCGGATTTCCGTTTTTTCATAATTGCCGAGTGGAAAAATCGTGCGCTTCAGATGCTTCTGGGCCACGCCCCAAAGGGCATACGACTGATCTTTTCGGGGATCTTTACCCCGCGAGATAACATACCGGCCGTTTTCTTCCCGAACATTGGCATAATGACCAGTGGCGATATAGTCACAACCCAGGTTATCTGCCCGGCGCAACAGGGCAGCCCATTTTATATGCGTGTTGCAAAGCACACAGGGATTAGGGGTACGCCCCCCCATATAATCATCCACAAACCGGTCAATTACCCAGTCACCGAACTCGTCGCGGATATCCACAATAAAATGCTTGAACCCGTGCTTGACCGCTATCTGGCGGGCGTCGTTCATCGACTCGAGCGTGCAGCAGCCGGTTTCCTTGTCCGACTTGCCGCCTACGCGGGAATAGTCCCACGTTTTCATGGTAATGCCGATTACATCGTATCCCTGTTCTTTGAGCATTACAGCCGTTACAGAGGAGTCAACCCCCCCGCTCATTGCCACTAATACTCGTCCTTTTGAGTTCATGGATCTAACACTTGATAATTATTTCGATTCGAAAACTATTAAAGATAAGAGTTTTTTATGTAAATAGTGTGAAGCGGATTATCCGGTTTTGGACTTCCAAACGGATGCAATCCCGGTTCATTGTTTCAGGCGCAAAAAACTACTCATCTGACAATATTATTCACACTGTCTCCACGTCGATATCTCCCGGAAAATAATCTTTGACCGGTCACTAAGAACGGCAACAAGAAGCAAAGGGGCCTTTGCAAAACCTTCGATTTTGTTGGGAGGTAGTTGTACTACCGACCTTGGCTACCTCTAAAACGGGAGTACAACTCCCTCAGAACGAGGGATTGAGGGTTTTGCAAAGCCCTCGCAAAGTCAGCGATACAAGGAAGGATACCCGCTTCCCCTCCCCCGGGTCTGGGAAAAAGTTGTGATATTGAAAAGTCACATATACAGGTAGGGCTTCCAATCTTCCTGAACACCTCCGAGGATCGATTGGAGAAACGTGATATGTACAGGGCGAAACGGCTTCTTTTTGAGCGGCATGCCGGCTTCTTCCGGCGTTCGATTGCCTTTGCGGACGTTGCATTCATCGCAGGCCGTTACAAGGTTTTCCCACGTATCTTTTCCGCCGCGACTCTTCGGCATCACATGATCAATAGTCAGATTCTTCCCCACCCCGCAGTACTGGCACTTGTTGCGATCTCGCTTCATGATATTTCTGCGGGAGAGCACAATCTTGTTGTAGGGGAGATTGATATAACGACGCAGTCGAATCACCGATGGATAGGAGTATTCCTCTGATACCGTACGTATCGTGCGATCAGGATAGTCGTGTACCATTTCTGCCTTTTCCATGAAGAGGAGTTTGACTGATCGTTGTACCGAGCATACACTCAGGGGCTGATAGTCCTGATTTAGTACCAAAACATTAGCGTCCATAGGTATCTTGTATTTATTTAATCATGCAAATGCTTTTGGCCTGACATACATTGGGATCAATTTTATATTCAGATGGTAAAATCAACATCATATTTTCCTAAAATGCAACAAAAAATGACACTTGGGGCGTTCAAGCGCCCATTAGCCGCCTTTACCTACTCTCTGGAAAGATCAATTAACGGCAAAAAAGGGTGCCAACAAGCACACTGCAAAGCCGGGGGCGCCGTCTTTTCAGAAGGCCGGCACACTTTGCCCTGATAAGGCCCCGGGCTTACTGCTCTGCATATTTTTTTATACTTTAGGTAGGCCCGGAATATGCAACAATCTCATGCGTAATACAGTTATATTCAGTAGCCGGGTTATACAAGATATTTCATCGACCGCGAGCTATGCCTCACCAGAAAAAACAGTTTATTCGGCCACTGGAACTGCACCCCGGATATAGTTTCCTGCCAAAGTTTCCACTCACTACCCTGGAACAGGCCCCGGCTTTCATCCCAAAACCGAAGATTTTTTAATCACAAATATGACAAAACAAACCAAAAAATCTCTTACGCTTACCTCCAGTTTTGAACAAGTCAGCAGGGTGGAATCCTTTGTGGATGAATTGCAGGAGTGGATTGGATTCGATCAGGATATGTATGGGAACATATTACTGGCACTTAATGAGGCCGTGACAAACGCGATCGTTCACGGCAATAACGAGGATGAGCAGAAAAATGTATTTATCACAGCTGTCCACGAAGTTCCGAAATTAAAGGTCAGCATACAGGATGAAGGCAAAGGATTTGACCCCAGCTCCCTGCCCGACCCGTTAGAAGATGAAAACCTGCTGAAGGAGGGAGGGCGTGGTGTTTACCTGATGGAACAGTTTGCCGATGAGGTTACCTATTCTGAAGGTGGGACCAGAATTACAATTGAATTTTTGATTGACGAGCAACAGTAAAACCCCGGAGGCGACGCCAAGTCACCACCGGGATTATGACCAAAAGCCGACTTCAATCCAGAGAGTTAATCCATCGTGCAATTTTAAGAGCTTCCTCCTTTGGCACGTTGGTCATGGGCGGCATGGCGGTAGCGTAGTCCGGCCAGTTGGATTGATCCGGGTTATAGATCAGCTCCACCATCTCCTCCGCGCTGTAGTTTCGTTGGGCCACATCCACAAAGGCCGGACCGACCTGGCGCTGATCCCGGTTGTGGCAGGCCGTACAGGTATATTTTGTTAACAGCGGCTTTACCGACTCATAGCTGCTCACATCGGCCTGCTCTCCTGAATCACCTGTGCCGGTTTGGCCGGACTCCGTTCCAGCCTCTTCCGTTGAATTATAGGTGCTGACCTCACTCATCGACAGTGCGGGTCCGTCGGGGATGTTTTTCAACGTATAATACCCGGAATTGTGCAGTAACGGGTAGCCCTCCTCTTTATCCCTCACGCCGTCGGCCACCACGAAATGGACATAGTTTTCTCGCAGATTGTCCACTTTCAGGCGAACCGTCCTCGCATCATCCGAAATCCGGACGCCGGTTACCTCCGACTGCTCCTGGTCAACCATCGGGCTGCCATAGACCGGATGATATTTATATATAAAGCTGGAGACCGAATAAGAGGCAAGATCCCGGGCCGTTTCAGGCTCCACCGGCTTTGTGAACTCAATTTCAAATCCATCGGGTGTAGCCCGTATTGTCTTCATCTCAAACGGCACCTGCCCATTCCAAACCAGCCGCTGCAGCCCTTCATCCGCCTCTCCGGCCGATCCCCAGCCCCGGTTGGTCTCTCCCACAAACATCGAGCCGTCATCAGCCCAGGCCATGCGCAGCACCCCCGACTGAAATCCGCTACGGAAGTTAAACACGGCCCCCTGGTAGGTTCCTTTCACCTTTTCAAGTGAAACGCGCATAATTTTACTTTGTCCCTGGTCGCCCACCAGCACCTGTCCTTCAAACGGACCAAAATACCCTTCCGGGATCGGCTGAATATCTGAATTTGAGATGCCCATTATCCCGTGCGGCAGCCAGACTGCGGGTGTTTTGAGGGCCGGGAGCTCATCCTGAAGCTCAAACATCGCTTTATAATTTTCTTCATCCTGGATGTTTTCCGGTTTAATATAATTGCCATCTTCATCCTTGTTGATACGGGGATCGATATGGCGATAGAGGTCCTCTGCGGTCATCTTCAATGGCGCATTCGGCTTGTCGGTCCACCGCAGTCCGGCGGGGTGCCCGGTAAAATCTCCCTTCTCCACATGCCATATGCCGCCAGAACCGATCCAGTCACCCTGGTTTTCCGCGTAAAAAAGCTCGCCGTCGATCAGTCCGAGTCCCGCGGGAGAACGCATACCGGTAGCCCAGGGCTCCATTTTTCCATCCTCCGAAATACGCATAATCCAGCCTCTCCACGGCACCCGGCTTTCCCCGCGCCACCACTGCTGATCGCCAAAAGCCACATTCGCTGAGACAAAATAGGAACCGTCCGGTGCCACCAGCGGGCCGTAACTGTATTCGTGATAGTGACCAGAAAGCGGCCAGGAATAGACCGTTTCGATGGCGTCAGCTTTTCCATCCATGTCGGTATCTTCCAGGCGCGTGAGCTCCCCCCGCTGGACGCAGTAGAGCGCCCCGTCTTTATATGCCAGCCCCAGAACTTCGTGGAGCCCGGTTGCAAATTTTCGGAAATAGGGCTCTTCACTGGCAGGATTCTCCACCATGAAAATATCACCACGGCGCGTAGCGACCGCCAGGTTGCCGTTGGGCAGCACGGCCATGCCGCCGACCTCCAGCAGATGTTCTTCCGGGCTGACAACATCTGTGATATAGAAATAATCCTCTTCTGCGGGAGGCTCCTGGGCCGAAGCCACGCCGCCGGTTACCAGGCAAAAAAGCAGTACAAATATGAAATAACGTGTATCAGACATAAAATCTCCTCGTATCCTCAGGTTAAAACAGAATGGTATAATGTATCGTCGGGCGGGCCGGCAGTATCAGTTCCTGGTGGCCGTCGATCTCTCTTATAATAACATTATCGGCACCACCCGGACTTTCCAGCTGAATATAATATGACTGGTCATCGACCAGGAACCGGTTCTCCCCTGCCTGTTTTATCGACTCACCAACGCCGATTCTGACATACCTCTGTTCAAGGGGTCCGCTCATGCGAATGGTTCTTTTGAGGCCACCTCCATCGCGTACCGTTTGGATCCGGTCATTAACGGTGGTTCCGAAGACCGTATACGTAAATTCGGGATTGTCATTGTCATCCAGGTTGTATCCGCCGGATTTGAACCCGGTTCCCGTTCTATCCCGTTTCCAGGGGGCTTGCTCATCCTCCATCTTATTTACCGACAATGCTGGTTCCTCCAGCATATACTCAACAGACCCGTTGGGTCTTGATGAGCCGTCGCCCCGGCTATACCACATCGGGGTCACATCCAGGAACTCGCCCCGCCATGCCTGCACGAGGCTGCCGTGATTCAGGTCATATGTATAGTGGAGCTGTTCCAGGCTGCTGACCGATACCGCATGGGTCAGGCGATCTCCTTCCGGGAGGTCCATAAAACTGCGGAGCAGTGGCTTTTCCCTGGCGTGTACATAAATCGGGTTTCGATCACTCTGCCCCGTAAACCGCTGGTCGCTAAGCACATGTTCTCGCAGTCCCTCAGCGGACACCGAAAGTTCAATATTCGGGGTACTCCAGTCTCCTCTGCGAGCATACAGCAACTCAAAAGGGATCTTCCCGCTGTTAAGCTCTGCTCGCCCCTCCGTGTCATCTACCGGTATAACTTGCTGGTCGGCTATGCGCAACAGCCCCGCCCCGCCGGCGACATCGAGTGCAAAATTGTAGCTGCCCGGCTCCTCGATATCGAGCATTCCGGTATACCGCAGCAGGAACTGTTCCGGGAGCACTCCCAGGTGGGCCGTGAGAAGATCGGAGGATCCCGTCCTGTCGACCGTCAATGTATCCAGATCGGGCTCTTCGGTAAACACCCCTTCATAGAGTTGGTAGCGAAGATCCCCGACAGAAGGGGCCGGACGGTTGTATGGGGTGATTTCGACATTGCGAAACGCCACGGGACCGTGGTCGCCCTGGAACCGAAGAGGGCCCTTCGGGACCTCCCCATCCCCGTAGGCACCGGCCGTCGGACCCATAAGTTCGACGTTTTCATGGATCGGAACGCCGTTCAGTTCTGCCCGGAGCAGGCGTGCATTGGCTATTTTGCGTCCATTTTCATCAAAGCGGGGAGCCTGGAAGGATAACTCCAGGTGCTGCCACAACCCCGGGGCCCTGCTTGCATTCTGGCGGGGAGCATACCCCTGCCGTGGACCTTTCGCATCCGCCGGACGCTGGTAAATGCCGCCGTTGTGGGCAGCGGTCGGAACCTTCACCGTCCAGCTGTCATGAAGCTGCAGCTCGTAGCGTCCCTGCAGGTAGATCCCGGAGTTGGATCCCCTGGGCATCATATATTCAAGCGACAGGTCTATATCGCCGTGCTGAAGCCTGGTATACAGATCTTCCCCCTGGTGGGGGTCGCCCGGATTGTTGACCAGGATCCCCTCTCCCCCCGATATCGAGATGGCGTTGTCCTCATCAAGGGAGGCGGTTACCCCCCCGGCTAATTGCCAACTTCCGGCGGGATCCTCAAAATATGACAAGTCATCGAGCAGTACGGTGTTGGAATCCTGTGCATGCACCCCGGTAACAAGGACCATCCACAGGAGTAGTGCGCTCCACGGCAGAAAGCTGAAAGCGTATTTTTTTGTATTCATAAAGTATGCTGTGTATGATTATATGACGATTCTGATCATTGTACCCTATTCCCCATCCATTTTCAAAACACAGGATGCGACCTGTGCACTTATATTATATTCTGTCGATTCATCCCGTAAATGAATTACTGAATGGAGGTAAGGAATGTGTTTTAGACAAATATTAAAAATTTACCCCGGGAAAAGTTATGATATAAGTAACGGTTTGCCAATTGCCACAGTTAATGGCCACCATACCTGCAGAGTTCTTCCAGTCATTGATCGGGCGACTATTGTAGTCGCCCGATCAGTAACCTGAGATAGGTTAATAAATTTCACCTGTGCTTATGAGTAGACGTTTCAAGGATCTCTGTAATGTTACAGGGGATATCCTTTAAAAATGCGATTGGCTGAACAAGCCGACAAGCACTGTACTGCCTGCAGGCGTTATTCAACCAACCGCCACGATTTTTTTCCTGTTCTGGCTACTCAATAATTAGCATTAGTTATACCCGGGATTCTGCTCAAGCGCAGGATTTGTCTGAATTTCATCATCCGGAATGGGATACAGCAGGTGATGCTCTTCGTAGGTCTGTCCCCAGTTGTTGGATGCCCCGACCACATCGACAAACGTGATCTCACCGGGGTTGTTTTCGGAGGTCACGGGGTATTGCCGTGTGCGCTGTATATCAGACCATATCTTGAAGTTCAGCGCCAGCTCACGCAGCCGCTCTTTCCACACTTCTTCCACGAACTGTTGCTCTGAAAGCCCCGAAAGGCTTGCAACAATCGTGCTCCTGTCGGTTTGCCAGTAGGCGCGATCTCTCACATCGGCCAGGTACTGTACCGCCTCGCTGGTAACTCCCTCGGAACGGGCAATGGCCTCTGCAGCGATCAGCAGAACTTCCGCATAGCGATACACCCGGATATCCCGGCTTCCCCGCCCGGTTTCGAAGAGTGCTTCCTCTTCATACCAGAGGTAGGGGGCCCATTCTCCAAAATCAAACTGTTCGCCTTCCCGCTCCAGCGAGGTGTAGTACAGCTGTTTTTCCTGAATGCGCAGATCCATATTCGGATCATACATCCATGAAAACTCCTCTATAGGGCGGTATGCATTCAATGTCCGGCCGTAGCTGATTCCGGGAGGACGAATAACGCCGGGTACCGTTATCCTCGGGTTGTCGTTGGGATCGATGTCGGCATTATATTCGATGCCGTATACGAACTCGTCATCCGTATCGGAGATCCGGAACTTGTTATAGGCACTCTCTTCAGGCGTGGACCCGTGTTCCAGCAACCTGTGCTGGCCCGACTGAATCACCGAACGCGCCGCATCAGCTGCATTTCCATAGTTGTCAGCCTGCAGCGGGAATCCCGACATCTGAAGATATACATCGGCCAGAAGCGTCTGGACTGCTCCCTGCGTTACCCGATAGTTGTTTTCCGGGAAAGGGACGTTGGCAAGCCCCCCGTTGTTGACAGCCCAGTTCAGGTCTTCAACGATCTGTTCATAAACCGCAGATGAAGGATCGCGCTCCACTTCAATACCTTCAAGACTTTCGGTAGGCTCGGTAATCAGCGGCACATCGCCGAAAAACTTGACCAGGGCAAAATAATTGAGGGCCCTGAAAAAACGCGCCTCCGCCAGCAGCCTGTTTTTCTCATCCTGGGCCATTCCCTCCATATCGGGAATGTATTTCAGAGCGGTATTGGCTCTGCCGATGACATCATAATGCCCGGACCACCAGCCGTCGAAAAACTGGTTCAGCACTTCGGGATCGACCTGCAGATCCTGGGCAACCTGCCCCTGGATCCGCTCGCCTTTACCCTCGTTGTCAAAGTAGCCCGACATGTAGCCTCCCATCATCACATCGGCTCCTCCAAATCCGCCAGAGTCGTAAAAGCCGGCTCCCTGGCCGTCTCTGTACAGTCCGTTAACCAGACCTCTGGCACCTTCGGGCGTATTCAACAGCTGATCTACTGATATCTCATCCTTCGGCACCTCCGTCAGGAAATCATCACACGAATTCAACGCCAAAAAACTCAGTACAAGAATGAAAACTAACTTTTTCATAATGTTAAAATCTGTTTTTAAAAATGAGTATTTAGAATCTGAAGTTTACCCCAAGGGTAAAGGTGCGGGGCTTCGGATACTGGTAGAAAAAGATGTTCTGCGTATTCGGGTTGCCCTGCCAGGATGATCCCTCCGGATCATGTCCCTTGAAGTCGGGATGATGGATTACAAACGCGTTTTGTACGCTGGCTGTAACGCGCATATCCTGTATCCCGAACCTACTGATCAGATTCTGGTCAAGATTGTATCCGACCGAAAACAGGTTTCCTCGAATATAGGACCCGTCCACAATCCAGTGGCTGTCGGCCTGCGTGTTCTGCCCGGAAAGCGGCTGATGACGAATGCGCTGAATGGGCGTATCCTGGTTGTCTACTGTCCAGGCTTCATACAGCTGCGTGGCGATTCCGTTGGTCAGCGCCTGCCGATCTTCGGCGGTATGCAGGAATTGCTGCATGATCTCACTTCCATAGACGAACTGGATATCGGCGGTGAAATCGAAGTTTTTATAGCTGAACCGGTTGATAAAACTTCCCGTCCAGTCCGGCATTCCATGCCCGATAATCTGGCGATCTTCGGAACGCTTTGCTTCCCCGGGAATACGGCCTCGTGCAGCCGCTTCCGCCGCCTCATCGGTATTCCAGGTACCAAAGCGCTGGAATCCGTAGAAAGTACCGATCGGTTCCCCAACCCGGAGTATCGTCTGGCTGCCTGATACCCAGTTGGGTCCGGGGAAGATATCCTCATCTTCTGCACCCAGGCTTTCGACGCGGTTCACATTATAGTTGAAATTGAGGGTGGTCTCCCAGAAAAAGTCGTTGGACCGAACGTTCCGGGTGGTCATCATGAAGTCGACCCCTTGGTTGGAGACCGATCCTATATTGTCCAATACCACGTCGAAACCGGTAGTTGACGGAATCGGGCGATTCAGCAACAGGTCTTCGGTGTCCTTGTAGTAGTAGTCGGCTTCAAACGTAATGGCATTCTGCAATACATCCATCTCGAGACCGATGTTGTACTGGGTCGTTTTCTCCCATTCCAGGTCCGGATTTGCCATCCGCTGCAGCGTGCTGGATGTTTGGCGCTGGTTGCCGAGCAGTACGGTCCCGGAACTTATCGTGGAGAGTGATTGGTACACCCCGATCTCGGTATTCCCCGTTTTACCCCAGGAACCGCGGATTTTCAGGTGGTTGATAAAGTCCACATCCGACATAAACTCCTCGTTGGAGGCGGTCCATCCCAGGCCCAGCGAAGGGAAAAAGCCGTACTTGTTGTTTTCTCCAAAACGGGAAGAGCCGTCCATCCTGCTGGTAAACGTTGCGCTGTATCGACTGTCATAGGTATAACTGCCACGGGCAAAAAAGGAGTTCATCGTCCATTCCCAGGCGTCAGATGCCGGAATGCCCTCTACCTCCGTGGCTGCATCCACGTTGTTCGTCCTGTAAAGGTCATTCGGGAAGTTGCGCACCCCGAACGAGTTGCTCCGGTAGGTGGTCTGCTGCCAGCTGGCACCCAGTACCGCGTTTACGCTGTGGGGCCCCTGGTCCAGCAGGTAGGTCAGGTAGTTTTCGTTCTGCCAATAGGTGGTTTCGCTGTTCGACATGCTGGCATTCCCAACCGATGTTTCCGGAGAATAGAGATCCGTAGGATCGTAATCGCGTGCCTCAAAGTTGGTGTTGTCGATTCCGAACTGTGTTCTGAACTCCAGGTTGGGCGTAATCTGAAATTCGGCAAACGTATTGCCAAAAAGATTTACACGGTCTCGCAGCCGATCCTCTTCCAGTGCGCGGTGCACGGGATTGGGCTGCCCCTCCAGCGTGAGGCTTCGTACGTCGCTAAAGTGGCTCCAGTCGCCATCCGGCATCCGTACCGGAAGGATCGGAGCAAACTCGATCATCGTACGGCGTATCTCCTGCCCGCCGCCGCCTTCTTCAATATTGTTTTCCCAGGTGCGGGTCACTGTAAGGTTGGTGCCGAGCGTCAGCCAGTCGGTGGGATTGGCATCATACACAATTTTCGCACTGGCCCGGCGCATCCATGAATTCAGGATAATTCCCTCGTTGTTGGTATAGTTCAGGAATCCGCCAAATGAGGAGTTTTCTCCACCAGACTGGATACCGATCTGATGGTCGTGGGAAAGGGCCGTTCGGGTCACCTCTTCCTGCCAGTCGGTATCGTAAATTGGGTTGCCCTGCTCGTCAAACAAGGTCCCGATATCGGGCGAAAGATCCAGTTCAGGCTCCTCTCCCGGTGCATAATCATCAAAAAGCGGGGCGTTTTCGTAGCCGGTCCGCTGCACTTCCATAAACTCTTCGGCATTCATGGCGTCCATGCGCCCGAGCATGTGGCCCATGCTGAATGTTCCGTCATAGCTTACGGAGACCTCGTCCGACTGGGTATCCCCACGTTTCGTGGTAACCAGTATCACCCCATTTGCACCGCGGGAACCGTAAATGGCGGTTGCGGAGGCATCTTTCAGTACCTCAATACTCTCAATATTGTTTGGATTCATATACTCGATGCCGTCCTGCATTACAACACCATCCACAACATACAACGGTTCAATACCGGCATTTATCGAACCGGTACCCCGTATAACAACCCTGTTGCTACCCGTGGGGGCTCCAGAGTTGGTAAAAATGTTGACTCCGGCGACCTTGCCCCGCAATCCCTGAAGGGCATTAAACGTGGGCTGTTCCTGCAGGTCCTCTTCGGAGACCATCCCGATGGATCCGGTCACATCCGACTTCTTTTGAATTCCGTAACCGGTGACGACCAGCTCTTCACCTTCAATAGCCTGGGGCTGCAACGCGATTTCCATTTCCGTACGCCCGCCTATCGGCACTTCCGCTGTCTGATACCCGATGAAGGACACCACCAGCGTATCCTGGAGAGAGGGAACGCCAAGCTCAAAACGACCCTCGCTGTCTGTCGATGCTCCGGTGGTCGTACCCTTGACCAATACATTGACACCCGGCAGAGTCTCTCCGGTGTTGGCATCGGCGACCGTACCACTCACAACCTCCAGGTTAATTTTTTCGCTTGGTACCGGCTTCGCAGGCAGAATACCCAGTGTTCGATGGGTTAACACCTTGTAGGTAAAACCAAAACCGGGAAGCAGACTGTCCAACAGGCTGAACAGATCCTTTTCAAAATAGAGGATCTGCTGCTCTGTCAGGGTTTTATCCGCCATCAGCTCGCTCCTGTAGAAAAATTTGACCTCATACCGCTCTTCAATTTCCGAAAGCACGGCGTGAAGGCTGGTTCCCTGCTGAAACGTTTTTACCGTGGCGGCATTAATATCCGACGAACTCACATACACATCCTTTGAATCCTGTGCTTCTGCCGGCAACGCCACAGCAAGCAACAAGACCATCAGACTCACAATCCCTGTCCATTTGTAAGGTATCATATTCATAATTGGTCCCTGGTTATTGTTGATTTGATTCTATGGTTACGGTTTGTTCTGTTTTATAAATTTCAACTTCCATGACCTCCGAAACGGCGTTTATCAACCCGTCGAGGCTTCTGAAATCGATTGATCCGGAAAGCTTCTTGTCCAGCAATTCCTTGTCTTTTACAATAACTTCTTTTCCGTAGGTTCGCCTGATTCGCTCCACCAAGACCGAGAACGGGGTTTCATCAAAATAGAGCTCGTTGGTCGTCCACGAGGTATACACGGCCGGATTAACCTGCTCGAGGCGTATTTGGGGCTGGGAACTGTTGAACCTGGCCATCTCTCCCGGCTTTATGGTGATCCCGGACTGTTCCGATTCCGGCGTATTGGCAACATCAATGTGAACTTCCCCCTCTTCCAGCACCACCCGGGTTCCCTCGCCGTAGGTATCCACCGTGAAACGAGTGCCAAAAACCGAGGCCGAGCCATCTTCCGTTTCGACCACAAATTTCGGCTTATCCCGGGTTTCCTGCCCGGAAATTGAAAAATACGCCTCTCCCTCAAGGCTCACACGCTTCACCGGCTGATCCAGCCAGTTGCTCTTGTAAGAAAGCTGGGATCCGGCGGCCAGTACAATGCTTGAACCGTCCGAGAGGGTTAACGTCTTTTTCTCTTCAAATCCGGTTTCGATGGTCTGTATCGCAACTTGCTTTTGAGCCGATTGCGGCTCCTGATAGGTATAGATTGCAAGGCCGGCAAAAGCGCCCACCAGCAACATGGCCGCAGCTTTAAATAGATAGCTCACCACGCGGGTTCTTTTCTGTTTTGCCTGCCGCGCTATAGTGGCAGCCGTGCCGCGTTCTTCACCTGTAATATCTTGCCGAACCCTGCTCCACTCTTCCCTGATATCAGGCACCCGTGGATGGGTAAACCTGAGTCCCGTAATTTCCTTTTGTGCCCGGAGTGCTTTTTTCCGGTTTTGTTCACTTTGTTGTATCCACCGGTTCCAGTAATCGGCTTTTTCACCCGCCGAATTCCCCAGTGCCCACTCAACAAATGAGGGATCATTCACCAACTGCTGTACTGAGTAGTTATCGTCTTTCAAGACCCGTTTTTTTGGTTATTATCATTATCAGATACCATAGAGCAGTTCATAGAGAAAAGTACTCACCCGAATTTATTTTTTTCTCAGCCCCTGAAATCGCCCGCTCAACGCCTCAGACCCTCAATAGATTAGAAAATGGAAATAGATACAGGTACGCCCCAGCGTTTTCCTCTTCTTTTTTCAACATCACGTGTGCGCGGCTGGCTGGAATTAATTACACAGAGGATACCAGTTCAGGCAGGCTATCTACACGGTGAATACAGTCTATCCTGTCATCATACCTATTTCGACAAGCAGGTTAAAGTAACAGGCCTACGAGTTCTGCGAGCACCCAGCCAATTAGCCAGAGGAAAGCCACAATCATAAAGGTGAACAATACCACGATTGCCCAAATCAGCCACTTGCTCTCGGTGGCCAATTCTGAGGGGTTCTTTTCCAGCTCATCCAATAGCCTGGCATTACGTATGTTCGCTTTCCAAGCCACGTCAAACAGTTCGCCAATTATGGGAACTGTTCCTATCAACATATCGACCAAAATATTTAAAAACATACGTGCCAGGATGGATACCCTGCCCCCGATCAGTGCCGCGTGAATGGGGAAATACAGCGACAAAACCCCACCGATCCAGTCGCCAAGTCCCGGCAACAACCCGATAACTGCATCGATACCAAAGCGAATATCTGTTCCCGGAAATTTAAATTTTCGGTCAAGTAACTCGGCCAGTCGCCCGGCAGCACTTTTCCTGCTCACAGAATCCGTGAATTCGATTTCTTTTTTTACCATATTTCTCCTTCTTACAAAACCATATTAAAACAGGAATAAATACATTATTATCAATATTTTATCCGTACATATATGAAATTTCGATTTCATTTACACATCCTGTTACTCCGGATGAGATAATTGAGCAATGGGAAAGTATAATAGCAGTTGCGAGGTGTAATTAAGTGCCCTGTAAAACGTTTCATCTGCATAGCGTACCTTCATTTCCCGAAACAGTTGGCAAGCTTGCCCCCAAAATGGCACGTGAGTATGTAATCTGTTTTATTACTCAAAAAACGGTCCAATTCATAATGCTGCTGTTCCTGCTTCAACTCGGCCTCCTGCAGGGTAAAGCCCAGGACGGATTGGATCTGCTCGCAGGCGATCAATATGAGAATATGTACCAGCTGAATCAACAGGAGCAGCCGTTTGGTGCAAGCCGGCTTGGTCTTACTGCTGTCGTTCCGGGCATTTCAACAGAGCGTGGGATAATGCCATCCGGCAACCAGATGACACGGAATATCGGTCCCATATTTCAACAAGAGGAAGCGACACCTGTAAACTGGGCTATCTTTTCCGCAGTTACAGCCACCCTGGCCGGTTCATATACCGGGCTTTACCTGTATGCACGAGAGCGCTGGAGTAATCGGCCCACGGTACCCTTTCATTTTAATGAACAGTTGTATGCCAAAGGGTTTGACAAATTGGGGCATTTCTACGCTGCAAGTTCCCAGGCGCTGATCACTTCCCGCCTGTACGATTTTTCCGACATCGGTCGCGCCCGGTCGGCGTTGCTGGGATCAGGTATCGCGCTTTCTGCACAAACACTGGTGGAGATTTTGGATGGCCGAACGTCATCTCTTGGCTTTGACCGATACGACCAGCTGGGCAATATACTGGGGGTGAGCTGGTTTTATGCGCGGGAAAACAGCACCTTTCTGAGGCGCTTCAATATAAGATGGTTCTATTACCCCTCCGGGCGAACCGCCAGTACACAGTCTGCCTACGAAAACAAGGCGTTTACCGACTATAACAGCCAGAGCTACTGGGTGAGCATGCGCATATGGGATCTGCTGCCTGAAAAAATACAGCCCTACTGGCCCCGTTTTTTGGTGCCCACCGCCGGTGTTTCACTGAACAACTGGAAAACGAACGCCGATCCCGCTTACGTATCATATCACCTAAGCCTGAACCTGGATTTCACGCAGATTTTTCCGCAGAAAACAAAATTCGGCCGGCTGCTTGGCGACCTGTTTAACAGCGTGTATCTGCCGGCCCCGGCCGTAGAGCTGCACCCCAACCCCTCGGTCAAGCTCATATTCTACGGGCAGGATTAACGAATGTCGAAGCCGATCCATTTGCGGGTATCGGCCATCATCTATACCAGCTCCTTTTTCTTCTCCGCCCGCTTGCGTTCGTTGTGATCGAGGTACATTTTGCGGATGCGCAGATTTTTGGGTGTGACCTCCAGGAGCTCATCCTTGGCAATAAACTCGATATGCTGCTCAAGGCTCATCTTTTTCGCCGGATCGATCTTGACCGCATCAGCCGATTGCGTGGCGCGGTGGTTGGTCAGGTTTTTCTTTTTGGCCACATTCACCACCAGGTCGTCACTGCGCTTGTTGGCGCCCACGACCTGCCCCATATACACAGGGTCGCCCGGCTCCACGAAAAAAGTACCTCGATCTTTCAGTCCCTCGAGGGCATAGCTGGTCACTTCCCCTTTTTCAAGTGCGATAAGCGCTCCCTGGTTGCGTCCCGGAATTTCGCCCGCATACGGTTCATAGGCATCAAACTGCTGGTGCATGATACCGGTGCCGCGGGTTTCCGTCAGCATCTCACCCCGGAAGCCGATCAATCCACGGGAAGGCACCTTGAAGATAAGGCGGTTGTTGTCGCCCTCCTGCGTCATGGAGGTCATAATTCCTTTGCGCTGCTGAAGGTTGTCGATCACGCGGTTGCTGTAGTCCTGGTGCACATCCACCACCACTTCTTCAAACGGTTCGTGGACCTGCCCGTCAATCTCTTTATAGAGCACCTCCGGTCGGGAAACGGCAAACTCATACCCTTCGCGCCGCATCGTTTCGGTGAGTATTGCCAGCTGCAGTTCGCCCCGGCCCGACACTTTGTATACATCGGGATTGTCCGTCTGATCGACCTTGATCGCCACGTTGGTACGGATTTCACGCATCAGGCGGTCTTTCAGCTGGTTCGAGGTGACATATTCGCCTTCTCGTCCGGAAAGCGGGGAATCATTTACCCGGAAGTACATCGCCATCGTCGGCTGATCGATGTCGTAATATTCAATCGGGGTCATCTCTTCCGCATCGGTGAGCGTATCGCCGATATTCACTTTCTCATATCCCGCCAGGGCAAAAATATCGCCGGATGCCGCCTGCTCCACCGGCTCCCGGCCCAGCCCGGCAAATGTAAACAGCTTCGTAGCCTTGGCTTTCTCTTTCAGTTCGCCCTTCCGGTCGACAAGGGCGATCTCCTGGTTCTGCTCAATCGTGCCCTGTTCGACCCGGCCAATGGCAATTCGTCCCACGTAGTCGTTCCAGTCAATAGCGCTGACCAGCATCTTGAACGGGGCGTTCACTTCCCGTTCGGGTGGCGGCACATGCTCGATAATGGTATCAAAAAGCGGAACGAGATCTTCATTCTCATCCTCCAGCTCGTGGCGGGCAATACCGTTGATCCCTTCCGCATAAAGAATGGGGAAATCGAGCTGCTCGTTGTCTGCATCAAGCATCACGAACAGGTCAAAAATCTCGTTGAGCACGTGGTCGGGCCGCGCGTCTTTCCGGTCGATCTTGTTGATCACCACAATGGGGCGGTATCCCAGGTCAAGAGATTTCCGCAGTACAAATTTCGTTTGCGGAAGTGGTCCCTCGGCGGCATCCACCAGTAGTATCACGCCGTTGACCATTTTCATAATCCGTTCCACTTCCCCCCCGAAATCAGCATGGCCGGGAGTATCGACGATGTTGATTTTCGTATCCTTCCATTTTATTGCCGTATTCTTGGAGCTGATAGTGATCCCCTTTTCGCGCTCCAGGTCGCCGGAGTCCATTACCCGCTCCTGCACCTGCTGGTTCTCGCGAAAGGTCCCGCTTTGCTTCAGCATCTGATCCACGAGCGTAGTTTTACCGTGATCTACGTGAGCAATGATAGCTATATTCCTGATATCCTTAGACATAAATAAATAGATGTTGTGGCTTTAGATACAATCGCTGTGCCACCGAGACGGCACAGCGATTGGTTAATTGCAAAATTCAAAAGACCCGCAAAATAAGGTTTTATTTGCTGAATTCATTGCAAAAGCCGTATTAATTTTAGCCGGCGTTACCTGCAGGATCCCGGAGCGGGTTGAACGGTCAGGGACAACCAATAACTGCACTAGCCTGGACCTCGCCAAGAAATTTGTTCTTCAGCAAGGCAAAGGGAAAATGGCCGCGCTTTACACCCTGTCAAAAATAGGTCGGTAATATATGATGTAAGACACTGCCTGCCATCAGGGCACCTGATTTTTGCATGCATTATCGTGAGAAAGACGGGCTAGCTGCACCTGCTCTTATCTCCGGCCAATCAGCAGTACCGGGATGCCAATCAGCAGAATGCCGATACCAAACAGCGCTCCGATACCCGTGAACGTAACACTTGAATACAGCATATAGAGACAGGTAAGTATAAACAGGATGGGCGTAACAGGATAAAACGGTACTCGATATTCCAGATCCTTCTCGCCGTTCTTAAATCGAAATATAAATAGTGAGATTCCCGTGAGCATCAGGAAAAACCAGAACACGGGAGCCGTATAGTCCACCATCGTGGAGACGCTGTCTTCGGTGACCGCGCCAAGTACCACCAGCAACAGCGCGATAGCGCCCTGAACCAGCAACGCATTTGCCGGCGTATTTTTTGTCGAGTTCCAGACTCCCAGGTAGTTCAGGAAGGAAAAATCGCGCCCCAGGGCGTAGTTTGTACGCGCCCCGGTAATGATGGTAGCATTGGCGGTGGAAAGCGCTGATATGATGACGATAAATGATAGCAGTAGTGCCCCGCCCGATCCGAGAATTGTTCCCATCAGGTCGGCCCCGACGGCATCCGCATTTTGCAGTCCCTCCAGACCCAGTACTTGCAGGTAGGCGTAATTGACCGAAACGTAGATCAGGGTTATCACCCCGATGCCTATCGCCAGCACCCGGATCATATTTTTCTTTACATCCTTTATTTCACCCGACAGGTACGAGGCTTCATTCCATCCACCATAAGTTAAGAGCACAAAAATCATTGCAGCCCCGACGGAGCCCCCCGACCCTGTGCCTGGACTACCGGCAGCGCCTGCGTCGGCGTGGCCTCCTCCAGTAATTCCTAAAAAAGCTGCCAGCAAGAGAATGATAACGATGGTGGAAGTTACCAGGTTTTGCGTTTTCTTGGCTGGATTGGTGCCCAGGAGATTCAGCGCCGTAAGCCCAAAAACCGTAATGGAGGCGTAAATTGCGGAACTGTACGGTCCCAGGGAATAGATAGTCGTGGCATAATCGCCGAGAATAAATGCGGCAAGTGCTATGGAACCGGTCTGGATCACGGTCATCCGCCCCCAGGAGAAGAGAAAACCGAGCGAAGAACCGTACGCCTTGCTCAGGAAATGATACTCACCTCCGGCATCGGGATAAGCGGTTGCCAGTTCCGCATAGCAGAGCGCACCAATCAACGAAATGAGGCCTCCGGCCACCCAAAACGCCAGGAATTCAAATCCACTTCCGGCGTTGGAGGCTACCAGTGGCGGAAGACGAAAAATGCCGATGCCGATGACAATTCCCACGAGCACGGCAACGGCATTCAGGTTTGAAAACACAGGTTGGGGCGTACCATTACCCTTTGTAATTCGGTTCATATAAATAAGATATTACGGTCGTAGAGCAGCATTTATCAATTGATTACTGGTTACCGGATTCGCAGATATGCAAACCTGATCAGACCGCCAACTGCCACTGTCGGACCGGAAAAGCAATAGCACTTTCCAACGCTCGAAACGATAAATCAATATGCATAAGCAGCGGGAGGCGGTCTTCATGCCTGATAGAATGAAGACCACTTCGCCAGGTTTTTACGGATCCGCAACAACTACCCCAACCAAGGGGGTAGAATACCCGCTGACAACCAATAACCGCCGACCTGTCAAAATTCTAGTTTTTAGAGGCAGACCAGTGCAGCACGCGGTCATTTTCCCCGTCGTGGATCTGCACGGTTCCATTTATCACACCATCTTCAACGCGACCGCTGTAGACATAGTGCCGGTCTCCCATGTCCGCCGTAAAACTTACTCGCTCCCCTTTTACCACGGCATGATCTGTCGCCAGTTCGCGACCGTTCGACTCCAGGGCGACATCAATCTTTTGATACTGTTGCTCCACCGACAGGTCGAACGAATCACCTTCTACATTCCAGCTCCAGTTTCCGCCAACCTGGGCCGGCATAACCCAGTAATAGACCGTGTGATTTCTCCCGGTCGAGCTTTCCACCCTCAAGGTGCTGTCCGGCTCCCAGTCGCCCATGTCAAAACTGTGGGATACCACGCGCGTCCCCGGACGCAGCTGCTCAAAAAGTTCAGGACGCAGTTTGCGATTCACGCTGGTCAACAAGTACATAGTGATAACGGATGCCTGGCTGATGTCCGCTTCAAAAATATCGCCGTTGATAAATACGACACGGTCCTCTACGGCATTCTTTTCCGCATTTGCCCGTGCTTCTTTAATTCTCTGGGGATCCAGATCAATTCCATGTCCCACTGCACCGCGCCTGGCGGCGGTTACCACGATACGACCATCACCGGAACCGAGATCAATAACATAATCCCCTTCTTCCACATCGGTAACTTCCAGCATTTTATCGACAACTGGCTGAGGAGTGGGAACATAGGGCACATCCAAATCCTGTGCCTGAGAGGGCAACGAGACCAATCCCAAGAGCAGTACGGACAAAACAGAAAATTGTAAATACTTGTACGGTTTTACTTTGAATACGGATATTTTTGTTGAACTCATTCAGATTCTCCTTCTCTACTTAACTTAATTATGTTGATTGATGAATTTAATGGACAAGTAGTGTTGGCAATCGGTCAATTAAATCCGTTGATGTTAAGAACAAAATGAATATTAAGTTCTTGAAAAACTTAATATTAGCATAAAGCGTAAGATGTCAAACAAATATTCTATTATTTAAGATTTTTAACAGCACACAACGATACAGAATCGGGTCGATGCTACTTAATATTACGGATCATACAGCCGTGGTTAATAAATATCTCGACCCATAACTTCGCCGGGCCAGGCGCCTTCGATTTCCCTTTGTAGCTTTTTCCTTTCTCAACCCGGCAACATACAGTTTGTTGGAGATCAACTCTCTTTAAGTTTTATTTTAATAGACCGAACTCCTTGTTGTATAGTGGCTTATGGCATAACAACATAAATATTTGTGAGAAATACGGGCTAAGTATCCGCTTCTGCAAAGGCCTCTTTAAATGAATAACCCCTCACACAACTGTTGAAAATTCAATACGAAGCTGCCTTGGATGTGTATTTCTACTGCACCAAGGCAGACCGGTTCCCGCTTTCCCATTTTTGTTTTCTCTCTGCGCCAAAATCATCTCTTGAATTTGGAGTCAATAAGAGTGACTTTTTACGAGAGCTTTTACCCCTGCCTCTGCTCGTTTGCCGCGTGTAGTACAACCGTGGTTGCCCGGCAAGGAGGTAGAGTATTGCAAAACGCAATTTACAGCCTTTTCAGCTGGCCGTACCACTTGCGTGAGCAAACAAGAGAAATGGCAGCGTTCGCTAACAGATACCAACTAATCTTTATTCAAAAACATACTATGGACCTGAAGATAAATGATCATCGATTCTTGGTGTGCGGGGCAAGCAGCGGCTTCGGACGTGCAATTGCGGAGCTCCTGTTGGATGAGGGAGCATCGGTCATCGTCGTAGCCCGTCGCGAGCAGAAACTTAAAGAGCTGGAGGAGCAGTATGGCGAGGCCGCCATCACGGTAGCGGGCGACCTCACCGAGGAGGAGACGCACAACAAAATTGAGTCGGCCATCGGCAATTCCGGGCTCCATGGGGCCGTCATAAATTCGGGAGGACCGCCGGCGTTGACACCGCTGGAGACGGCGATGTACGATTGGGACAAGGCGTACGAATCGGTGATGCGCTGGAAGATTGAGCTGGTACTGCGACTGGTGAGTTATTTTACCGCCCACGAATACGGCAGGATTTTGTTCGTGGAAAGCAAATCTGTCAAACAACCGATTCCCTCTCTCGTACTGAGCAATTCGTACCGGGCGGCGGTAGTCGGTTTCGCGAAATCGCTCTCCCAGGAAGTGGCCGGAGACGGTATCACCGTCAATGTGCTGGCGCCCGGGGCCCATGACACCCCGGCTATAAATCGCGTTATTAAAAAGAGAAGCGACGACAGCGGCAAATCGCTCGAGGAGGTCCGCAGCGAGATGGAAGCCGGAGTCCCGGTCGGGCGATTCGGGAAACCGGAAGAGATCGCTTCGCTGGCGGGCTGGCTACTTTCGCCACACGCCTCCTATGTAACAGGGCAAACCATCAGCCACGACGGGGGTGCCATCCAGGGACTGTTTGGCTAAATACCGAATCCCTTGCAGCTCAATTTCACTGGATTTCTTGATCTCAATTTCTACTCTGTAAATTATGTGGCATCAAACACAAATCAGTCTTTCTCCCAAATCAAGAGGATATCACATCATTACTGATGAAATACTCCGCAATATTCCGGAGATCAAACAGATCAGCACCGGCATTGCCCATATTTTCATACAGCATACCAGCGCCAGCCTGACTATCAACGAAAACGCCGATCCCTCGGTCCGCCGCGATTTTCACACCCATTTCAAACGCATGGTCCCGGAAGACACCTCATTGTACGAGCACACCCTGGAGGGGCCGGATGACATGACTTCGCACATCAAAAGTTCACTGTTGGGCTCCTCGGTGAGCATCCCGATAACGAATGGCAAACTAAACCTGGGTACCTGGCAGGGAATTTATCTCTGTGAACACCGAAACAGGGGTGGCAGCCGTAAACTGGTCGTTACGCTGCACGGGGCGTTGGATGATTGAGTGATTGAGTGATTGAGTGATTGAGTGAGTGGATGAATGGTCGGGAATGGAAAAAATTAAGGGAAGAGGTGGATGTTGAATATTGAACAAGGAATCTCGAATTGCGAATGAACGGTTCTACATTCAGTATTCCCTGTTCTGAAATTCGAAAACCAAAAGCGGAGAGGGAGGGATTCGAACCCTCGATACCCTGTTTAGGGTATACTCCCTTAGCAGGGGAGCGCTTTCGACCGCTCAGCCACCTCTCCAAGGAAGTCCCAAATATACGGGCCTCTTCTTTTCATATCAATACCAAATTCAATTTTCGCTTTTCACACGACATTCAGCCGTTTATCCTGCCGAAGATCGATTGTATACGAACGAAAATCATCTTGATCTCCCATTCGAGTAGTCAATACTTATGGACTTTGCAAAACCTTCAATTCCTCGTTCCGGGGAAGTTGGACCGCTGTTTAAAAGATCAATTAAAACCACCTCCCAACACAATAGCAGGTTCTGCAAAGATCCCTGTCTTCCAGAATACCCGGCAGTGCTCCCGGCCTCAACGGTTCAGGTGTGATCGGATCGGGATTCACCTTCATCGAGAATATAAATCTGGGCCAGGTTCCGGCCCTCCTGGGCGTAATCAAGGCCATATCCCAAAACAAAGAGCGACGGTATCCTGAATCCCACGTAATCCAGCGGTATATCGTGGCGGGTGGCCTCCGGCTTGTACAGCAGCGTAACTGTGGCGATGGAGGCCGGATTCTTTTGCTCCAGTTTCTCCACCATGTACTTCATCGAAAGACCGGTATCTACGATATCCTCCACCAGCAGGACGTGGCGATCTTCGATATTGGCATCAATGTCTTTGAGATCTCTTACCTCTCCGGACGATACTTTTTCATCCCCGTAGCTGCTCAACTTCAAAAAATCTACCTCTGACGGGATGCTGATATGGCGCAGAAGATCGGATAAAAAAATAAACGCCCCGTTCAGCACCCCGATAAAAATCGGCTTTTTACCGGAATAATCCCGGTTTAACTGTTTAGCCAAATCGGCAACCCGTGTTCTGATCTTCTCTTCTGACAGATACACTTTGAACGTTTCGCCGTTGCAATTTACAGTTTGGGGTTTGTATAATGACATCGGTCTGCTACTGTTTCCACCGTATTACCAGGCACTCGGCGGTATCCTCCTCGCATTTGACCAGCTCGGAAATAGTGCCCGGGGGATTCATTTTTTCAATCGGCGGAAAGATAACCGCACAGATTGTATCTTCAAAAGTTTTCAGGACAAGGGCTTTTCCCTTTTCAGCGGCACTGATTTTCCGGTTGGTCAGGTGGTCCGATATTTTTTGGTGTCCAACCATGCCAAAAGGCTGGAAAGCGTCCCCCGCTTTCCAGCTGCGCAGCACCAGCGGCCAGTGCAATTTCTGCAGGTCCAGGTACAGGGCCGTTTCAAAGGAAGGGTCCACAAACGGCTCGATGGCAAATACCAGATCATCAAAGATGAACGGCTGCTGCCTCAGGGTCTCCTCATCGAGCTCGATCAAATTCAGCGATTCGGATTGCTCATACACAATTTTGAGCCATTCACGATCATTCAGCAGTGAGTAGTGTTCGGTTAGCTGAATCGATTTGCCCGTTTGCAGATCGGACAGCTTCTCCACCTGCCGGAGTGCCCCACTTGTAATCTCTATACCGGGATCGCTCTGTTTGAGCAGGTGCAGCACCAGCGCCTTCTGCAAGCCGGGTTCCAAATTCCGGAACGCAACCATATCAATCCGGTTGCGGTTGTCTGTCAAGCGGCCGGCGATATAACGAAGCGCCTGTGAAAACAGGGCCGCCCGTTCCGGCAGCCTCAGCACATTTTGCTTCCAGCCCGGGAAAAATTCATCCAGCTTGTCCAGCCACTCATTCCGAAGCAGATTTCTCGCAAATTCTGACTCCAGGTTACTCCGGTCGGTCCGCCAGGGCACGCCATGCGTTTCCACATAATTCATAATTTCCCGCCGTGAGCTATCAACAAGAGGCCTAAACAGGGGAGGATCCCACACACTCATGGCACTCCATGACTCCAGACCAGCTCCCCGAAATAATTTTTGCAGTACCGTTTCAACCTGATCGTCCTGGTGGTGAGCAACCGCTATGGCATCCGCATTATGCTCATGCTGCAGGTCTCGAAAAAACTGGTAGCGCTGATCCCGGGCCCACTGCTGGAAATTGCTCTCCCCGGCTCCCCTGGCATCGAGCTGCTGCCTGTGGCAGCGATAATTCCATTCCCGTGCTGTTTCCTCAACCAGCTGCTGATCTTTATCTGACTCGCTTCCCCTTTTCTGGTAATTTACATGTGCAACCACCGCTTCAACCTCCAGCTGCTTAAAAATATGCAACAGGGCCATCGAGTCGGGCCCGCCGCTCACCCCGATAACAAAGACAGGAGACCCCGTTTGGGGGAAATAGTGTTCCAGGTGCCGCCTGACGCGTTCTTCAATCAGTGATAAGCCGGATCTGTTCATAGGAAAAGGTTTTTACCTCGGCCTCGTGGTTGATTACAGTTAACCGCCCCTTTTCATTGATTCCCAGCAACTTGTACCTGTCGGAGCGGGTATGCCCGTCAATCGACAATCGAATCCATTCGCCGTAGCCAATCAATTTCTGGTTCACCGACCGCAACAGGTCGGTATCATTTTGGTGCCAGCGGGTGTAGCAGTGTTCTATCAATCCGATGAATTCCGCCAGCAGTAGCTCCCGGCTAAACGAAGTGCCGTTTTCGAGTTTTAGAGAGGTTGCGTGCTCCTTTAAATCATCCCTGAACAGGTCCTGGTTTACATTGAAACCGATGCCCACGAGTACCCGGTCCAGACTGTTTCCGCTGAATACTGTTTCGGTGAGCACACCTGCTATCTTCCGATTTCCGATCAGCACATCATTCGGCCACTTGATGGAGGCTTTTTGCGGGGTATTATGCTCTATCAGAGCCGTGGCAGCGTATGCACAGGCCAGTGTCAATACGTGCAGCCGCTCGGCACGACCAGGCTTAAATGCGATGGTAAATGTCAAATTTTCTCCGGGGGATGATTCCCAGTTCCGTTCATACTGCCCCCGCCCTTTTAACTGGTTATCGGCCAGACAAACCATACCGTGGCTGATCTCCTCACCACTCACGCTTCTCAAATACGAGTTGGTGGAATCAAGCCTCTCAAAATACTGCAGCTCATGCCCAACCCACCGCGTGTTGAGAGCCTTTTTAAATTGATCTACATCAAACAAATTTTCCTGGCTTGTCAGTTGTCAGTTGTCAGTTGTCAGTTGTCAGAGGCTGCTTGTTTCTGAGAGCTGTGTCAAGGATAATTTCACAATCCGTTGCTGCACGCTTAAAATGGCAGTTACTTACGAATCCCGCATTACTCAAAAGAAAACCGGTTGCAAATCAATTTCCACTCCCCAAATCCGGGCTTTCAGCCAGTTTGCTCTTAAAAAGATCGATTTTCGCCACCGGGCTTGGATCCACTCCATTTATGACGGCAAGATAAAAGCTGGTCCAGTCTGCCAGCTGTATGAGCGAAAACATGCGCGTCAGCCGGCTTTCCCCCCGCGTTTTCAGTATAATAATCGAGTCGGCCTGATCCTCAATCAGTTCCCGGGTGATATTCATCCGTTGTTCAATGCGGTCGCCATCTTCGCGATCCATAAGAAAGAGAATCGAAAGCCGGCCGGTGAGGTGGGCTACCCGTTCCCAGCCCACAATTTCGGTGTGTGTCATCTCCGGGAACTCGTTGCGATACGCCAGCGTCTTGGAATTTTCCTCGAACTGCGTGCACCAGCGCATTCCCACCGCTTTCATAAAGTTGTTGTTGGTATACACGACCGGGAGTGTCTCAGCCAGATCCCGGGCGAGTGTCAACGCTTCATTGTCACGGTGGTTCGAGAGGAGCTCAACCTGGTTTTCCAGGAACTGCCTGGTCTCACTGAGCGCTTCCCGTCCTTCATTCAGGAACCCAAGTTTTTGAAAAATTCTGAACAAGATGATAAAGCTGTAGCCGACGGCCGCCCGGGCCCGTATGTCGCTCGGTATCTTGAAATAGTCAAAATGGTCGCGCGTAGCCCTGAGCATAAGTTCACCGCCGGCCGTAATGGCAACAGGGGTGGCCCCTTTTTTACGAGCCTGCCGGAGAGCCGCCAGCGTTTCCTCGGTATCGCCCGAAAAGCTGGAAGCCACCATCAGGGTCTCCTTGTTGACCCAGTGGGGTACTTCATATCCTTTTACGACCTCAACCGGTACAGGAGCTGTATCTTTGGTATAGGCCTGAATCAGGTCGCCCGCAATGGCAGATCCCCCCATACCCGCAATGCAGATCGTTTTTATTTTTTTCGGGTCCAGTGATATCTCCAGCTGCTCCGTTGTTTCAACCGCTTCATTCCACTGATTGGGAAAATCCACCAGCAGGTCCCACATTTGCTGAGTATCAATATCCTCGATTGTTGATTTTGTCAACTCCATGGAATCAGCGTGTCTAAAGATTCGTCAATATGCTATTCACTTCGGCAGTCGTTGAAGATGAAAGCACCTTGTCGGCCAGCTCTTTCATTTCAGCGACAGAATATTTTTTCAGCAGTGTTTTCACCTTGGGAATTGATACAGGAGACATACTCAATTCGGTAATTCCCATGCCTACCAGGCAAAGAGCCGCCTTGGGATAAGAGGCGATTTCGCCGCAGACCGCAATATCGATCTGCTCGTTTTCAGCTGCCACTACGCAGTCATGAATCAGTGACATGATGGCGGGATGGATCTCCTGGTACAGTTCTGATATCAATTCATTTCCCCGATCCACCGCCAGCGTATACTGCGTCAGATCGTTGGTTCCCACGCTGAAAAAATCGACCTCTTTGGCAAAAGCCTCCGCCTTGACCGCCACGCTGGGAACCTCCACCATAATGCCGACCTGCACCCGGTCGTCTACCGGCACTCCCTCCTGCCGCAGCTCTTCCTGGATGGCGGATATCTCCTCCTTTACCTCCAGCACCTCTTCCATCACCGATACCATCGGCACCAAAATCTTAACCCGCCCCGGGTAACGGCCGGCCACGGTAAGAATCGCCCTGAGCTGCTCGCGCAGCAGATCGCGCTCGTCCAGCAGCATCCGCACTCCCCTCCATCCGAGGAACGGGTTTCGCTCATCCGCATTCATACTGAAAAACTTGTCCCCGCCGGCGTCAAACAGGCGGATGGTAACCGGGGCGGAGCCGGCCTTTTGCAGGATCTCGGAATAAAAATCGGTCTGCTTTTCCTGGTTCTCAAAATGTTCTTTGCGGATATAGATCGATTCGGTCCGCAGCAGCCCCACCCCCTCGGCCTTGTACTTTTGGACGTTGGGCAGCTCTTCGGCAAACTCAATATTTGCCCGCAGTTGAAAGGGAGTTCCATCCCGGGTTACGGAAGGTTCCGAAATGATACGCCTGAGTTTCTGCTCCTCAACCTGCTGGTGTTTGATCTTTTCGCGATACTCATCTAGCTGGCACTGGTCGGGATCTATGATGACCATCCCTTCGTTGCCGTCCACAATTATCTGGGAAGAGGATTCCACCAGCTGACAGGTTCGCTTGGTACCCACCACGGAGGGAATCCCCATGGAACGGGCCAGTATACTGGCGTGAGAGGTTTGCCCGCCGTGATCCGTAACCAGCGCGCTGATATTGTAGTCAGAAAACTGAATAACCTCCCGGGGGCTGATATCCTCCGCAACCACGATACTGCCCGGTTCAATATCCAGATCTATGGAATAGTTCGTCGCCACCTGTATCAGCCGGTCGCGGACATCCTCCAGGTCTACGATCCGCTCCTGGCTGATCTGGTTCTGGCTCTTTTTGAGCATCTCCAGGTAAGAATCAAATACCTGCTTGACCGCGAAATCCACCGAACGATTCTGTTTTTCAATCAGCTGCTTTACCTGCTCCTCAAGTTCGGGGTCGTTCACCATCTCTATCTGGGCGTCGATCACCTGCAGGGAGATCTCATCCACCTCCTTGCGTTTGAGGCGGACCAGTTCCGTTTCAATCACTCTTTTGGCTTCATCAAACAGTTCCAGGTGCCTGGCTGTGCTGCCGGAACTGATCTTTTCGGTATTGATCACTGGTTTGGGCCTCCGGTAGATATACCCTTTGCCCATGGCAATTCCGTTGGAAGCCGGTACGCCTTTCAACACAAATTCACTTGAAGCAGATTGTTCTACATCGGTGTTCATTGATCACCTGTTATTTCTTCTCCAAAACCATCTTCTATCAATTCCGTGATCGCCTCGGTTGCCTCCTCCTCGTCAGGACCCTCCACTTCTATCTCCAATTCAGCACCCTTTTCGGCAGCCAGAGTCATCACCCCCAGAATACTTTTCCCGTTCACCCGGTAGCCGTGCATATGGATGAAAAAATCTGAGTCAAACTTGCTGGCCAGCTTAACCAGCGAAGCCGCCGGGCGGGCGTGCAGTCCTGCGTCGTTTACGATATTTACTTTCTTTCGGATCATTAAATTACTTATAATTTTTGAAAGGCCAAGATCAGAATTATTACCTAAAGTATCCACACGGATCAGTTGGCAATAAACAGCCTGCGCGGAGACTTAGTTCTACGGTCGTTGTATGATTGGGAATAGTTGCCATTTTTATGTATCTCGAACTGCGTATTTGGAAAAGCATTTTCCCAGATTCAAGCAGAGTAATACGCAATACGGAGTACGAAATACGTTCAAGTTTTAGGGCTAAATCGTGAAATTCGAATCATGCTCCTGTAAAAATTTCGATTGCTATTCAAAACCAATTGATCATTGTTCACTGCAAACTGTTTTGTTAACTTTGAACCTGTTTAATTCGAAACTTATAGACCCAGCACATGTCCGTAACAAAAGATGATGTCCAGTATATAGCCCATTTGGCGCGGCTCCAGGTAACCGACGAAGAGGCCGAAGGGCTCAAGGAAGATATGAACGATATTCTCGGCTATATGGATGAGCTTGCGGAAGTGGACACGACCGATGTTGAACCGCTTGAACACGTGACCGATCTGGAATACCGGTTCCGTGAAGACGAGGCCAAAGAGCCGGTCGACCACAAGGATGCTCTTAAAAATGCCCCCGATGCCGACACCGACTATTTCAGGGTTCCAAGGGTTATCGAATAACTATGGCCTCCAAAAAATCAGCGGTCTCCTCTTATAAAGACGACTTCATATCTTCGCTTCCGGAGGGCAAGCAACACCTTGTGGCGCTCCTGATCATCCTGGTATTGCCCTTTATTCTTTTTGATGATGCCTCCCTCGGGGGCAAGCGATTCATGGGTCATGACACCGAGCAGTGGCGGGCAAGCGCCGAGTCGATCATTGACTACCGAGAAACTCATGACCGGGAACCGCTCTGGGCTACGAACGTATTTTCGGGGATGCCCGCCTACGGCATTTCAGTTCACAACTCGGTACCCCATATCGACCGGTTGATTCGCACTGCGACCAGAAGCATCTATCCTGTCGCCCATTTCTGGATTTTGCTCGGCGGGGGGTATCTTCTCCTCTTTCTCATGGGCATGCGACCGTTGACTTCTCTTATAGGGGCGGTCTGTATCAGTTTTACTACTTACATCCCCATAATTATCGGTGCGGGCCACAACACCAAGTTTATCGCCTATGTATTTGTCCCCTGGATGTTCATCGGCTACTGGCTTTTGACGCGCAGCGATAAAAAACTGCTCAGCTTTGCTCTTTTTGCGATCGCCTTGACCCTTGAATTCAGGGCGGGACATCCCCAGGTTACCTACTATTTCTTCTACCTGCTCGGCTTTTGGTGGGTTTACGATACGTGGCAGGCCTATAAAAAGCAGCAGTTAAAATCGTGGCTCGGCACTACCGGGCTGGTCATTCTTGCCGGGCTGCTGGGGTTTGCGGGTAATGCCCAGCAATACTGGCGATTCCTGGAATATTCGCCCTATAGCACCCGGGGCGGTTCTGCCCTTGCCGAAGGAGGCGGTGGGCTTGGATTAAACTACGCATTCCAGTGGTCGCAAGGCATCAGTGAATTGCTCACCCTGGTCATACCCGGCATATTCGGTGGTGCCTCCAGCCAGGCGTACTGGGGACCCAAACCGGTTACCAGCGGTCCACACTACCTTGGCGCTGTTGCATTTATTTTCGCCCTAATCGGGCTGCTGAGATCCAAACACAAGTTGAAGTACCTGTTTTTTGGGGTAGGCACCCTGACGCTTCTATTTTCTCTCGGTCGCCACTTCGAAACGTTCAACCGGGTGTTCTTCAACTACATGCCCTACTTCAATAAATTCAGGACGCCCGAGATGTGGCTCATCGTCACGGTATTCTGCTATTCCGTGGTTGGTGTTTTCGGCCTGGAGTACCTGTTTGAGCAGGCAAAACAGAAATCCCAAAACCTTAAATCCCTTTTCCTTCCGCTGGGCATAGCCCTGGTCCTTGGAGTTGTCTTCGCGTTGGGAAGCAATGCCTTGCTCTCATTCGAAAAACCGGGAGAACGGCAACAGTTTGCCCGGCAGGTCGCCCAGCGCAACAACGTTCAGCCGTCGGATCCCCAGGTTCAGCAAGCCGTTAACAATTTCATGAATTCCCAGCTAAAACCACAGCGCAAGGAGATCGCTCAAAATGACTCCATACGCTATTTTGTCATTGCGCTGGTAGTAAGTGGATTGATTGTCGGGTTCATGAGGCGAAAAATCAGTGCCGGCTATTTCCTTCTCGCTCTTGTCATTGTGGCCTCGTACGATTACCTGTCGGTGGGCAATCGCTACATAAACGAGGACAGCATGGTCAGTGAACTGGTGGATCCGGAGCGGGCCATTCAACAACAACAGCGGCCCCTCGACAAGTTTCTGCAACAAAATGTGGACAGTGGCAACGGGTGGCCTTACAGGGTGTTCCGGTTAGGTGACAACCCGTTTAACAACTCGATTCAAAGTTATTTTTATCCCACTATCGGGGGCTATTCCGGGGCAAAGCTTAGTTACTACCAGGATCTTATCGATCAGTTTCTGCTCGATGAATCCGGCTCCATGCGTCTTCCCCTGCCGATGCCGATCCTGAATATGTTGAATGTCAAGTATATCACATTCCCCCAGCAGCTCCCGTTTGACAACCTGACGCAGGTGTATTCCGGGAATGACGGCTTCGTATATGAAAATAACACCGCCCTGCCCAAAGCCTTTTTTGTGGATTCGATTCAAACCGTCTCCACAGCCCGGCAAGCCGTAGATGCGATGCAGCCGGTGCAGCAGTTTAATCCTGCTGAAACGGCTATTGTGGAAGGGAATCCATCCACCGACATCCAGCCCGATACGGCGGCCGCGGTCCGGGTAACACATTATGATGCGCGCTCCATCGAACTGACGACTAAGCGCAGCACGCCCGGCTACCTCGTACTGAGCGAAATCTATTATCCCGAGGGATGGGAGTTGACCATCGACGGCGAGCCTGCAGAAATCTATAAAACCAACTACGTGCTGCGCGGCATGAACGTGCCCGCCGGCGAACACACCCTGCGGATGGAGTTTAATCCAACATCATACATCTGGGGTGGACGCATCGCGTGGGCCTCGAACCTGCTGCAGTGGAGTATTTTACTGGCAGGCCTGGGACTATGGTACCGGCGCAGAGAAGAGAAGGGGAATGCCGAATAACGAACACGGAATATCGAATACTGAATATTTTTTCAGCTACTTTAACATTTGAAATTCAAGATTCCTTGTTCGGTGTTCTTAAGCTCAAACGGTGTGAAATATGAGTGAACGGGCGCTTATCGTAACCTATTACTGGCCGCCGAGCGGTGGTGCCGGCGTGCAGCGACCGCTGAAGTTTGCCAAATACCTTCCCCAATTCGATATTCAGCCGTTTGTTCTCACGGTTGAAAATCCCACCTACCCGATACGGGACGAAAGCCTGGAATCAGATATCCCTGAGGAGGTGGAAGTCTTTAAATCGAACACCATTGAGCCGTTTTCGCTCTACTCCAGGCTGGTCGGCAAATCCGTCGCAGACTCAACCAAGCCTACCATCCAGCTCAAATCCGGCAGCTGGAGTGCCAAGCTTAGCGCCTGGATCCGTGCCAATATTTTTCTGCCGGATGCCCGTGCGGGCTGGCTGCTCAGCGCACGGTCCAGCGCGCTGTCGATTGTCGAAGAGCACGATATTGGTACCATCATCACGACGGGTCCCCCCCATTCTGTGCATTTTACCGGAAAGCATGTGAAGGAACGAACCGGCATCCGGTGGATTGCCGACTTCCGCGATCCGTGGACCGGTGTCTACTACAACAAGCTGATGCCGCGCACCTCCCTGGCCCGGCACATTGATGAAAAGCTGGAGAAATCGATCCTCCAAAACGCCGATGAAGTTGTCGTAATTTCTGACTCAATGGTCGACATTCAGCGCAAAATCATCGATCGCACCTACCACGTTATTCCCAACGGCTTTGATCCCGATGACTTTCAACCTGGAAATTTTAAACCCGAAAACAGATCGGAATCCCAACTCACGATCCGCTTTGTGGGGAGCGTGCGGGACGGGGCGATCCCCGATGGGTTTTTAAGGGCCCTGGCCAGACTTAAAAATCCCGGAAAATACAGGATGGAGTTTATTGGGAATCATCATCCCTCCCTCCGTGAATGGGTTGATGAGCTGGACCTCCGTGATGTGGTTGAGTTAAAACCCTATGTCCCGCATGAGGAGGCGATCCGCGCCATGTGCACCGCCGACCTGTTGCTGCTGAGCATCTCCAAAACGCCCGGCAGCGAACTCATCCTCACAGGAAAACTGTTTGAATACCTGGGTTCAGGGACCCCCATCCTTTTTCTCGGCACCGTTAACGGCGATGCCGCGCAGATCATTCGGAAAGCAGGGCAGGGTGTCTGTTTTGAACACCACCAGGTGCCCGAAATTACGGAGTTCCTGGAACATTATTCCCGTTCCGAGGCGCAGGCCTACAAGCAACCCCAAGGGCAGAAAGAGCACCCGTTCTCACGCCTGCGCCTGACCCGACAATTGGGAGAACTGATTTCCAACCGTTAGATTCCCAGCCTATGGATACCCGCAGCCGCTACGTACTCAATATTTTCCGACATCTTTACCAGGTGCCCGACGAGGTCGAAATTTTTTATGGTGATGATCAATCTCCCAACACCAAAGGGGTTTTTGTACCCAACCATGCGGGCGACTTCTTCGAGGATCGAAACCAGGTTGATCCCGCCACTCTGACATTCAGGGAGTGGAAAAACACGGAAGTACCGTTCCTGTTTGAGCAGACCGCCGAGGCCGATTTTTTTACCCGGCAGTCCGATGCTATCAGATTTTCTTATGACATCATCGGCGCCTCATTCTACTTTTTGAGCGGATGGCAGGAATATGTTTCCCCAAAAAGGGACGAATATGGGCGTTATCCCTACAGGCAAAGTCTGCAATTCAAGCTGGGAGCCCCTCACATCCCGTTTGTCAACTACTATTTTGATATCCTGAAAACGGCCATCGAGCAGGTCTATAGCGTTGAGCTTGCTCCCAGAAAGATCGAAAGCCATCCCTATACATTCATTCTCACGCACGATATTGACAGCGTCTACTCCGGCTGGCTGCAAGACGGTTATTCGGCCTTAAAGAGCGGAAAACCGGGCAGATTGATCAGCATCCTGTTGCAAAAGATGAAGGGCGATGATCCCTGGTTTAACTTGGGAGAGATTATTGCGTTTGAAAAAAAACGAGGTGTGGATTCCACGTTCTTTTTCCTTGCAAGGCAGGGAACGCACCAGGGAATTAAGCACGCCGATTACTCGCTGGAGGACCCGGCGATCCCCCAACTCATGGACCAGGTTCGCAATGCGGGAGCAGAAATCGGGCTCCACGGAGATGTTGAGGCGCATCGATCCCCGGCCGCCCTGAAGCGAAGCATAAACCGGTGTGGACCGACCATCAAGGGCAACCGTTTTCATTTCCTCATGTTTGATGTCCGTAAAACACCGGGAATTCTATCCAGCTGCGGCCTGGAGTACGACAGCACCCTCGGTTTTTCGGAGCATGTGGGATTCAGAAACGGCATCTGCCACCCTTTCCCCCTGTATGATCTCGAAAATAACAGACCCACCACTGTCCTGGAAATTCCCCTGGCCGTCATGGATGTCACCCTGCACAACGCCAAATATATGGGATTGCCTCCCGAACAGGCCTTCTCCGGTATTGAGCCCGTCATCCGGGAGCTCCACAAATTCAACGGTGCGGTCTCCATCTTGTGGCATAACAACTATTTCTCTGACCTAAAGTACCACGGCTGGAAGGATGTGCTTGACGAAGTATTTACACGGGCCAGGACCGATGAGGCATTGATTACAAAGGCGGAAACGGTACTTCAAACCTTTAACTTTTCGAGCAGATGAACAGAACGCCCCGCGTAGCCTTGATGAGAAATCGGATATATCCCGGCGGCGTTTTCCACGTGATGCTGCAGATGATCCGCAGCCTGAACCAAAAGGGGGTTGTTCCCGATCTGGTAACGCTGAAATCCAAAGTTTCACCCGAGCTTGCGGCCCAAAAATATAATATGGAGGTACAGTTCAGGGTTCGGGAAATCCTGGCCGACCTGCGGATACCCTATGAATGGCACATCCTCCTGTTCAACAAAATCAGCCGGCATGAGTTGAGAAAATATGATATCGTAATCAATCACAACAATACCTCCTTTCTCTACGAGCGTCCAGGTCGGCAAAAACTGATAAGTTATGTTCACTTCCCCAGAAAAGCGCGTGGCCTCTCCCGGGCGCAGTCGATCCACAGGCCGGAGGGTCCCCGGAAAAAGTGGTACCACATACGCCATGATCCATTTATGCTGGCTTCCCATGCCTACCGGTTCGACAACCACGTTGACAAAGAGGAAATAGTCCTGGCCAACTCAACGTTTACCCGTCAAACGCTGCTGAACCATTATGCTATGGAGGCTGCCGATGTTGACGTGCTGTATCCCCCGGTGGAGATTCCCGACGGTCTGCCGTCGTCTCCCAAAGATGAAATGATGGTGGTGAGCCTGGGACGGTTTGCCCCGGAAAAACGACAGATGGAGCAGCTTGAAATTGCCCGGCAGCTGCCGAATCTTCAGTTCCGGATTATGGGCTTTCTCTCGGATCAAAACTATTTTGAGAAATGCCGGGCTTATAAAGAGCGGCATGGACTTGATCACGTAGAGTTGCTGCCCGATCTTCCGTTTGATCAGTTGAATACTTTGCTGGATCGCGCGGGCCTGTTCCTCCACTCCATCCGGAATGAACCGTTTGGCATCACCACCGTGGAAGCGATCTCCCACGGCTGCCTTCCGGTGGTACCCGATTCCGGCGGACAGGTGGAGATCGTCCCGGATCAGGATCTGCGATACTCCGACACCGCTGAAGCAGCAGCAATCATAAAGCGGGTGATCGACGTTCCGCCAAGAGCCAAAAAAGAGCGCAGGGACCGGTTGTTTAAACGGGTACAGGAATTTGACACCGACAATTTTCGTCAGCAGTTTGACGAGTTGTTGAACAAAGTGACAGGAGCAAGCTGATGAAACTCAGGCAAATTCTTGAAAAATTTTACCAGGTAAACGTCGATCTCTATCGTGAGTTGCGCGACCAGAGCCGGATTCACCGGCAAATCCGGGAGGTTGACGTTCGCAGCCTCTATGACAGGGTGCACCGGGAAGCCGCTCCCTGCTTCGTCCTCTCCACTGGTCGCTGCGGCACCAGGCTGCTAACGGATATCCTGCAGGAAAGCGATCAACTGAGGCCGCAGCACGTTCCAACCCCGGAATTAACCTACTACAGCAGTTTTGCCTACAAAAATGCCCGTGAAAAACCGGAGCTCGTATCCAGCATTATAGATTCGGCACGCTACGAACAGATCCGTGATGCCTGGGTGCTCGGGAAAAAGTACGTGGAGACCAACAACCGCATCACCTTTTTTTGCCATGCCCTCGCAGACCTTTTTCCCGGTTCCAACTTCATCCACCTGGTCAGGAAGCCCGAGGAATTTATCACCAGCGGGCTGGCCCGCAACTGGTACAGCGGCACCGTACTGCATGACGAGGGCCGAATTGCCCCCGAAGATAACCAGGTGAGTCAGGCAGAAAAAATTGCCTGGCTCTGGAATGAAACCAATGGCTTTATCGAAGCGTTTAAAGAGACCTGCCCGGAGGAGCGGGTGCTGACCATCCGCGCCGAAGAACTCTTCCATTCAGTTGATACCACGTTCAGGATATTTGATTTCCTGGATATAAACCCGGTTGCTGAATCGGTCATCCGGAACAAAATCAGTCGGCCGGTAAATCAACAGGACAAAAGCCGGGTTCCGAAAGACCGGGTTACCGGGCAGCTACTGGAGCAATGGACCCCGTTGCGTTCGCGTTATTTCACATAAAAAACGACAACAACCAGGCCTATTTTGAATTTAATCCGCCGTAAAAAACAGGAAGAACGCACGCACCTGCTGATCCTCGGGCTCCCGCGTTCGGGTACTTCGCTGCTGGCCAGCCTGCTGGGGGCGCACTCAAAAGCCAGTGTTATTTGCGAAGATTTCGGGCGCAGCTGGATGGATGTACTGGGCAAACCGGTGGTTGGCAACAAGCTGTGCGTGCCCCGACAGATCGACCTGGACCGACGGCGCACCATTGCCGTTAAGCTGGCAAATCGACTTGGCCTCCTGAAACGGTGGCCAAAAAGCACCTATTCCATCAACGACTACCTGATCATTCCCAACCTGAGGCTGATCCTGATCGAAAGAGATCCGGTTGACGTTCGAAACAGCATTCAAAACCGGGGAGCGGTTACCTGGACCGGCATGGATGGCACCATAAAAAACAGGGAGATCAGCACGAATGAAATCGACTACACCATCGACCGGGGTACGGCCATACTGGATACACTGAAGCCGAGAGAAAATGCCCGCACGCTCTCCTTCAAAGATTTAATCAACCAAACCGACTCGGTTCTGAAGGACCTGCTCCCTTTCATCGGCCTCAGTTACGAAGAAGGGCTGGTCGAAAACGGCACGCGGTGGAACTGGATGTATCCGAAAGTCAGCGAGAAGGGTATAGATGCGGACAAGGCTTAACGCCGCACCGAATCGAATAATTCAGGCCAACTGCTGTAAACTTCCTATATTGTGGACCGCAACGTTTAGCCAATTATCAGCATCAATTCCTAAAACCTATTATCTGGATCAAATTTCAGAGCCAAGTATTTCGAATTCGCGAAAAAGCTAACATTGGGTAAAACAACCGTTTTGCCCGGACCTCTTGCAGAATTAAGCAGCACCTGATACTATGAATGACAGACCCATTTTCCTGCTTGGAGCCCACAAATCGGGCACGACGTTGCTGCGGAGCATCTTCGATGGCCACCCCGACCTGTTTGTTGTTCCCTTCGAATCCCACTTTTTCCAAAACTGCTGCTTTTGGGTGGATTATGACTACCGCAGGGAGCAGCCCCGGAAGGTGAGCAGGGAAACGATCATCAATCGATTTGGCGACCGGCTTCGGCACCTCAACAACACCGACGACCGGCTGGGAGATTCTCCCGCCAACTTTACAATTGAGGTATCGAGATTTCTGGAGGTGTTCGGGCGGTTTTCCAGTGAAATGAACAACCGCGAGCGGTTTACCCTGCTTATGGAGGGGTATCACCAGGCACTGTATGACCGTCCCCTCCCAGAGAACAAGCGCATCGTTGAAAAATCAGTGGAACACGCGGAATTTGCACTGTTCCTGCAGCAGATGTTCCCCCAAGCGCGGTTCATACATATTGTACGAAATCCCTACGCAAATATCGTGTCGCTGCGCAAGGCGAAGGTTCTCCAATCCGGGTTTCCCCTAGTATTTCGCATGCTCAACTCTCTTTACAACAACTACTACCACCTGTACCGCAACCGGCAGCTGATCGACGACTATTACCTGGTTCGATATGAAGACCTGCTTTCAGATCCACAGGAAGAGATCAACAAGATGGTGGAGTTCCTGGATCTGCGGTTTGACAAGTCCCTGCTTGAACCGACAAAGTTCGGGGCCCCCTGGAGCGGCAACAGCGCCACGGGGCGGGATCTCTCCGGCTTTGACCAAAGCCGTATCGACAGCTGGAAAAGGGAGATCAGTGCCATGGAAATACTGCTGCTCAACAGGTTGTTTGACTACCCGTTTGAGGAGTTCGGCTACCAGAAACTCCCGGATCCACCGATGAGGCGATTCCTGGAAAAAGTCAACGGCGAAGGCATCAGGCGGTACCTGGTCAACCGACTCTGGCTGGCCTATCTTTCATACAATCCGGGTAACGAAATATGAGGTCCGAACTTTGGGTGTAATCATTCGACAGAGCATTCAAAACACCGTCATCGCCTACGTGGGAGTGGGACTGGGATTTATCTCCACCATCCTGCTCTATCCCCGCGTGTTGACACCCGACCAGTACGGACTCACCCGCATCCTGATCTCCCTGACCATGGTATGCACCCAGTTCGCCCATTTGGGGATGAAGAACACGGTCACCCGCTATCTCCCCCATTTCAAAGAGACATCCTCCGGCAAACATGGACTCCTTTTCCTCACCGTGGTAGTGCCGATGGGGGGATTTCTGATCTTCACGATACTCTTTTTCCTCTTCGATGATCAGCTCATCTACTACTACCGGGACCAGTCCCAGCTCATCAACCGGTATTACCTTTACCTGCTGCCACTGGTGGGCGTGGTGCTTTACTACGAGGTACTCAACAGCTACGTACGGGCACTCAAGGATTCCGTTACCGGGTCGTTTCTGAATGAAGTGGTGATGCGTATTCTCATTATCGCGCTGTTGATCCTTTACTCCTTCGGCCTGTTCGATTTCACCCTCTTCATGCTGTTGTTCGTATTGGTCTATGCGACCGAACCGCTGGCCCTGCTGGGATATCTCTACGCCAGGGGAGAACTTGCCTTTGCCATTCCGTTCAGAGATTCTAGCAGAAAGCTGGCGCGCAACATGCTGGCCTACGGCACCTACACCATGCTTGGCGGGCTGACCACTATTTTAGTGAGCAACATCGACATCATCATGCTCGGATCAATGTCGAACCTGGCCAACACGGCGGTCTATGCCATCGCCTTTTATGTTGGATCCGTGATCGAAATTCCAAAGCGCTCCATTGCCAAAATCGCCACGCCGATCATCGCCGACCTTTCGAAAGAGAAAAACTACGACCGGATACGCGACCTGTACAGCCGGACCTCGCTCACCCAGATCATCGGAGGAAGCCTGCTGCTGGTGGGCATCTGGGCCAACATGCACAACCTGATGGATCTGCTTCCGTCGGAATATCACGGAGGGCGATGGGTCATCATCGTTATCGGCTTTGCCAAACTCATTGATATGGCGGCCGGCGTAAACGGGCAGATTATCCTGCACTCCAGGCACTACCGGTTCGACCTGCACACCATGATTTTACTGGTGGTATTGACTGCCGTCACCAATTACCTGCTGATCCCGGTTTACGGTATACTGGGAGCGGCCCTGGCCACTGCCATTTCGATTTTTATCTACAACCTGATCAAGTACGTTTTTGTATGGATTAAATTTTCAATGCAGCCACTCCGCCGGGAGGCCTTGTGGGTACTGCTCATTGCAGCCGGATGCCTGCTGGCCTCATTTCAGATTCCCTACATGGTCAATTTTGTGGTCGACGTCACCGTCCGGTCGCTGGCAATCGCCTCTGTTTTCCTCGGATTAATCCTTATGTTTGACCTTTCTGACGACGTCAAGCGACTGACGATCGAGACGGTGCGCCGCATTCGGGCATTCCTCAAGAACCGCTAACGTTTATATACCATGAGCATGGAGCACACCAAGTTAAACCGACAGCGATCCGGGCAGTACCGGAAATCTGCCGACAGGGAAGCGTTCCTGGATCAATTTAACAGCGCGTTGCAGCCTTTCGAGCAGCAGGAATATGCCGACATCCCGCCCTCTCATCCTTTCCTGTTCGTCATCGGCCTGCCGCGCTCCGGCACCACCCTACTGAGCCAGCTGCTGGTCCACTGCCTTGACGTGGGCTATATCAACAACCTGGCGGCCCGGTTTTGGAGGGCCCCCGTAACCGGCATCCGGTTTGCTGACAGCGTGCTGGAAACGGGCCGCTTCCAGGCGTTTCAATCGCACTACGGGGCCACCCAAGAGCTGGCGGATATCCACGAATTCGGTTATTTCTGGCGGGAATGGCTCAAAAAAGATTCCTTCAAAAACATCAAAAACGCCCGTGCCATCGAAGATCAGATCGACTGGGGCGGGCTCCGAAAAGCACTGGCCAACATGCAGGCGCAGTTCAACCGCCCGATGGTGTTTAAGAATATCTTCGGCTCGTATCACATCCCAAAGCTCAACAACGTGCTGGAACAAACACTTTGGATCTATATCGAACGCGATCCGCTGGATACCGCCGTTTCCATCCTGGAGGCGCGCCGAAAATACTACGACGATCCCAACAACTGGTGGAGCTACGTTCCCCCGCAGTATGAACAGATTATCGACAAAGACTACTGGCACCAAATCGCCGGACAGATTCACTACCTGAAAAAGTTTTATCACCAGGAACTGGAAGACATGGAGGATTCCGGCCGGGGATTGTCGTTTTCGTATGATAAACTCTGTTCAAATCCGGCGGGTTTGCTGGAGGCCGTGACCGATCGAGTCCGGAAGCTCTATGGAGTTGAGATCCCGATCACCCAAGAACCTCCGGCCCGGTTTGAGTACAGCAGTTATAAAGATAGCACCGAGGAGAAGCAGCGTTTTAAACAAATTTTAGAACGCTTTTGAACGACGATATGTGTGGGACACATTCAGCCACCGGAAAATCCACAACCCAAAACTCAAGACCCAAGACTATAAATATGACTCCCGATTCACCCGTCGTTGCGATCCATCAACCGAACTACATCCCCTGGCTGGGTTATTTTCACAAGATGTGGGAAAGCGATATTTTTGTATTGCTCGACACCGTGCAGTTTCCCCGCGGGCAGAGTTTTGCCAACCGCAACCGGGTAAAAACCCACAACGGTACTTCCTGGCTGACCATCCCGGTTTCAACGCCTTCAGGTGAGAAGGGCAAGGTGCCCTATACGGAAGTTGAGTTTGCCGGCACCAAGTGGAAACGCAAGCACCTGCGCACCCTGCAGATGAACTATAAAAAAGCGGATTACTACGATGAGATCTATCCCATGTTGGAGAAAGAGATCGAAAAACATCTTGATTTCGTGGAGCTGAACATCGCCCTGATCACTAAAATCGCCTCCTACCTGGGCATTCAAACACGACCGGTGAGGCTCTCAAGCCTGTTGGATACTTTCGGTGAAAAGACGGACTTGATAATTGACATCTGTAAAAAATTGCATTCCAGTATTTACCTATCGGGAACGGGCGGGGGCAAGGAATACAACGATGAAGAAAAGCTCAATGAGAATGACATTGAACTGCGATACAGCCGGTTTGCCCACCCGGAATATCCACAGCTCTGGGATGGATTCGAACCCAACCTTTCGGTCATAGACCTTCTCTTCAACTGCGGACCTGAGAGCAGTGCAGTGCTTTTTCGCAAGCAGTAATTCAGTTCTCAGAAAGAAAATCGATTTATAAATCCGTGCAGAAATTTATTTACGTACTTCGTGTTTCGTAATGGGAATTATGTATTTGTTTGTTGCTGCTTTCAAACGCAATTCTACCAACGGTAAAATAAATGGACACCGCTACTTTCATCCCGGAAATAACAGATTTTGCAGGTTCCTATTTGGTTCTTGATTTCTAATTCCCGATTCCCAATTCTCGTCCTGTACACTGTCCCCTGATCCTTGTATCTTTGGCAACGATTCTGGCCAATAATCCGTTAGAAACGCTCATTACAACGAAATTCAACCAGTCGTCCATGGACGAATTACATATTTATAATTCGCTGACCCGGGAAAAAGAACGATTCAAACCAAATAAAGAAGGCTTTGTGGGCATCTACGTTTGCGGGCCCACCGTCTATGGAGATCCCCACCTGGGACACGCCAAAAGCTATGTCTCCTTTGATGTAGTGGTACGGTATCTCCGCTATTTGAACTACAAAGTGCGCTACGTGCAAAACATCACCGATGTAGGTCACCTTACCGACGATGCCGACCAGGGCGAAGACAAGCTCGAAAAACAGGCGCAGATCGAAAAGCTGGAGCCGATGGAGATCGCTGAGAAATATACCTACAACTACTTCCGGGACATGGACAAGCTGGGAGTACAGCGGCCGGATATTTCGCCCCGGGCCACCGGACATATTCCAGAGCAGATCGAGATGGTCAAAAAGCTGCTGGAGGAGGGGCACGCCTATGAGGTGAACGGCAATGTTTATTTTGATGTATCCTCCGACGAGGACTATGGCAAGCTCAGCGGCCGGGATGTGGAGGAGCAGGAGACCGGCACGCGAATTGAGACCGCCGGCGACAAGCGGGATCCCAAAGATTTCGCCCTGTGGAAAAAAGCCGGAGACGATCACATCATGAAGTGGAACTCCCCCTGGGGATGGGGCTACCCGGGCTGGCACCTCGAGTGTTCGGTTATGTCCACCAAATACCTGGGGCACAATTTTGACATCCACGGCGGCGGCCTCGATAATATTTTCCCTCACCACGAGTGCGAGATCGCCCAGAGCGAATGCGCCTTCCACGAGCCGTTCGCCAACTACTGGATGCATAACAACATGGTTACCCTGAACGGGCAAAAAATGGGAAAGTCGCTGGGCAACGCGATCTCACTCGATGAATTTTTCCGGGGCAACCACGAGCTGTTGAGCCGAAAATGGGCTCCGCAGGTCATCCGCTTCTTCCTGCTGCAGAGCCATTACCGAAGCACCACCGATTTCACCGAAGAGGCCCTCGGCAGCGCCGAGCAGGGGCTGGAAAATCTCCAAAACATCATTCGTCTGATAGCGGACACCGAGCCCGGGGATGCCGAACCGTTTGATGCTGAAGCGTTGGACTCGGAGCTGAGGCAGCGAATGAATGACGACTTCAACACGGCACAAGCTATTGCCGTACTGTTTGAAAACCTCAAAGCCCTCCGCAAACAGATTAACCAGGGCAACGTCCCCACCAACCTGGATGAGGTCAAATCCCTGCTGGAACGGTTTGTAGATGGAGTGCTCGGCATCTGGCCGGAAGCGGAAAAAGACACCGACCGGGACGACAAGACCGAAGACCTGGTGAAGCTGCTCATCGACCTGCGCACCGAGGCCCGGCAGCAAAAGAATTTTGGACAGGCCGACAAAATCCGGGATGAGCTAAAAGCGATCGGCATTGAGCTTATGGACAATCCCGAGGGCACCACCTTTGAAATCAAATAATAACTGCAGTTCGTGACCGGCAGGGCATAATTTGCCCGCACCTGCACACGACCTAAGACTCAAGACTAAAGACTCAAGACTCAAGACTAAAAAAATGCAATCAACCGATTATTTTGTTTGGGATGCCGATCCGAGTGTCTTTAACCTCGGGACCATCAACCTTCCGTTCCCGGTCGCTGTCTGGGGACTCGTTTTGGCTGTTGTCGCCATTATCTACGGCTTTTCAAAACTCGAAGAACGCATACCGGAGCACGTGGAAGAACCGGCTGCCTGGAAAATCCTGGTTCTCATTTTTGGAGCTTTTGCAGGGGGACAGTTACTCTTCCTGGTACTTCCTTCTCCCACGATCAGTCAAATCGGGCCTATCCAGCCGCGCTGGTACGGGGTGCTGTTTGCAGGCGCATTTGTGGTCGGCTACCTGTTGACACGACGCATGTTCAGGCACGCCGGTCGAAAGGAACAGGAGGTGGAACAGCTGTTGACCTATGTGCTTATCGGCACCATCATCGGAGCCCGTCTTGGTCACGTTATATTCTACGATCCGGGATACTACTTGCGCCATCCCGGCGAAATCATCGCCATCTGGCGGGGTGGACTTGCCAGTCACGGGGCTGCTATCGGGATACTGCTGGCGATGTACTATTTTGTTAAAAAACAACGCAAGATGAGCTTTCTCTGGCTGGCCGATCGCGTGGTGATGGTGGTTGCCATCGGGGGCGCTTTTATCCGCACCGGCAACTTTTTCAACTCCGAAATTCTGGGCGAACCCTCCACCCTGCCCTGGGCCGTTATTTTTGCCAAAATCGACATGATTCCCCGGCATCCCACGATGCTCTACGAGGCCGTCCTCTGCATCGTCACGTTTGCGATCTGCTGGACCATCTACAAACGCTACAAGCACCAGCCACCCGAAGGCGGCATCTTCGGCGTGTTTATGCTGGTCCTGTTCAGCGGCCGTTTCCTGCTGGAGTTCACCAAAATGAATCAAGCCGGGTTTGCCGGCGACTGGGCGATCAACATGGGGCAATGGCTCAGTATCCCGCTGATTGTGGCCGGAATCTGGCTGATCCGAAAAGTAAACTGGAAGAAGAATAAAGGTTGAATCCTGAAGGTTTGGAGCCTGCAGTTTCGGCTAGTTTTTTTATATTGATGCAAAATTCTAACCGTCAACTTATTCAGATCAGATATTATGGAAAAACTTGATCCGGGAATTCGGGAAAAAATTGATCACTGGCTACAGGGCAACTATGATGAAGAGACCAAAGCTGCATTGCGCGAAAAACTGGAGCAGGAAAAGTATGAAGAGCTGACCGATGCCTTTTACAAAGATCTGGAATTTGGAACCGGCGGAATCCGGGGCATCATGGGGATCGGCTCCAACCGGGTTAACAAGTACACGTTTGGGATGGCTACACAGGGACTCAGCAACTTTTTGAATGCCCGGCACCCCGGAGAGCAGGTCAAGGTAGCGATCGCCCATGACTGCCGGAATAACTCCGAAACCCTGGCCCGGGTGGTGGCCGACGTATTCTCCGCCAACGGCATTAAAGTTTACCTGTTTGAAGGATTGCGCCCCACCCCCGAACTCTCGTTTGCCATTCGCGAGCTCAACTGCCACGGCGGGGTGATGTTGACAGCCTCTCACAATCCCAAAGAATATAACGGGTACAAAGCCTACGGGAGCGACGGCGGACAGCTTGTTGCGCCCCAGGATCAGCAGGTGATGGAAGAAGTCCAGAAAATTACATCGGTTGACGAAATTAAATTTGACGGAAATCCGGAATTGATCGATGAGATCGGGGAAGCGATCGACGAAAAATACCTCGAGGCCATTACAGCGTTGTCTGTTTCCCGCGATGCCATTAAACGGCAAAAAGATCTCAAAATCGTTTTTTCCCCCATCCACGGTACCGCAGGCGTACTTGCCCCGGCCGCGCTCGAACGATATGGATTCACCAACGTTACGCTTGTGGAGGAACAGATGCAGTATGATGGCAATTTTCCCACGGTTGAATATCCGAACCCGGAGGAGAAAGAAGCCCTGACCCTGGCCCTGGATAAAGCCAGGGAGATCGACGCCGAACTGGTGATGGCCACCGACCCGGATGCCGATCGCGTGGGGATCGCCGTAAAAGACCACAGGGACGAGTGGACACTGCTGAACGGCAATCAGACGGGGACCTTGCTCATCAACTACATGCTCAACGCGTGGAAAGAAGCGGGCAAACTGACCGGAAATGAGTATATCGTCAAAACGATTGTCACCTCCTACCTGATCGATCGCATTGCCAACGAATACGGGGTTGAGTGCTACAATACGCTCACCGGTTTCAAGTATATCGGGGAACTGATGACCAGGTTTGAGGGCAAGAAAACGTTTATCGCCGGGGGCGAAGAGAGCTACGGCTACCTCGTGGGCGAACACGTGCGCGACAAAGACGCCATCGTGGCCTCAACAATTATTGCCGAAATGGCGGCCTATTACAAAGACCAGGGCAGCAGCCTGTTCGAGGCATTGCTCGACATGTATGTAGAACACGGCTATTTCCGGGAAAAACTGGTGTCGGTTTACAAGCGCGGGAAGAAAGGCGCGGAAGAGATCCAGCAGATGCTTAAAAACTACCGTGAAGCCCCCCCCAAGCAACTGGCGGGCTCAGACGTAGTCATCATCAAAGACTACAAGACCGGCCGGGAAAAAAATATTTCCAGCGGAAAAACCACCGACATTAATCTGCCCAGCTCCAATGTGCTGCAATTTGTCACCGAAGACGGCTCCATCGTCTCTGTTCGTCCGTCGGGTACGGAGCCCAAAATAAAATTTTACTGCAGCGTCAATACCGAGCTGGAAAGCCGCGGTGAATTTGAGGCCGTGACAGAACAGCTTGAAGAAAAGATGGATCGTATCATCGAAGAGCTGACCGGGTAAACGTTGCTCAATATTTCCAAACCTCCAGGGTTTCCGAAAACCTTTGGAGGTTTTCTTTATGCGGCCTTTTTCCAAGCTGTTTTCCTCACTTCTATTTATTCCAGTTCTAAATTTTCATTAATTCCTTTCTTCCGTTCATCCGATTGCTATATTCCGCAATGTGTCAATTTCCGGATGATCATCAAGTATAAATGAATTTTCTCGATAAACCTGTAGTGGATGTTTTCCTCTACGCCCTTATTACGGCTGTAGCGACCGGGCTCGGAGCCCTTCCATTCTTTTTTTTAAAGAAACTGACGCGAACATGGCTGGGAATTTCCAACGGCATTGCGGCGGGGCTGATGCTGGCCGCCAGTTTTGGGCTTATCTATGAGGGATTGAATTACGACCTGTGGATGACAATCGGCGGTATCATTGCGGGCCTGGTGTTTATTGCACTGAGCCAGAAGCTGCTGGACCAGCATAATGACATCTCCATAGCCAGGCTGAGCCAGGCCGACGCCACAAAAATCCTGCTTATTTTGGGCGTCATGACGCTCCATTCATTTACCGAAGGCGTTAGCGTAGGGGTATCGTTTAGCGGCAGCCTGGACCTCGGCCTGTTTATCACAACAGCAATCGCCATACACAACATACCGGAGGGACTGGCTATCAGCCTGGTAATGGTGCCCCGCGGCACTTCCCCTTTCAAAGCGATGCTGTGGAGCATTTTCTCCAGCCTGCCACAGCCGCTCATGGCGGTACCGGCATTCCTTTTTGTAGAAGTATTCCGGGCCTACCTGCCGGCGGGACTCGGTTTTGCGGGAGGTGCCATGATCTGGATGGTGTTTGCTGAACTGGTTCCCGATGCCATTGAGGATGCTCATCCCCGTACGGTGGCCATCACCGTCACCATCTCCGTTGCCCTCATGGTACTATTTCAGGAATTGATTGGATAAAGGGGGCTTTGTAAAATCGTTTTATTGGCCAATATCGGCGTTTTCGCGGATTCTAAATCCTGATTTATAAGATATAAACTGCGGTTCCGAATCCGCTCAGGGGTTGGTCTTGACCAAAACCCCTGGTTTTTCAAAGCCCTCTAAAAATATTTTTACAGAATAAAGCTAGAAATTAAAGACGATTATCATTAAATAAGGCCCATCAAAATCACAGGGATATTTACAAATAATTTAAATTATAGGTTAACAGGGGAACATGAATCTATTTTCACTTGTCGGCTTGCTCTTTCTTGTCAATATAACTCCACAGGAAACCGACACAACAAGTCAGCAGTTGCCGCCGAATACCATCAACGTGTATGTGGACTGCCGCGGGTGCAGCGAATCCTACGTTCAAAATGAGATTAATTTTGTTCAATTTGTCCGCGATATGACCGATGCCGATGTTCATCTTCTTGTCACCCGCCAGTGGACCGGGAGCGGGGGACGCGAGTACCAGATCCGATATATCGGGCAGCGAAAGTTTGAAGGCCAGGAACAGCTCCTCACCTACCAGTCATACCAGTCGGATACCCAGGATATACGGCGGCGCGGGCTCGTAAAGAAAATAAAGGTGGGCCTGCTGCCCTACCTGCGGCAGACCTCCATCATCCAGGAGCTCTCCATTACCTATGACGGTACCCTTGACTCCTCCCCGCAACAGCAGGATGACAAGTGGAACAGGTGGATTTTTGAAGTGGGGATGGATTCCTTTTTCGACGGGGAAGATACGCGGAGCCGGATAAACATCTGGGGCGAAATATCGGCTTCCCGCATTACCGAGCAATGGAAAACCGATTTTGAGTTTGACAAAGATTTCAGGCGCCGAAGCTTCACCGATGAGGATACCACGGAAACCTACCTGACCGAAAGCAACCGGTACAGGGGCATAGTTGCCAAAAGCCTCAACAGTCACTGGTCGTTGGGGCTCTTCACAGAGGCGACCACCTCTACACGGAATAACTATGATCTGCGTATCGGGGGATCACCGGCAATTGAATACAACATTTTTCCCTATTCCGAATTCACTGAACGGGAACTCAGCTTGCGGTACGTGCTGATGACCACCTACAACAATTACGACCAAGTCACCGTCTACGGAGAGTGGGAGGAACTGCTGATACAAAATCGCTTTTCTGCCAACATGGAATTCACCCAGCCCTGGGGCGAAATCGAGGGTGACCTTGAACTGTACGCCTACATGCGGGACTGGTCGAAAAACCGGGCGGTCTTCGACCTTGAATTTGACTTCCAGATTACCCGGGGACTTTCCATGAATCTATCCGGGCGGTACTCCCTGGTCAACGACCAGCTCTCCATCCCCGCCGAGGAGATTTCCGACGAAGAGCAACTGCTCAACCTGAAAGAACCCCCGACCTCCTTTTACTACAACGCATCCATCGGATTCGAATATACGTTTGGTTCAATTTACAACAGCGTGGTAAACCCCCGATTTTAGAATATCATACGGGACCTGTCCCTGTTGTTGCCTGTCTCAGGGTAAAATCCATGCCGTTAATTGTCACTACCATTACGACCTTTGCTTGCAAGCATGGAACTCAACTTTTCTCCTCCCTTGATGCCAAAATCGAGCGTACGGATCGGGAATGGGATATCGATACCGTTTTCATCAAACTCTTTTTTGATAGCCATAATGGCGTCACTTTGGGCTCGCCAGTAATCGGGATTGGTCCTGAAGTTCACCCAAAACCGGACTACAAAATTAATAGAACTGTCTCCGAATTCGTTGTAAAAAAACTCGATACCCCGGCTTTGGTCTATACTCTCAAGCTTCTCTACCGCCCGGATCGCCAGTGTACGCGCCTTTTCCAGGTCATCTCCGTACGAAACGCCGCAGGACAGATCAATACGGCGTTCATTTTTCTTGGTAAAATTCTGCAACGGACTGTCAAAGACCGATTTATTGGGTATATATACAATTTGCCCCTGTGGCGTTTTTAAAATAGTGTTACGCAGGTTCAGCTTCTGGACGGTCCCGTAAAAACCGTTGGTTTCGATGATATCTCCTATTCCAAACGGGTGCCGAACAGAAAGCATAATCCCAGAAATGAAATTGGAGGCGATATCCTGAAAGGCAAAACCGATGGCCAGACCAATGATACCGGCACCGGCAAGAATCGAGGTGACCGTATCATCCAGCTGTAAAATCTGCAGCGCGAACAGTATACCGAGACCAACCACCAACACGCCTACCACAGTCTCCAGCAGATTAATGATCGTGCGGTTTTTGGTCGTCTTTTCCAATAGCTTTTTGACCGCCTTGCGCACCAGTTTCCCGATAAAGACAAATAGAATAAGTACAACAATCGCTACCGCTAAATTCGGCAACATACCAATGCCGGCTTCCAACCAACCTTGTAATTTGTCGACAATCAATTTATATGCATCTGTCGCATCTGAAATATTCATTGAGCTCCCAATTTGGTTACTATTTGCAAAATATACCCGGCTGCGAAAATCCGACTACTACAATAAGAATAAATCCCTTACCATTCCGTAGGAAAAATAACTGTTCAATTTCACAAGTTATTGAGCACGATGAAATAACAGGAATCGGGAATGTAGTTCAACCATTGACTGTTTGTTACATTCAGTACCGACTGTTCACATTAATCCAAAATCAAAAAGTATTATGCCTAAAAGAAAAGCCGAAGCTATTTGGAACGGAGATCTGAAAGGTGGAAACGGAACCATGAAGTTCGGGAGCGGCGCGTACGAGGGCTCCTACAGTTTTGCCTCACGTTTTGAGGAGGGAACCGGCACCAATCCCGAAGAGCTGATCGGGGCTGCCCACGCCGGCTGTTTTTCGATGGCCCTTTCTGCTGCGCTGGCCGACCAGGGGTATTCGCCCGAAACGGTGGAGACCAACGCCGAGGTCACACTGAGCGTTTCTGACGCCGGAGCCTCAATTTCTGAAATTCACCTGAACACCACCGCCAGCATCCCCGATATTGACGACGATGAGTTCCAGACCATTGCAGAAGATGCCAAGAACAACTGCCCCGTATCCAAAGCGCTAGCAGGGGTCAACATCATTCTTGATGCCACGTTGAACTAACCTTTTTAGTACCCTGGAATCCCAACCTCCAGGGTACTCCTTTTCCCCGCCGGTAAGCTTCTGCTTTCTGCCGTAAAGTTTGTATCTTCCCGCCTATGACCACGACTACAAATACCGACACGAAAACCGATCTTAAAAGTCTCACCAAACGGGAACTCCAGTCGTTCTGTGAAGAACTGGGACTCCAGTCGTACCGCAGCGACCAGATTTTCCAGTGGCTCTATCAAAAAGGGGTTTCCTCGTTTGACGAAATGACGAACCTCTCCAAAGATCTCCGCAGCCGCCTGGCCGACCTGGCTACCGTCAACCGTATTGAAAAAGTACACCACCAGCAATCAAAAGACGGTACCATGAAATTCCTCTTTGAGTTGCAGGATGAGGAGAAACACAAAGTGGAATCGGTGCTGATTCCCGACTTTTTCCCCGACGGGGCGCCCAACCGCCTGACCGTCTGCGTCTCTTCCCAGGTGGGTTGTGTATTCGGATGTTCGTTTTGCGCCACCGGAAAGATGGGCTTCTTTCGCAATCTGACTCACGGAGAGATCGTCGACCAGGTACAATATATAAATGAACTCTGCCTGGAAAAGTATGACAAGCAGGTCACGAACATCGTATACATGGGCATGGGCGAACCGCTGCACAACTACCAGTCTGTCGTAGAATCTGCCGCAATTTTAACGGATGAGCACGGGCTCGATCTTTCACCGAAGCGAATCACCGTTTCAACGGTGGGCCTCACCAAGCAGATCAAGAAGCTCGCGGAAGAACGCCAGCCGTTTAACCTGGCGATCTCACTCCACGCGGCCAACGACGAGAAGCGGGACGAGATTATGCCGATCAACAACTCCATGAACCTGGAACAGCTGAAAGAGGCGGTCACATATTATTATCACCAGCTTCACCGGCCGATAACCTATGAATATCTGCTGTTCGACGAGTTTAATGACACAGTGGAAGATGCACGTGAACTGGCTGAAATCGTACACTGGGTGCCCAGCAAAGTAAATATCATCATGTATAATGATGTGGCGGGCGTCAAGCTAAAGCGGGCCCGCGAACAGCGGCTCGACCAGTTTATGCAGGAGTTGATCAGCCACGACGTGACTGCTACTGTTCGACGCAGTCGCGGCGATGATATCGATGCCGGCTGCGGGCAGCTTGCCATCAAGGAGGGACAAAAAGGTAAGACTATCTCGAAAAATTAGCCGGATTTTCAGCCATTGGTTTCCAGGTTGCACCTGCGTGTCACAGCTTTATAGATTTCTCCTTTTCTTCATTTGATAACACATGGGGCGTCCTCATACCCATATTAACTCATTGGCTGCCAACGAAGATTAAAATGGATAGTCGTACTGCCGGTTGGCTAAGATCAGATTTAAGAAATGGGTTAAACAAAAGAAAAGGAACTGATTAGACGAGTATCCAGACCCGGTGAATAGCACAATGACCTCCGAAATAGCTGCTCCGTACACATTTTAGTCAACTGCATCTTCTGCTGAACAATCTTGGAAACTTTTGGAGCAGGCATCGCATTTGAACCATGTAAATCATTAATCTGAAATCAGGATATTTTTATGCAGGAAATTATTATTACCGGCGCTTCAAGGGGATTCGGCCAGGAAGTAGCCATTGAACTGGCAGAAACGGGACGAAGACTGCACTTGATTTCTCGCAGTAAAGCCGGGGTGACTGCCGGGAAAGTCCGTGACAAAGGAGGTCAGGCGGAAATATGGGCGATGGACCTGAGCCTCACGGATCGACTGGAAGATAATTTCGAACTGGTACTGGATGCGATACAGACCGATGAGGCGGATTTTATCGGCCTGATCAACAATGCGGGGACCATTGAGCCGATAGGCCCACTCGGCAAATACGATGTCGGAGACTATCGAACCAATCTTGAACTGAACTACGTGGCCCCCGCCGTGCTGACCCATCTTTTTGTCAACCGCTTCCAGTTGGTACCGGCCATCAAGCGGGTACTTTTTGTGGGATCCGGCGCATCCGGCAGGCCCATTCACGGTTGGAGCCACTACTGTAGCAGCAAGGCCGGTGTGGATATGCTGGCCCAAACGGTAGCCGTTGAACAGCAGACGCAGGAGCATCCGGTGGAAAGTGCGGTCTTTAATCCCGGTCGCATCGAGACCAACATGCAGAAGATCATCCGAGGGAAAGATGAGGAGGATTTCCCCCTGGTGGATGATTTTATCGCTTCAGCCACGGACGGACGCAACTTGCCGCCCGCTCAAATGGCCAAAAAACTGGCACAAATCTACCTGGGCGAAAACTATCCACACGGGGAGATTGTGGGGAGATGAGAGAACCGACACATAAAATATCCAGTTTCCTGTCGGCTGGGAAACTAAAAAAACCTTAGGCCTTTGGGTCCCTATACCACCGGATAAGATTTGAGACACCATACAGCAGTAAAAATACAGCAATCAGGTACGCCACCGAACCCGGATTGGCAAAGAGCATGAACGCAATGACCAGGGTAATGACACCAGTTGCCGCAAAACCAAGGGAGAACAGCAACAACAATCCGAACAGCCCCAGGAACGTTGCAAAGGTGAACGGTATCAGTTCAGGGAATATAAATATTAAAATACCTGCTACAATAGGCACTGCCGAGAGCCATGATGGTATTCGAAAGGCGATGAACAGCAATCCGAGGGCTACTAAATAACCGCCCGCAATCAGGTACAGGAAGTTGGGATAGACCAAAGTGAGTACGCCCGTGGCCAGGGCAAGCAGTGCGTTCAGGATCTGCCGTTCCCGCGTTTTGTATTGGACAGTTATTCGGTATTGTTCAAGCATGATAAATTTTAGTCATTGAATTTATTCAAGAAGTAACCAACGGGCGTACCTCTTTATCAATTTTGCTTCCGGATTCATCCCGGGTCTGATCCAGGTCGTACCGGGCCTGGAGATTCATCCAAAATTCAGGGGTGGTACCCAGAGCCCTTGACAGACGCAGGGCGGTATCGGCCGTTATGCTCCGTTTCTCGTTAACGATCTGGTTGAGCCGCGTATGGGTTACCCCGATTTTGTCGGCGAATTCCCGCTGGCTTATGCCCATCGGTTCTATAAACTCTTCCCGCAGTACTTCCCCGGGATGGATAGGTTGAAGTTTTTTTGTAGTCATGGCAATGGCTATGTGAGTTTTGATCAATGATCATCAACAATCTCTACATCATACGCATCACCCTGGCTCCGGGTAAAACAGATGCGCCATTGATTGTTGATTCGAATGCTGTGCTGGCCTTCGTGATCTCCTCCGAGTGTTTCCAAACGATTGCCCGGAGGTACGCGAAGGTCATTGATGTCAGCGGCAGCATCAATCATTCTAAGCTTTCGCAAGGCACGCTGCTGAATCGTCTCCGGCAGCTTTTTAGAGTAGGTTCTGTTGAAGACCTCCTCTGATTCCTTGTCGTTGAATGATTTTATCATACCCAAATGTAATTCGTAACGTTCCGCGTTACAAATATGTTATATAATTTTGCAGGTGCTCATTTTATACTGAATCAGCTACTGTGAAAAAACTCGTACTCTTATCAGTAATCTTAAACAGATCCGCTAAGGAATTTACGTTACCTGAAATTGCTCCTCATTTTCTTCCAGGTAATCCTTCAGCGACAGTGGCGGACGGTCCAGAATCTGCTCAACCATGGGACTGACGTCTGACCGGCTTCCATCCTTTATTTTGCCGAACACGGCGATCATCGCATCAATGTAGGTGTCGGAGTAGTCGCGGCGTTCCATTTCGCTTCGGTAGGTCTCATCGTCCGGATTTTTATAGGTGATATTCGTGCCGAGTACTTCAGAAAATATATCGGCAGCCTCAAAAAGGTCCACCGCTTCCGGTCCGGTGAGGGATATGGTCTGCTGCTTGTAGTCCGATGGATTTGCAAGGAGTTCGGCGGCTGCTTCCCCGATATCGCGGCAGTGAATAAATGAGACTGTACCCTCACCACAGGGCAGAAAGAGCTGCTGCCGCTCGCGGATATCTTTGGTCTGGTACATCTCAAAGTTTTCCATGAAGAAATTAGCATTGATAAAGGTATAATCGATGCCTGACTCTTCAATGGCATTAGCCACGCTCGGATGGGAGGCGATAAACACAATATGCTCGATATCCTGCTTTTGGGCTTCCTCCACCATCGGCATAATCAGTTCTGCGGCATTGGGCGTGGCAGAGGGGCCGCATAGAAACAACTGCTGGTGTCCCTCAAGGGCCGGGCCGAAGCTGTCGGGCTCTTCATAATCCAGGAATACGGTATCTACCGATTCCCCAAGCTGGTCCTGGGCCCCTTCTGCATCACGGGTGCCTGCGGTAAAGTTCAGGTCTTTCTGTTTCAATGCATGAACCAGGGGAGTTCCTACATTCCCGGTGGCGGCTGTTACCAGAATCTGACTCATAGTCAATTTAGTTTAAATTGTTGGTCTCCGATTAGGGCTATGCAAACGTAACACACATTCGGCTCGTTCAAGGATTGGCTACCAGTCCGGGTATTAGATTAAAGGGGGGCTTTGAAAAACCATCCAACTCACCGTTTCCCCCCCCCATCCCTTCACATGACTCAAAAACTATATGCCATTATAAACGGGGATCACTATTAGGGAAGGAATTTTTATGACTTGGTTTTTTTGATGGGCTGGGAAATCAAACCAAACTACCAATATTTGGAAGCCAATATTTCTACCTCAAATCCAAGGGATTTATAAGAGGCTATTTTGGAACAGTGCCTACAGTTGGATATGGACGCGATAGCAAGAGATATTCCCCATTTCTTTTTGACACTGCTGATGTTTAAAGAGTAACTCGCTTTAAGGATGTTGTGCAACAGTATGCGTTTTAAAAAATAATCTGTGCCCTTTGTTATTTCGTAGTCCGGCAACACACTGTAATACCATTTTAGGTCTTATAATAAATGTAACTCCCTGTATATCAGTGCATTACAAGAAATATAAAATAATCCTCGTGAGAAATGCAGGCTAAATTACTCACATAAGAAATGTAATCGATCTTCAAGTCGATTCTTACGTTTTAGATCACATCCACGTCCCGAGTGAACAGCAAATTTAAATTCTGCCGGCAAGTTGTTACCGGTTTTTTGTCCTCAGTCTTGGTTTTGGGCTTCAGTCTGTCTTTTCAAAAACCATCCGGTAATGATCGAACAGTTCACGTTCGAAGCATATCCTGTTGGGACTGGTACTGAGTAGAGCTCTGAAATTAATGTCGGTGAGGTATTTGGGTAACAGCGTGAGCAGGAAGGCGTATTTCTTCAGGTTAAACGACCGGTATCTCTTTTCCCACTGACGGATCGTTTCAATATAGTCCAGCCGACCGCTGCTCTTGCTGATCAGTTTGAAAAGTGGTTTGGCATTGTTAATCACCATCTCCGATCCGTAGGGTAACCATGATCCGGGAAACTGCTTCTCCATCAATGCTAATATATAGGCGTCCGAACTTTTTTCGGCGTTAATATCGATATCCTCATAATCGATCATATTTTTGCCGAATACCATTGTCTGCAGGTACATTCTTCCGCCCGGCGGCAACAGGTCATACACCGTACGGAAAAACCGTCGGTACACCTCTTCCTGTTTTCCCGCTTTATACTCTTCAACCGAACAAAAATGTTCGAAGGCACCGAGCGAGACCACAGCGTCGAATGTTCCGTAATCATCCTGTGTCACTTCCAGGCAGTTTTTGATATAGACCTCCAGCCCGTTTTTTCGGCACGCCGCGGCCTGGGCGTCAGAGAGCGTAAGGCCAATACACTTTGCCCCCACTTCGTTGGTAATGTAATTGACCAAAGGCCCCCAGCCGCATCCCATGTCCAGCACCCTGCTTTCGGGGGTGATATTCAGCTGGTTGACAATAAACCGGTGCTTCGCTTCCTGGGCCTGTTCAAGGCTCATGGAAAAATCTCCGTTGTACATGGCTCCGCTGAAATCAGCCATTTCTCCCATACTCAGCCTGAAAATGCGGTCGATGGTACTGTAGGTGAAATCAAGATCTTGTTTGTCTGCCATAACATTCTATCATTTGGGACTGAACGAATTCATACAACAAAAAAGCCCGCACTCTTTAATGAGGCGGGCTCCTAAATTCGAATGTGAGAACTTAAATCCTATTCGTAATCCAGGCTTCGTACGTTAGTTGCACTTTTGCCTTTGGGTGTATCTTCAACATCAAATTCTACAGCCTCACCGTCTTCAAAACCTTGATCAAAACCAAGATTTTCGACGTTGTTTCTGTGTACGAAAATATCTTTTCCTCCTTCATCCGGAGCGATAAATCCAAATCCTTTTTGGGTATCGAAAAATTTTATTTTGCCTTGTTGTGACATGTGTAATCTATATTATTTTAAGCACCAGTAGGTTTCGTCTTGTGAAAAGAATTGGGCTAACGCATCGATTCAGTAAAGTTCGCTTACCAGGTGGGTAATTATATTTAACAAGTCAAGGTATGACTATTTATTCACAATACCTATTTATACTTGATGTACTATACAATTTCATCTTGCGGGGGGAGAGATACAACGTGCTTATTTCTACCGTTATGGCTAAAAAGGTTATTAAATTGCCTGATGTGTATCTAATGAGATTTCTTTTCCATGGCAATATCCAACCAGCAGATCGAACTGTTCCGGTCGCTTTTTAAAGGGCGGGAGGATATCTACGCCCGCCGGTGGTAAAATAAAGATCGGAACGGGTACATGCCGGCCTATAATATGGACTGGGACCGGTACGAAAAACATAAGGCGCTGGGGGGGCACCTTTCAGAATTTCAAACACAAGGAGCTTGCTCCACTTACTCCTACCGTTATTCGAAAGCACCTGTCGGGCAAAGAAACAATCTGAATCTATCCCCTGCTGAAGGATAACCCCTCCTGGCTGCTGGCCGCCGACTTTGACAAGGAAAACTGGATGGAGGATAGCCGGCAGTTTTTACAAGTATGTGAACGGCACAATATGCCCGCCTACCTGGAACGTTCCCGCTCCGGCAACGGTGGACATGTGTGGATCTTTTTCCAACAACCCTGTCCGGCGTGGAAAAGCAGAAAAATTGGTTACTATTTGCTGCGGGAGGCCGGCATTCTCTCTGAATTTGAGAAGGATGCCAGTTTCGATCGGCTGTTTCCCAATCAAGATTCTCATTCCGGCAAAGGCTTACCCATCTGACTTGTACACACAATAATATAATCTATGAGAATCATAGTTTAATCTATACAATCCTTTGAATTCAGCTATTACATTGATTAACGCCATTTCGGGAGTGTAAAATAATGGTGAAACAGATACAGGGTATCATTGAACAGGGAATGATCATCTAACGAAATTATGAATCCGGAATCAGTAGAAGCCAAATCCCCCAAAAAAGAGGTTGAGTTCAGATTCATCTATATCGTCGGGATCTCCCTCATCTCAGCTCTGGGTGGTTTTCTATTTGGGTATGACTGGGTGGTTGTCGGTGGCGCAAAACCGTTTTACGAAGCTTATTTTGATCTTACCTCCTCCTTTGAAATTGGATGGGCGATGAGCAGTGCTCTTGTCGGATGCCTCATCGGGGCCGCTCTGTCAGGATATATTACCGACAAATATGGCAGGAAAAAGGTACTAATATTTTCAGGATTGCTCTTTACCCTTTCCGCAGTCAGTACAGCGCTTTCGGAGACCTTTTCACTGTTTATCTGGGCCCGAATTCTAGGTGGAATTGGTATCGGGTTAGCTTCAAATGTTTCTCCAATGTATATCGCAGAAATTGCACCAGCAAAATATCGGGGACGACTGGTATCTATAAACCAGCTGACCATTGTCCTTGGAATCCTGGCTGCACAAATCGCAAACTGGCTAATTGCGGAAACCGTACCGGGTGATGCTACACACAGCTACATCATAAATTCCTGGAACGGGCAGTATGGGTGGCGCTGGATGTTTGGAGTCGAAGCGATGCCGGCATTCATCTTTTTCACCATGGCCTGGTTTGTCCCCGAAAGTCCCCGGTGGCTGGTAAAACAGAACTTAACGGTCAAAGCCCGTGAAGTGCTGTACAAAATTGGGGGAGCCGCTTATGCGAATAATGAGCTCGACGCAGTCAAAGAAACGCTGGAAAAAGAGAATAAAAAAGTATCTATCAGCGAACTCTGGAACCCTTCATTGCTACCTATATTGACCATCGGTGTGGGATTAGCCGTATTCCAGCAGTGGAGCGGTATAAATGTAATTTTCAATTACGCTGAGGAGGTCTTTACAAGTGCGGGTTATACCATAACTGATATGTTATTCAACATCATTATAACAGGAACCATCAACCTTATATTTACCCTGGTGGCGATGCAAACCGTGGACAACTGGGGTCGCAAAAAACTGATGCTGCTGGGAGCAGGCGGACTCTCCGTGACCTACCTGCTGTTGGCTTTCTTTTACTACACCCAGATACTTGGCGTCCACATGCTAATCCTGGTTGTTACAGCAATAGCTCTTTATGCCATGTCTCTTGCACCCGTAACGTGGGTCATTATTTCAGAAATATTTCCCAACCGGATACGGGGAGCTGCAATGTCAGTATCGGTCTTTGCACTGTGGGCGGCCTCCCTGGTGCTTACTTACACTTTTCCCATTCTAAACCAGGGACTTGGGGAAGGCCCCAAAGGGACCGCTTTTACATTCTGTGTCTATGCAGGAATTTGTGTCCTGGGATTCATTTTGATCTACACAAAGCTCCCGGAAACAAAAGGAAAATCCCTGGAGGAACTTGAGCAGGAACTCATACAAGAATAGAATCACACGAAAATATTTGTCATGGAAAATCAGAACCCGGTAGACGTCTGGGAAGAAACAATTACAATTCCCACCTATCCTGTGGGAGAACCTGAACACAACCCCATGTTCTTTGAAAAACGGGTCTACCAGGGCAGCAGTGGCGTAGTATATCCCAATCCCATTATTGAAAAGATCTACGACGAAAAAATTGAAAAGACCTATACCGGCCTTTTCCTGGAAAACAGGTACCTGAAAGTCTTAATTCTGCCAGAGATTGGCGGACGTGTACAGATGGCCTACGACAAGATAAAAGAGCGTCATTTCGTGTATCACAACCAAGTCATCAAACCGGCACTCGTTGGACTGTTGGGCCCATGGATATCGGGCGGTATTGAGTTCAACTGGCCCCAGCATCACCGTCCAAGTACCTTTCAACCGATTGACCATAAAATCGAGGAAAATAATGATGGCTCAGTCACCGCCTGGACCAACGAAATTGAGTTGATGTTCCACACCAAGGGAATGGCTGGATTCACCTTGTACCCTGACAAAGCGTACCTGGAAATTAATGTTCAGCTATATAATAGGACCAAACTCCCACAGACTTTTCTATGGTGGGCCAATCCCGCCGTGAGTGTGAATGAGCACTACCAATCGGTATTTCCGCCGGATGTAAACGCCGTTTTTGATCACGGCAAGCGGGATGTTGCCACCTTCCCTATTGCCAAAGGAACCTACTATAAAGTGGACTATTCCCCGGGAACCGACATTTCGAAGTATAAAAACCTGCCGGTACCCACCTCCTACATGGCCATTCAGTCGGATTATGACTTTGTAGGCGGATATGAACACGACTCCGAGGCGGGACTTCTGCACGTAGCTAATCACCACATCTCACCCGGCAAAAAGCAGTGGACCTGGGGTAATGGCAACTTCGGCAAGGCCTGGGATCGCAACTTAACGGATGAAGACGGACCCTATATTGAACTGATGACCGGCGTATATACCGACAATCAGCCCGACTTTGCCTGGCTTATGCCCCTGGAGGAAAAAGCATTCTCCCAGTACTTCCTGCCCTACCGGGAGCTCGGGGTGGTAAAAAATGCGACCAAAGATCTGCTTCTAAATATTGAACCGGTCGATGAGCACAGCGCCAAAATCCAACTATACGCCACGAGCAAACAAACCAATCTCCAGGTCACATTACGGGTAGACAGCCAGATCGCATTTCAGGATCAGGCTGACCTTTCACCGGAAGCTGTGTATTGCAGGACTGCAGAATTTGACCACCCTATTAAAGATAACAACTATCTCCTGTCGGTTGAGAACTCAAATGGAGACGAGCTGATACAGTATGAGCCGGCAGGAAATAAGGAAAATGAGATCCCGGAACCGGCCAAACCGGCTAAAGATCCAAAAGAAATTGAAACAAATGAACAACTCTACCTGACCGGTTTACACCTGGAACAGTACCGGCACGCCACGTACCGACCAGAGCCCTACTACAAAGAAGCTCTTCGCCGAGATCCGTCGGACATACGAAACAACAATGCTCTTGGTAAGTGGTACCTGCGGCAGGGACGTTTTGAGAAAGCTGAAAAATATCTTAGAAAAGCGATTCAAACGCTTACGGAGCGCAACCCCAACCCCTACCAGGGTGAACCATATTACAACCTTGGAGTCAGCCTAACATACCAGGGACGCATTGAAGAAGCTTATTCAGCTTTTTACAAGTCCGCATGGAATAGTGAGTGGCAGGACAACGCATATTTTGCTCTGGCCGAGATCGATGTGGCCCGCGGAAACTTTGAGCAAGCCCTCGAGCATATCAACTGGTCGCTGGACCGGAATGCCCGAAATGGTAAGGGATGGACCCTGAAGGCAGCAGTTCTTCGAAAAATGGAGCACTATGAAGAGGCGCTTGAAACAATTAATACTGCCATTAAGCGCGACCGGTTTAACCTTTCGGCCTATTATGAACGACATTTGACCTGGGAAAAATGGGGCGAAGATGAAAAAGCGGATGCAGCACTGGATACGTTATTAGAGCTCTCCCGGGAGTATGAACAAAATTTAATTACGTATGCCCTGGATTACGCATCCGCGGGATTATTTGATGAGGCTATGGGCCTTTTGAAAAACGCCATCGAAGAGGAGGAGCTGGAAACGTATCCCATGGTCTTGTACTACCTGGGATGGTTTCACCTACAAACGGGGAAAGATGAGGAAGGACTTCAGTTCTACCAAAAGGCTGCACAGGCAAATCCCGCATACTGCTTCCCCAATCGCCTGGAAGCCATTCCCGTACTGCGTGATGCCGCGAAGCGTAACAATAAGGACGCGAAAGCTCCATATTACCTTGGATGCCTGTTTTATGACAAGCGCCAGCATGAACTGGCAGTCAATTACTGGGAGACTTCACGGAAACGGGACGAGGCGTTCCCCACCGTGCACCGCAATCTCGGTATTGGGTACTTTAATAAACAGGATGACGCCCAAAAAGCGATCCGTAGTTTTGAAAAAGCCTTTTCTCTTGATGAGTCGGACGCCCGGGTATTCATGGAGCTGGATCAGCTGTATAAGCGCACCAACAAAGATCCGCAAGATCGACTGAAGTTCCTGGAAGAGCATATGGAGCTGGTTGATTTCCGGGATGATGTGTACCTGGAACGGGCGGCACTCTACAATTTCCTCGGGGACCATCAAAAAGCGTATGACCTTATTATGGATCGAAAATTCCATCCCTGGGAGGGCGGCGAAGGAAAAGTATCCGGCCAGTATGTCTACAGTTTGACCGAATTGGCCAAAATCGATATTAAAAATGGGGCATATCAAGAGGCCATTGAAAAACTGGAGAACGCCCAGACCTATCCCCCCAACCTGGGAGAAGGCAAGCTATACGGCACCCGGGAAAATGACATTTTTTACTGGATGGGTATGGCGTACAATGCACTTGGGGATCATGATACGGCCCGGGAACAGTTTACCAAGGCCACGGAGGGAGATTACCAGCCGAGTCCTGCAATATTCTATAATGACCAGCCGCCCGAAATGATTTTTTACCAAGGACTGGCCTGGCAACAGCTGGATCAGCCGGGGAAAGCCAGCGAAATTTTCCAACAGCTTGTGGATTACGGAGAAGAGCAAATTAACGAAGAGGTGAGCATCGACTACTTCGCCGTATCGTTGCCCAACCTGTTGATCTTTGACGATGACCTGGCTCTCAGGAATAGGATTCACAGTAATTTTATGATTGCATTAGGTCGGCTGGGACTGGGAGCGTTTTCAAAAGCAGAAACTCTGCTGGAAGACATCCTGCAGAAGGAGGCGATGCACTTTGGAGCTCAAACACACTTAAAACTCATCACCCGGTTCAGGGAGCAACTGACTTCAAATATTTCATGAACGGTCCACTTTTAGTTAACAACACTCAATAAACACTTAAATGCCATGATTATGAAACATCCTGTTCCACGCTTCGAAAGGCTTGTACGTTTAGGCATAGCAGCAGTTTTAGTACTTCTCCCCATCGGCAGTGGCTTGTTCGCCCAGGATAATATTTCACTTGCCGGACAATGGAAACTAAAGCTTGACAAGAATGATATCGGATTGCAGCAGCAGTGGTATGATGAGCGTTTCTCAGATTCCCAATCCATTTTACTGCCCGGATCGATACAAGAGTACGATTTAGGGGAGAAAATATCGACAGAAACGGAATGGGTTGCTACGAGATATGAACAGTTTTTTGAGCTGGATAAATATGCTCCTTACCGGACGGACGATAATTTTAAGTTTCCGTACTGGCTAACCTCTGACACCCATTACCAGGGAGTTACATGGTTTCAGAAAGAAGTTACCATTCCTGAAAACTGGGACAACAAGCAAATAACACTTGAGCTTGAACGCCCTCACTGGGGGAGCATGGTATTTGTGGATGGTAATAATATGGGCGCCGACAGCAGCCTTGCTATTCCCCACCGCTACGACCTTTCGGAGGTACTCTCACCCGGCACGCACACCTTGTCGATCAGGGTTGACAATAGAATACTATATGATATCGGACTGAACTCTCACAGCATCACCGAGCATACACAGTCGAACTGGAACGGCTTGGTAGGTGATCTCCTGCTGAAGGCATCCGACCCGGTGTTTATTTCTGACGTACAGGTTTATCCTGATGTTGAGAATAAGCAGGCCCGTGTCCAGGTACACATAAACAATACTACCGGCAGCCCACAATCGGGAGGCCTGCAGCTGCAGGCCAGGTCAAAAAATACTGATAAAGAACAGGCTCTCCCTCCTGCCCAAAAATCGTTCACTGTATCTGAATCCGGTGTCGTTGAACTAACCTACGCGATGGGGGATGATCCGCTGTTGTGGGATGAATTTAATCCGCAATTCTATACCCTGGAAGTTGATCTAAAAAGTGGATCGTCATACAGTGACTCCTATTCCACTGACTTCGGTATGCGTGACTTCACTGTGGAGGGCACGCGATTCCACATTAATGGGCGCCCCATATTCCTGCGAGGCACCCTGGAATCGGCTATCTTCCCTGAGACAGGCTATCCCGCCACATCAAAAAAAGAGTGGGCCCACCATTTTGAGGTAGCAAAACAGCACGGGCTGAACCACATCCGCTTTCACTCCTGGTGTCCTCCGAAGGCTGCTTTTGAGGCTGCAGACGAGCTCGGTATTTACCTTCACGTGGAAGCTTCCGTCTGGGTTAATCAAGGGGCCACCCTGGGCGACGGCAAGCCGGTCGACCAGTTTGTGATTGATGAAAGTAAACGCATCATGAAAGAATATGGCAACCATCCCTCCTTCGTCATGTTTGCACATGGCAACGAGCCGGGTGGCGATAATTATGAAGCGTACCTGGCTGATTTTGTCTCAATGTGGAAGCAAAAAGACAACCGCCGCGTGTACACCAGTGGGGCCGGGTGGCCGGCGATAGATGAGAATGAATTCCACGATCTGCCCGACCCGAGAATCCAGCAGTGGGGCGAAGAACTCAATAGCGTGATCAACGGTACGTCCCCGAGCACGGACTGGAATTTCGAGGAAGATATCGCTGGATATGAGATCCCGGTCATCGGGCATGAAATCGGGCAGTGGACGGTGTACCCGAATTTCAACGAGATGTCGAAGTATACCGGCGTGCTGTACCCTCACAACTTTGAGATATTCCGGGATTTCCTCGAACAAAACCACATGCTGCACCAGGCACATGATTTCCTGATGGCCTCCGGCAAACTGCAGGCGCTTTGCTACAAAGCCGATATCGAGGCCGCACTTCGCACTCCGGGTTATGCCGGCTACCAGATGCTGGATCTGCATGATTTCCCGGGTCAGGGAACCGCACTCGTCGGCATCTTAGATCCTTTTTGGGACAGCAAACCCTACATCAATTCGGAAGAATTCAGCCGGTTCAGCTCTCGGACGGTTCCCGTGGCAGTTATGGAGAAACGAATTTTATCCAATACCGAAACCTTCAGGGCTGAGCTCGAGATCGCCCACTTCGCTGAACATGAAGCAGATGGTATCCCGGTTCGCTGGAAAATCACCAACAATCAAAACCGGATATTGGCTTCCGGTGAAACAGTGCGGGATCTTCCCATTGGAAACAATATTGAAGCCGGAACCGCGTCACTAGACCTGTCTTCGTTTGACGAACCCCAAAAGCTGAACCTGAATGTGACTGTCGGAAACTTGGGTGAAAACGACTGGGACTTCTGGGTGTTCCCGGAAAGTGTGGATACGGAACCATCGTCGGACATCATTGTCACAAAAACCCTGACCCCGGCTATTGAACGTAAGCTACAAGAAGGGGCGAAGGTACTCCTGCAGATCAATGGGAAATTGAAAGAGGGCAAGGGCAAAGAGGTAGTAGGTGGGTTCTCCACCGTCTTCTGGAATACAGCGTGGACTCTGGGACAGGCTCCCCATACCATGGGCGTGCTGGTTGAACCGACTGATCCGCTTTTTAAGGATTTCCCGACGGAATACCACACGAACTGGCAGTGGTGGGATATCGTGCATGACGTGCACCCGATGGTGTTAAACGACTTCCCGGCCGACCTCACGCCAAAGATACAGATGATTGACACGTGGTTTGAGGCCAGGAAACTGGGACTTCTTTTTGAGGCAAAGGTTGGTAAAGGGAAACTGGTCGTCACCTCCATCGATTTTGAAAATAAACTTGCCCAGCGGCCGGCTGCCCGACAGTTATACCACAGTTTGCTTGGGTATATGGATAGCAGTGATTTCAATCCGGATACACCGGTCAACCTCAGCCTGATTGAAGAGCTGTACGAGTAAATCATTTCTGCTGAACGCCAAGATTTCCTTGCCGGTAGCTTGGCGTTCAGTTTATTTATCCGGGAGTGTGATTGGCTAAAAACTACCCTCTCTCTCCTCAGGACTTTGAGTCAAATAGATAACTTCATGCAGTCAAAATGAGCTCTTCTATGGGTGCTGTTTCTCAGACGACCGGTCACCTTGTTCTCTTTTGCAATTCTTTATTTATCAACCTCCGCCGTCGCTACGCCTGTGGTATCACGTAATCCCAGGTTGACCTCCAGTCCGGGTAGTGCGTTTTCCAGTTCCTGGGCCCCTTCCGGGGTTACACCAGTCTGCCACACAAAAAACTTTCGTAAATGCGGCAACTTTTTCAACTGCTGAATACCTTCATCAGTCACTTCAGTACCATATAAATTCAGAAGTTCCAGGTTCGAAAGACCGGTAAGATGGGTAAGTCCTTTGTCAGTAACGCCTGTATTTGGCAGATGAAGTCGTGTCAAGTTCGTAAAATTCCCGATGTCGACAAGGGCCGTATCGGAGATGATAGAATCTCCCAGGTCAAGCCAGGTGATTTGAGTTGACACTTCTCGCAACCCACTCATCAAAGAGTCAACAGATCTATTTCGCGGAACATCAACCTGCAGCCAATTGCTCCCGGTGGCTACCGGACGAATATCTATACCCTGCTTCTCGAGATCAACAAGCACCTGCGCATTTGCCGGTGCCACCTCGGAAGCGAGCAGCTTTTCAGCGGGACTCATATCGGCCTGTGGATCTACCAGCGTATTCAGTGCCGACTGGACCTCCTCCGAGACCTCCACTTCGGCCACTTTTTTATCAAACGGGGCTCCGCTGCTCACCCACCATTCCAGCAACTCTTTATGAGCATCCGTAAGAGGTCGTTTCCCCTCCGGCGGCATATGGTCATCGTGGGTTTCCGGCAGGAAAATCCGTCGTATCATCTCACTTTCCCCGGCATTCCCTTCTACAAAAGCCGGGCCGCTTTCTCCCCCTTTCAGTAGCAGCTCCCGAGTGTGCATCTGAAGTTCTCCCTTGCTCTTCGTTTCGTTATGACAAGAGGTACAGCGCGTTTCCAGGATGGGATCGACAATGTCACTATAGATCTGTGCTTCCTGGATATTGGTGATCTCTTTAAACCCTTTTTCCTCCTTGGGGGGCAGTCCGGCCACTGTCCGCAAACCATTTGGCATGTATTGGGTCAGGTAGTCACTTCCGTGGGTCAGGGAGCCGCCGTAATGGCCAGCCACCGCTAATGTCAGCATCATTATCGACAGTAATGACAAATATGCCCTATCTACAACCTGAGAAGGGTTTCGATCATGCTGCCACTTTAATAAATATGCGCAACCCGAAGCCACAGCCACCCCAATCCCCGACCACTGGTGAATAGCCAGCATCTCTTCATTATATCCGCCGGCCTGGGCCAGCAAATACCCAAGAACAGCAGCCAGCGCAGCCGATGCCGCTCCCAGCAGAAGTACAAACCCAGCCGCCGATCCAACTTTCTCAAATCGCTTGAACCGGGAAGCAATCTCAAGGATAAACGCCATTACCAGGAAGCCGATCGGCAGGTGAAGAACCAGTGGGTGAAAACGGCCTAAAAAAAGTACAATGTCAGAAACTTCTTGCTCCATGTGCTATTCTAAAATATTCATCTTCAATATCGTAGGTAATACTAGTACTCAATTTCGAAAGTAAGCGAAATTATCTAATGGTGGCTATTCGCTCATTTTGTCAGGTCATCCCCCTGCCCCCCCCTTCGAAGGGCACAACAGAGACTTAATGATGATCAAAATCAACAATTTTTAACTGCACTTTTTCTGATACTAAGTACTAGGAGTCTGTCGGACTTAGCCTAATCTACTGCGAACCATCCGAATTTGGCTGATTCTCGTTACAATTCCCTAAGCCCGACAGACTCCTAGCTCACAAATTTTCACCATTGACAACATACTACAATAACAAACCGCAGAATTTTTGTGAGAAATACGAGCTAACTATACCGCTCCTTCCACAGATTCAACATATGCGTGTTGATCTCCCACTGGTTTCCGAGTGGTTGCCCGGTATAGGGAACAGCTGGCATGTAGGTCGGAGGACCGAACTCGGGGGTCATCGTTAGTCCCCTGCCCTCCTCAACCTTTTGCTTTACGACGGCATCCCACCAACCAAAGTGAGCTTCCAGGGCCTGCTCCCATTCGGGGGCACGCGGATCTGAAACTTGAGGGCCTTCCGGGTGTCCAACTCTTGAATGCACGTGATCGGTGCGCTCCAACGCCAGTTCTACAGCCTCAGGCTGATTGGCCAACAACGACTCATGTACATTGCACCAGTGTGAAATGTCCAGCGTCAGGCGCAGGCCGGGAATCTGCTCAATAAACTGCTGCGTGATGTGGGCCGCAAAAAGCATGCGCGAACGATGCGTTTCATGCGATATCCCGATTCCGCTCGACTCCTGCAGTTGCACAGTGTAATCGACAATCTTCCGGTTTTGTTCAAAGCTAAAAAAGTCGCGCCCCGAGTGACAGTTGATGAGCAACGGTTCCATCTCGACAGCGCGATCAATATTTTGCTTGAACTCGGTAAAATGTTCTTCAAAATCGTTGCTTCCGGAACCGACGAGCAGGCCGATCTTCAGATCATAATTACTGGTTACCTGAACCAACTCACGTTGCTCTTTTCTGCTGCCGGGCAGCCACACCTCAATCCCATCGTAGCCGGCTTGTTGAACCGCCTGGCAAAACTCCTCCAGTGTACCCGGGTAGCCCCACCGCGTGGCCAAATAGATAATATTAAAATCATCGGGGATGGCGAATCCGGGCCTGTTCTCTGTCTTTTTACTGGTCCCGCCGACCAGCATCCCGCCACTGCCCAGCGCTAAATTTGAGATAAACGTTCTTCGGTCTAATGGCATACTATATTATTGGTAGCTGATGTTCAAAAAACTATGAACTCATTTTTGAGAAGAACCGGAATAAGCGAAAATCCTCATTTGCCGTCTACCCTTTCACTTCTCACTTTATTACGCCAGAATATCTTTCACCACATGCCCGTGCACGTCCGTAAGGCGGAAATCCCGACCTTGGTGGAAATAGGTCAGCTCCTCGTGATTCAGTCCCATCTGGTGAAGAATGGTGGCCTGCAGGTCATGGATATGCACGCGATCCTTAATTCCTGCATAGCCGATTTCGTCGGTCTCGCCATAGGTTACTCCCCCTTTGACGCCGCCACCCGCCATCCAAACGCTAAACGCCTCGGTGTGATGATCGCGGCCCATAAACGGCATCTCCTGCCCGTCCCGGTTCTCCTGCATCGGGGTGCGCCCGAATTCGCCGCCCCAAACTACCAGCGTCTCTTCCAGGAGCCCACGCTGCTTCAAATCCTTAATTAGTGCCGTCATCGGCTGATCCACCTGCCTGCACTTATCCCGGAAACCGGCATCGATACCGGTCTCCTCGTTTGTCCCGTGGGAGTCCCATCCCCAATCGAACAGTTGTACAAATCGTACGTCCTTTTCCACCAGGCGCCGCGCCAGCAGGCAGTTGTTGGCAAAAGAGGTTTTGCCCGGCTCGGTACCGTACATCTCGTGGATATAATCCGGTTCATCGGAGATATCCATCACGTCAGGTACCGACGTCTGCATGCGAAACGCCATCTCATACTGCGAGATACGGGTCAGTATCTCCGGGTCTCCAACCTGCTCATGTTCCCTGCGGTTGATCTCATTGATCGCCTTGATCGCCTTTCTTCGAAGATTGCGGTCGATACCATCCGGGTTGGAGACGTAGAGCACCGGATCTCCCTTGGAGCGGCACTGCACGCCCTGGTAGACGGAAGGCAGAAAACCGCTGCCCCAGGCACTTTTGCCGGCACTCGGGGTTTTTCCGCCGGAAACCAATACCATAAATCCAGGCAAATTGTCATTTTCGCTGCCCAGCCCGTAGGTGACCCACGACCCCATGCTGGGACGTCCCAAACGGGGACCGCCGGTCAACATGAGCAGCTGGGCCGGAGCGTGGTTAAACTCATCGGTGTGCATCGATTTGATAATTGCAACATCATCCACAATGGTGGAAAAATGAGGCAGTAGATCGGAAACCATGGTCCCCGACTCCCCGCGCTTTTTAAAATTGGCCTGCGGTCCCATCATCTTCGGGACCCCCTCGATAAACGCAAACTCTTTTCCTTCCAGCAGTGACTGGGGACAATCTTTGCCGTGCAGCTTCTGGAGCTCGGGCTTGTAATCGAATAGCTCCAGCTGCGAAGGTGCGCCGGCCATATGGAGGTAAATAATCCGCTTGGCTTTGGGGGCAAAATGGGGAGGTTTCGGGTCCAGTGGATGCCCTCTGCCCATAGTTTGAGCATTCTTGTCATCTGAAGATGAGAACGGGTTGCACCCGGTCATGGCTGCAAAGGCCAATCCTCCCAGTCCCAGTGAGCACTTTTTAAGAAAATGACGTCGGGTTTGAGACTCCAGCTTCCGGTGGCGTAGTTCCTCGAAAATGTCCATGCTACTGTCCGTTTATGATTTAGTAATAAATTCATCCAGGTTCATGATGGCGCTTGACACAATTGTCAAGGTTGCCAGTTCCAGGTCTTTTTTCCCGGTTAACTCCTCCGCAGCCTGGGGATTCTGCTCAAAATGGGCTTTGGTATCACGATACAGATTTTTTAGCTCTTTCAGCTTGCCCGTTCCGATATCCTGAAGCATCGCCAGGTGGTAACCGGTCTTCAACTGCTGCTCGGTATTCACAGGAGCTTTCTCAAGTATCCGCTCCGCCAGTCCCCGGGCAGCTTCCACATATACCGGGTCGTTCAACGTGACCAGTGCCTGCAGTGGCGTATTCGTATTGACCCGCTGTGCTACACAGACCTCCCGGCTGGGGGCATCAAAAGCGATCATGGAAGGATACGGATTGGTTCGTCGCCAGTAGGTATATAAGGCACGCCGGTACCTATCTTCTCCTTCGCTTGTTTTCCATTCCAGCCCGCTGTAGACCACCTGCCAGAGTCCATCCGGCTGCGGCGGCATGACGCTTGGACCATACATTTTGTCGCTCAACAAGCCAGCCACTGCCAACGCCTGGTCACGAACCTGTTCGGCGGTCAGGCGCACACGCGGGCCGCGGGCCAACAAGCGGTTGTTGGGATCAAGCTCCTGCAGCTCAGGAGTGACATTCGAGGCCTGGCGGTACGCAGATGACATTACAATCTGTTTCAGCTGCTTTTTCACGCTCCACTCGTGCTGGTTCATAAACTGTAGCGCCAGCCAGTCAAGCAGCTCAGGATGCGAGGGCAGGTACCCCTGCGATCCAAAGTCAGACATAGTTTCCACGATTCCGGTTCCAAACAATTCGGCCCACAGGCGGTTCACCGTCACGCGCGCCGTGAGGGGGTTCTCCTTGCTCACCAGCCATCGGGCCAGTCCCAGGCGATTTTCGGGATATTCCTCCGGCATCGGGTTCAATACCTCGGGCACGCCCGGCTTCACGGTGTCTCCGTGCACCATCCAGTTACCCCGTTCAAATATCCGGGTAGTGCGCTTGTAGTTGCCTTTCAGCTCTACCATAACCGGCGTTTCGATGACCTCATCGGTATTTAGCAATGTATAAAATTTCTCGCGTGTCTTTTCGTATCCGGGTTTACCTTTGCCCGGAAGCGACCGGTGAAAGAGGACCCACTCAATTGTATTCACATATCCTTCATTGCCGGGATCCTTGAACACAAAATAGAGATCGGTCACCCCCTCTTGGGGAGTTATGGGGATGGAGGTGATATCAAAACTACGCGGCCCGTCATCCTCCTCGATATCCCAGCGGCCGATCATCTCACCTGCAGGATCCTCTTTTCGTATCTCCACCACGCCACTGGTTCTGTTGGTCCGGTAACTGATAAACATGCGGTCTTTCCCGGTCAGGTCTACATCTTTGATGCGAGCATGACCACCGTGCTCCACGGCCAGGTAACTGTTGGTGGAAGTAATTGTCCCTTTCTTGATCTGGTCAAATGAGTGGGCGTGGATCTTCGGTTCCGTAAGTCGAACCAACTTGGTAAAATCCTGTGTTCTTGATGATTCCTGTGGATCGGCAGTCTGCTGTCGAATCCATTGAGTAATCTCATCCAGGCGCTGCTGGTCCTCTTCCTTTTTAAATGTTTTAAGATTCGGGGCTTCGCTGGGCACATCCTCATCCGCAGTGTTGTTGAAATATGCGTATGACTTAAAAAAATCCTCATGCCGAATCGGGTCATAGGGATGCGCATGGCACTGCACGCATTCCATCGTGGTCCCCTGCCATACATTCCAGGTGGTATTCACCCGGTCGATCACGGCTGCCACCCGAAACTCTTCGTCGTTGGTACCCCCTTCGTCATTATTCATGGTATTGCGATGAAATGCGGTTGCTATCAGCTGCTGATCTGTGGGATTGGGCAGCAGATCGCCGGCCAGCTGCTCGATGGTAAACTCGTCAAACGGCTTGTCCTCGTTAAAGGCTTTGATCAGCCAGTCGCGGTACTGCCAGATACTGCGGTGCCCATCCTTTTCATAGCCCTTGGAGTCGGCGTAGCGGGCCAGGTCCATCCACATGGCCGCCCACCGCTCTCCATATCGCGGGGAGTCCAGCAGGCGGTCCACCACCTTCTCGTATGCGCCCGGACTGTTATCATTTAAAAAGTTTTTAAGCTCCTGTTGGGTAGGCGGAAGCCCGGTCAAATCCAGCGTCACCCGGCGCAACAGAGTTTCTTTAGCCGCTCGTGGAGATGGTTCCAGCTCACGCTCCTCCAGTTTTCGGAGTATAAAACGATCAATATCATTTTCGACCCAATCGGAGTCTACTTCAGGCGGCGTTACCGGCTGCGGTTTCTGATAAGACCAGTGTTCGCCCCAGTCGGCGCCCTGCTCGATCCACCGGGTCAACAATTCAACTTTTTCTTCCGGCAGGGGGTCCCCTTCAGGCGGCATCCGCTCATCCGGGTCGGGATGTGTAATGCGGCGGATCATCTCGCTTTCTTCGGGACTTCCGGGGACAATGGCAGCTTTGCCAGACTCATTCGGGCTGAAAGCCTCCTCCTGGAACAGCAGGCTGAATCCACCCGATTTCTTCACCCCGCCGTGGCAGGCGATGCAGTTTTTATTCAAAATCGGCTTAATATCCCGGTTATAGTCTGCCGGCTCCTCGTGCGGGTATAGGACATACACCCCACAAAAAAGAAGTACAATTCCGGATAACAGGTATATCCCGTATTTCTTGTCTGAAAAGATCCCTACCATGTTGTAATCACCTTAATTATCTATAAATCCCAACTATCCCTTAATTTTATAAATAATAAACATATCATAAATAGATTATCCTACCATTGAGATGGACTTTTCTTCTACAATATGTAATCTCGCATCATATTGTCCCTGAATAATGTTAAATTTTTGCCCTTCCGCGGACCAGGGTACACTCTATTTCCCACTGATGAATCACGTTATTTTTTATTTTTGCCGCTTCCCCGGTTTTTATCGCTTCGGATAAAGAATCCGTTTGGGCCGTTGTTGGTTCCAGCGAAACCGTACAGCTTCGTTCTTCCCCATCCTCAGGCCAGCCCCCGTAGCAGAGCCATATCCCGAGATATGGTAATTTTCTTTTATCAAAGCTAAAAACCAGGGTTTCATCCGCTTTACTCTTGTAAAGCCCGGCCTGGCCGATATTTGACTCGGTAGAAAACAGCTTCACAGCAACATTAGCTTCAATACTTTGAACCCTGGATAGATCAATGGCATCTGCATTTCCAACTTTAGGCGGCCAGTCGATAACATCCTCTATTGAATCAACCCCTTTCCCAGTATACCAGTAAACCACCACTTTTTCACTCTTGCCCAGTAAAACCCGGTCATTTGATTCTACGAAAAGCAGTGGATGGGCCGACCACAAATATTCGAGAGTACCATCAGATTTATTCTCAAGATAATAGGTAATATTCAAACTGGAACCGTTTAATGCTATCTCTTTTGTCAGTGAATAGTTAAGCTTCTTGCCCTCAATCGATAATGTAATCGATTCTTCATCTTTTTGATGGTATTCCCAGGAACGACTCCAAAGCTCGCCGTGATCGGGCAGCTCTACCGATCCATTTTCAGTTTGCACTTGGCAGGCTTCGATGGTGGGGAAACACTCGTCAAAACCATAGGCAAATCGCAGATCAAAGGGGTCCCCATAATCAGGTTGTACAGGACGCTCTGAAGGTGGGTCCAACAAAAATTCAGTGCCGGTCTTTTTACTAAACAGGCTCACCATCTTGCCTCCCATTTCCGGGTTCAGGATAATCTTGATATGCTCATTCTCAAGCTTCTGCAAATTCAAATATATTCTTTTTTCTTTTCCTACTGGTCTAACGTTTGCTGTTCTCCCTCGTAATTGTAGAGTGTCACACTTTTCACGTTTTCAGGAAGATTGATCTTCCTGGTTGATTGAGACATGTACCCCGAACCGTAGTAAAGTTCTCTCTTTTCGGTACTGCCATCTTGATAGGTGATCATCAAATGTGAGGCAGACGCGGGTGGCTTTAGGACAGTACCCGGTGTGGGATTGACTGCTTCAAAGACTTTAAGAGAATCACTATTCTGGGAAGCAATGTATATCAGTTGTCCGTTTTCTGATTGCAGGGTAATCAATCCTTTCCCATCTCCGTCAACAAAGAAACCACTTTTCCGGTGAGAGATCGGTTTAAAATCTCCATTTCCATCTCCTGCCAGCAGGGTTCCAACCGAGGCATCCAGTCGACCGGTGATGACCTCCGGGGCATATGAATTGCCGATGGCAAGAACATCCAGGAACTGGTCTCCATTCATATCCCGGACTTCCAACCCGAATAACGGCGCCCACTGGACTTTGGCAGGCAGCGGCTTGATGTCAAACTTTCCATTCCCCAGGTTTTCAATGTAGCTGCTCTCGAAGCGGGTAGCCTTTCGCACGAATGCGCCCTCCAGCCCTTCATCTGGGAAAAATTCCTTGAAAGGGGTCTGGGCATATTCCTTATAGGTTGGGAACCTGGAACGCAAAGAGGGAATTTGCTCGAGAAGTTGATCCCGTTTATAAATGGGGTATTCCGTTCCGTTCAGGTAGTATGTAATGATCGGATCCAGGCGCCGGTTTCTGTCAAAATCTTTGGCATAAACGGTTACCGGTTGAGAAACCGATGCGTCCAACCTGGTATTTAGCCCAAGGTTACCTGCCACATAATCGATATCTCCGTCACGGTCAAAATCGCCCCCGGCAATGCTGTTCCACCATCCGGAGGTATGCTCAAGTCCGGTTTGGTCGGTAACGTCTTCAAATTTCCCTTCCCGGTTCTTGAGAAATGTTATTTCCATAAATTCTCCCACAAGCACCAGGTCTCTCCACCCATCATTGTCAAAGTCGGTCCAAAGGGCCGAAGTGACCATTCCCAATCCCTCCAACGCCCTGGCAACCTTTCCTGTTACGTCCGTAAAATGCCCACCGTCATTTCTCAATATGTGGCTCCTGGGAGGGAGTGGATACCCTGTTGGCTGCGTTTTTCCAAGCGGCTGCAACCGACCACCGACAAAAAGATCCAGGTCTCCATCCCTGTCATAATCAGCTGCAGTGACAGTTGAACCGCTGGTCCGTATTTCGGGCAAAGCATCCCTGGCAAGAGTGAAGTTTCCTTGCCCGTCATTCAGGTAGAGACGATCCTGGTAATATTTTGAACCTTTAAAAAATTCGTTGCTTCCGCTTGTCACGTAAAGATCCCGGTCTCCATCGCCATCGGCATCAAAAAAGAGCGGGGCCATCTCTTCGCTTGTGCTGGAAGCCTCATCATCAGATATTAATTTCCGGCTAAAGGAGCCATCTGCTTTTTGTATGAAAACTGAACCACTTTGGTCATACGAACCGGTGACATAGAAATCATCCAGTCCATCGCCGTTCAGATCAGCAGTGGCAAGTCCCGGTCCCATCTGGGAGTGTTTGTGAGGAAGCAGCGGTTGCCGTACAAAATCGTTATAAAACATTTCGTTGTGTTTATAATCCAGGTTCAGCGCTTCCGTTACATCTGTTAAGAGCGGGGGTGTTGATTTTTCAGAAGGAACAGGCCCTGACTTTGCATCGTTATAATCCACAGCAATCTGCTGGTTCACTACAATTTTTTCCAGCCTTTCAGAATGCCCGTCCGGCCAGATCACACGCAGGGAATCTACGCTCTCGCAATTACCCAGTCCGAAATGGATAGGATATTCGACCGATGACTGGTACCCTCGGCTGACGTTATGTTTTACCGTTTGAACTGCATCGCCACAGTAGAGCTTAATCTCTGTTCCTAGTCCATACCTGTTTTTATCCGGTCCTTCTAGTTTCACACTTAAGTAATTATTTCCTTCCCCGTTATTCCGGTAGATACCCGCCTTTTCATTTATGTGGTTCACCACCATATCCAGGGTCCCGTCGTTATTCAGATCGGCGTAGGCTGCACCGTTCGAGTAGGTGGGATTCCCGGATTTCCAAGTCCCACTTTTTTCTTCGAAAGTCAAATCCCCGTTGTTTCTGTAAAGAGCGTCTGTTCGCTTGTAGTCATAAATATTTTGCAGGGCTTTGCTTATCTCCTCACGAGCCCGTTCCCTTCCGTACCTCCGCTCCAGGTTGATGCGCTGTCGAATCAGATCCTCATCGACGACGCCCCGCAGGTATCCATTTGTTATCCACAGATCACGATATCCGTCATTATCAAAATCGGCAGCCAGAGGAGCCCAGCTCCAGCCGGTCGCTTGAACTCCTGCATATTGGCCGATCTCACTAAAGGAAAGGGTACCTTCATGGGTCGTTCCATTATTAAGCTGCAGCATATTACGCAGGTATTGAGGATGATACCCCGCTTCCAGCGACCGTTCAAAATAGGCGTAGCTCATCGGGTCCGACATTCGCCTGCGTTTCTCATAACCGGGAGAAAGCATGTCCACCACCAGGATATCGATCCAGCCATCGTTATTCAGGTCCGATAAATCACTCCCCATGCTCGACAGGCTGTGATGCTTTAGGGCATCGGAACCGACCTCTCGGAATGTGCCATCCTTGTTGTTGATGTACAGGTAATCATTGGCCAGGAAATCGTTGGCCACATAAATATCTTCCCAGCCATCATTATCCAGGTCGCTGATACCCAGCCCAAGCCCCATCCCCGGGTAGACAATGCCCACCTCGCTGGTAACATCACGGAATGTACCATCACCATTATTTTGATACAGCCTGTCGTTCCCGGTACCCGATCCGTCGGTGACGAGTTCTTTAATTCGGTTGGGCTGCAGCTCTTCGTTGGAATGATTGAGCAGGTACAGGTCCAGGTCTCCATCCTTGTCATAATCAAAGAAAGCCGATTGCGTGGAATAGCCCGTGTCGGCGATACCAAATTCTTCGGCCCTCTCCGTGAATGTCAGATCACCGTTGTTGATGTACAGCCGGTTTTTCCGTTGTTCGGGCGGTGCCTTTCCCGACCTGCACACATATAAATCCAGGTAGCCGTCATGGTTTATATCGACAAAATTTACCCCCGTAGACCAGCCCTCATCCAGCAATCCGGCAGATTCCGTTATCTCCTCGAATTTAAAATCTCCCTTATTCAGGTAAAGCCGGTTCGAAACCATATTGCCAGAGAAAAATATGTCTGGCAGGGAGTCATTGTTGATGTCCCCAATGGCCACTCCCCCGCCGTTATACAGGTAGAACAATTCAAACATGTTGAGCGAACTGTTTTCCTCAATATCGTTGGAAAAATGGATGCCGGTCTGTTCGGGTGAGAGTCGCTGAAAAAGCTGGGTGGATGTGTCAGACTTCTGGCATCCTATCAATAATAGGTTGCTCAGTAGAAATAGAATGGGAAGGAAATTTTTCCGCATTTAAAGAAACCGATCTTATAACACTTTTCTCATCCAAATAACCCTATTAACGCGAACTCTGGATAAGCAGAAGTTAATATAGAATCCATATACCGTCTTTTCGAAATTTTTGTTGAGCAAGTGAGCGAAACCGGATCTTAAAGGAACCATTTCTTTTTGAGATCTACGTTTTCCAGCGGATCGGGTTAACTGGTTTTAGCGCAGGTGTAGCAACCGCAACAAAATTTCACCAGCCGGCGATTGTTGCGGTTCATTTTTTCATCGTTGAAAAAATGAACCCTCCTGAATTCTCAAATTCAACAAACGAACTTCCTTTTCAGCAATTCCTTAAACCGGGCTAACATTAATTACCGATTACCTTTTTAAACAGCAACGTAAAGGACAGGCAGGAGCAGAAGAATATGCTCAGGGATTATGAAAATAGATGGAAACACCATTCGAAGAGGAGATTCCACTATTTACCAGGTTGCATCTCCTGCCCTGCCTGAAAGTTGGTTCTATTGCCAGAATGGGTGCTGCTCTACATTGGGATTGCTTTGCACCTCATCAAGTGGCAGGGGTAGCACATGGTCTTGCTGACCATGCGTTCTGTTGACGTCATACGTATTGATAAACTCGTTAACATACTCACCGAGATAATCTTTTTTATTCCCGCCGTGCGAGCTCATTCGTTTCAGGAAAGGATAGGTCTTCTGCTCGAATGCGAATTCCAGAACGAACTCGTCCACGATGGCGTCCCTGAGCTCATCTTGGCTGAGCCCGGAAAGCTCTGGCAGTCCGGCACGCTCCCGCACCATATTTATCCCAAAATAGGGATCTCCATTCCCACTTTCATTGGCTGCTTCCGAATGGCCCAGCAGCACATCGGCGTACCTCAGGTAAGGCACATTCTTTTCAGTATTGTTTTCACTGCTGATTCCAATTTCAACCCATTTGGCAACAAAACCGCTGCCGAATATCAGGTCATCCGGGTTGTTGGGATCGGCATCATTGCTGACAACCCCGCCAAAGCGACTTAAATTAAAATCGGCGTCTTCACTCCAGCGTACCGTGGCTCCATCAACCCGCGTTGAAGGATATGACTCGATAAAGGTTCCCGGAATTCGTTCATCGCTGTCGTCATATTTCATGCGGAAAGCCTTCGTACCATCCAGCCAGTGCCAGCCCACACCGCCCATGTCGGTAGGCAGATCCGGCGGAACAAAGTGTGCGTGATGATTGGTAAACTCATCGCTGTCCACCGAGGCCGAAACCTGGGCCTCAAATATCCTTTCGCCCGTGTTTTCGTGCTCGGTATCGAAATTCCAGGCAAAATCATCGAAAAGATAGTGGGGACTGTTGCTCATAATGTCTTCGGCTGTCAGCCTGGCCTGGTCCCACTGCTCGTCCATTAAATAAGCTTTCATCAACAACGTTTTAGCCGCCCATCGTGTGGCCCGGCCAACGTCACTCCCGGTATACTCACTGGGCAGCACGTTTGCAGCAGACTGCAGATCCTCGAACATCATATCGAGCACCTTGCGTTTTCCATCTTCATTCGAGGCAAATTCCAGTTCTGTCGTGCGCTCGGTTGTAAAGGGCACATCGTCGAAATAGCGAATCAGGTTGAAGTAGTAGAACGAACGCAAAAACCTGGCTTCCGCAAGTATGCGATCCCTCAACTCCGGATTGCTGGGACTTTCCATGTTTTGAGCCGCTTCAATCACACCATTGGCCCGGTTTATCGCTTCATAGGAGAGGTCCCAGTATGCCTCGATATAAATATCAGTGGGACTCACGTTTCCGGTCTGAAAATCAAGTGGCCCTTTCTCCCACCCAACCTGGTACCCTACCAGCTCCTCAAACACGTAGCGATTGTAAAAAAAGTTGAACCACCGGCCGCCCTCCGCGAGGTTGTCATACACACCATTCACTCCTTTTACCAGGTCATCGGAATCCTGGTAAAACGTGTCGGGATTTATAAAGTCGGGATTTTCAATAAGATCCTCTTCACAGCCAACGAGAGACGCTGCCAACAGAACAGTAAACACTAAACTCAATCGAAGTGTATTCACTAAAGAATTCATAATTTTACCTCTTCATTATCTATTTAAATATTTTTCTGACACCGAAGGGAGCCTTTAGAAATTCAGATTCAAACCAATCGTAAACACACGGGATCGCGGGTAGGAATCGTAATCGTCGCCGCGATTGAAGTTGCTCTGCCCGCCGCTGCTTACTTCCGGATCAAAGCCGGAGTAGTCGGTAAGTGTCAACAGGTTTTGCGCACTAACATAAATTCGCGCTCTCTGAAGTACATTTTGACCAGTGAGACTGGTGGGCAGGGTATATCCCAGCGTCACGTTTTGGACACGCAGGTAGCTGCCATCCTCAATAAAGAAGTCCGAGTCTCTGAAGTAGTTGGCAAACTCCCGCTTTGCATCAATAATTGGCCGGCTTGCATCCGTATTGTCAGGCCGCCAGGAATCCTCCAAAATGTTACTGATCTGGTTGATCTTCTGTATCCCATCACCGGCCTCGGCCTGCTGCAGGTTACGCACCTCGTTGCCATGCACTCCCCTGACGTAGATGCTTAAATCAAACTGTTTAACGTTCAGGGAAGAGTTCAGTCCCCATGTAAAGTCGGGATTGGGATCGCCGATAATAACCATATCTCCTTCCGGCGTAATTCTTCCGTCGCCGTTTACGTCACGGTATTGCGGGTAGCCGGGCAAGTCACCGGATAAGGAAGCGCTGTTCTGGATCTCCTCCTCGCTTTGGAAGATGCCGACATAGTCAAATCCTCTCCAAACTCCGACGGGCAATCCTTCTGAAACCCAGCTGCCAAACACCCCGAGGTGTCCACAGCCCGGGCAACCGGTAAAGAAGGGCTGGGTTCCGCCCAGGTCTGTAATTTCATTTTCGACAATGGAGATGTTCCCGGAGAAGTTCAACCGGAGATCACTCCGGCTGATAGCAAGGTAATCCGTAGAGAATTCAAAGCCGGTATTCCCCATGGAACCCGTATTCTGGAGCATGCTACCAAAACCCGTGCTGGAGGGAATGTTAACGTTGAGCAACAGGTCATCGGTGATATTATCAAAGTACTCAAACGTCAGATCAAGACGTCCATTCAGGAACCCAAGATCCAGTGCAATATTGCGCATGGTCGTCTCCTCCCACCGGAGGTTGGGATTCGGGATGCGATTTTCAACCAATCCACTGGCCAGCTGACCGCCAATCACATAGTTTGCTGTCGTTAATCCTGAAAGGGACTGGTATACAGGGAGTTCTGAGTTTCCTGTGACTCCCCAGCTGGCCCTGACCTTAAAATTAGAGAAGAGATCAGCCAAGCCCGCGTTCTCAAAAAACGGTTCATTGTTGATACGCCAACCCAGCGCCACCGATGGGAAGTTGGCCCATTTATTATTCTCTCCAAACTTGGACGAACCATCTCGGCGGAACGTGAAGGTGGCCAGGTAGCGATCACTAAAATTGTAATTAATCCTTGCCAGGAACGATTGCAGGTTCCACTGCTGCCGGCTGGATACCGGTATCTGGGGATTAATACCATTTTGCAGGTTCACGCTCTTAAAGTTATCAGCTGGAAAATCCCTGTTCTCTACCTCTGAAAAGCGGTTAACTTCTTCCTGCCAGGTATATCCTACCACCGCATCAATGGAATGATCTTCTGTCAACTGTTTCGTATATGACAGGGTATTCTCATTCAAAATATTGTTAATGCTCCGCTGGCCCTTTGAGAGCACGACATTCTGATCAATACCGATATTCGTTGTTAACGGGAAAAAGGTATCGCGCTCATTGAAAACGATATTGGCACCAAATCTTGAGGTCAGGCTTAATCCTTCAAGGATATCGACGGTGAGAGAAGAGTTACCAAAAAAGCGATTATAGCGATCCTCGTCCACCCCATCCTCTAGTTCCGCTACCGGGTTAATGGGGAACCGGTCATCATAGAGCGGGAAGTTATACGCTCCATTTTCATTTCTTACTTCAGGTGTAGGATCGAGCTGCAGGGCTGAAACGATAATGCCGCCCGGTCCCTGGCTGGTCAACGCATTTTCGGATTCCCCGCGCGTATATGACCAGCTGCTGTTCAACGTCACGATATCCTTGAACAGGTCGTTATCCAGGTTCAGGCGCAAACCATATCGTTTAAACTGGGTATCTCTTACAATTCCCTTATTGTTATGCAAACTGGTTACAATGGCATATCGATTACTTTCATTTCCCCCGGAAACCGAAAGCTGGTGATCAGCCACCAGGCCGGTCCGTGATATTTCGTCAAGCCAGTCGGTACCGGCGCCCATATTTTCGATCTCCTGCTGACTATAAAGGGGAGCCCCACCCTGGCTTTCGGCCAGGATGTTGCGGTACCTGGCATATCCATCGGCAGGCAGCATCTCTACACTGTTTGCAATAGTTTGAAATGACTGGGAGCCGTTGTAGGTGACACGCGTATCACCGGCCTGTCCTTTCTTGGTGGTAATAATTACAACTCCACTCGCTCCCCTGGAACCGTAAATTGCAGTTGCCGAGGCATCTTTAAGGACTTCAATTGATTCAATGTTGTTAAGGTTAAGTGTTGCCAGCACATTTGTGGGAGGTCGCCCGGACCCGGTCCCCTCTGAACTGTTGTCAGGATATATTGGAAAACCATCTATGACATACAGGGGCTCTGATCCCGCATTCAACGAGTTGGTTCCCCGAATCCGAACAGATGTACCCCCGCCTGGGGCTGAGCTTGTTTGTTTGACATACACCCCGGCAACACGACCTTTTATGGCATTGTCAACAGAGGTTACCGGAACGTTTTCAATAGATTCACCTCCAAGCGATGACACCGAACCGGTTAGATCACTCTTACGCTGGGTCCCGTAACCAACTACCAGCAGTTCTTCTCCAATAACAGCTTCGGATTGCAGTTCTACATTGAGTTCTGAGCGGCCATTAATGGGAACTTCCAGTGTTTGGTAACCAACAAACGAAAAGGCCAGAGTATCCTGTAAAGAAGGTACACTGAGCTCATAATTTCCCTCACTATTTGTTGAAGTCCCAATGGTAGTACCTTTTACAACTACATTTACTCCTGGTAAATTTTCACCACTGTTAGCATCAACAACACTGCCGGTAACGGTACCTTGAGCTAACGCACCATAGCTGAATTGGCACAGAAACAGAGGTAGCAAGGCGAGAACTTTCCACATTTTGTATAGATATCTTATCATGTCAATCCCTTTTTATTTTAATCCCGTCACTTTGAATATTACTGCTGAACCAAGTTTCAGGCTGGCAAACCTAATTCTCCCTGCTATAAATAAAGAACAAGCTGATTCTTTATTTGCCTGCCAGACACTTTTATAGTTTTTTTACTTGGCTAATAAAAAGATTAAAAAAACTACTACTTGTAAATCAGCATCATCAACGTATATTCTATTTATGCTTTAGTAAATGGACAATATTTTGTTAAGCATAGACAATACTATGATACCAGAAGAAAGAAAACGAGAGGGATTCCTCGGACAAAAGATGGTGGTACTTCCTCAAAATGTGAGAAATGCAATCCAGGAGAACCGTATTATCAACAAGATGTATGTCACCGATATTGGATATTATCCCTATGCCGATCACCACTACCGAAAAAGAGAAACGGGTTCAGAGGAGTATATTCTTATTTACTGTCTGGAAGGCCATGGCTGGATTGAGCTAAAAACAGACCACTATGAACTGGTTCCAAACTCCTACTTCATCATTCCCCGCAACACTGCACACAAATATGGAGCCCGGAAGGACGATCCCTGGAGTATTTACTGGATCCATTTTTCAGGTAGTTCAGCAACCCAGCTTTATAGCAAATATACGTTAGCGGATTCATCGGATGAGGAAGCCCCGCAAGTTATACAAATTCCTTTTGAGGAGCGGCGGATCAAGTATTTTAACGGGATCATATCGTTACTGGAAAGTGGATACAGCCGGGAAATCATAGAGTATGTCAACATTAGCCTCTGGCAGCTCCTTGCCTCATTTGTTTATAACGATTTCTTCTCAGAGATACGCCACCAGAGTAATGAAACGAATATCGTTGACAACGCCATCAACTACATGAAAGAAAACCTCGACCGCTCGATATCGGTGGATGAGCTGGCAGAACACCTGAACTATTCCAGTTCCTATCTTTACTCCCTGTTCAAAGAGGAAACAGGCTACTCCCCGATCCATTACTTTAATCACCTGAAAATTCAGAAGGCATGCCAGTACCTGAGCTTTACAAATATGAGCATCAAGGAGATCAGCTATGAACTGGGATTTAATGATCCATTTTATTTTTCAAGGCTTTTCAAAAAGCTGATGGAGCTTTCGCCCACGGAATACCGGGAAGAACTTTAGTATAAATATATCGCCTTTGATGAACGTTCAACACCTTCACCAGCGATACTAAAATTGGGTGCGAAATAGTTTCAACTCGGTCCATATTGTTATATGATCAAGCCGCCTACAACGACGAGTCGAGGGTTTTGAAAGGCCTTCAGTAACCAAACTGCAAATTACATTTTTTTTGATTGCCGCCATTTTACCATATTGCTTGGCAGCTTATTGCCGGCCGACTAGCTGATATCTCGATATGGCCTTGTAAATAAATTCATTATGAGCATGAGATTTTCCCGCCCGGCGTCACCTGCTTAAATTCATTCCTTGGCAAACGCCGGGAGCACCCGTTAACCGCAGATCCTGTCGTAATTTGAATCGCCTGAGAGCCGTAAACAGCTGAATTAGATCTACTAAAACCAACAGATGATGAATAGTCCAGCAAATATGTTTGGTAATAGACGTAAACAGGGCAGGAGTCTTCACCTTGTGCTTCTCCTTCCCTTTCTGCTTCTGAATACCTATCCAGTCAAGGCGCAAGCCCCCGACACCGTGGCCGGCATACCGGTCAATTATGATGAGGACAAGGTGGGTAAATATCAGCTTCCGGACCCGCTGCTGCTTGCCAACGGGGAGAAGGTAGATAATGCTGACACCTGGTATGAACAGCGTCGCCCGGAGCTCCTCGAACTGTTCAAGGAATTTCAATTTGGACGTGCCCCCGAACCTCCCGCAGACCTGAAATACAATGTGTTCGACAAAGGAACCGTAACGCATGACGGAACCGCCGTCCGCAAACAGGTAACAGTATATTTTTCTTCCGAGGAGAACGAACCCAGTATGGAATTGCTGATCTACCTGCCGGCTGAGGCGACCGCCCCTGTCCCAATACTCTTTACCCCAAGCTTTTTAGCAAATTCGACCAGGGTGAATGATCCCGGGGTTAAACGCGGTCATATCTGGAACAGGGAGCAGGAACGCGTTCCCGCTCCTGAGAAAAGCAATTTCGGAGAACTGGATGTTCAACAATTCATCTCCCGCGGCATCGGCATAGCCACGGTGTATTACGGGGATATTGAACCGGATTTTGAGGGAGGTTATCAACACGGCGTCAGGGGACTATACAGGGAACAGGGACAAAATCAACGAAGACCGGATGAATGGGGAGCCATTTCAGCATGGGCCTGGGGCCTGAGCCGGGCGATGGACTATTTTGAAACGGACAGGGATATTGATGCAGCCAGGGTTGCGTTGATGGGAATTTCCCGGCTTGGTAAAACGGTGCTCTGGGCAGCTGCCCGTGACCAGCGGTTTGCAGCGGTGATAGCCAGCTGTTCAGGTGAGGGAGGCGCGGCCCTGAGTCGACGCAACTATGGGGAAACTGTTGCCCATTTGACAGCTCCGTCACGATACCCGTATCAGTTTGCCCCAAACTACCAGGTGTTTGCTGAACACGTCAATCAGCTGCCGGTGGATGGCAACTTGCTGCTTTCCCTTATTGCTCCTCGTCCGTTGCTTCTGCAAACGGGAAATGAGGATCTCTGGTCTGACCCCAGGGGCGAATTTCTGGCAGCCGCAGATGCGGCCCGGGTCTACCGGCTATTGGGCGAACAGGGACTAGGTACCGATCAGTGGCCTTCTGCGGGGAATCCGGTATTCGGTACTATCAGCTATTTCATGCATGAGGGAGGTCATGGAACTCTGCCCACCGACTGGGAGATCTTTCTGAAGTTTTTGGAGAAGCACCTGGTGAATTAAAAACATTGAGTCCAACGATATTATAAAAATTTAAACTATTCGTCGGACGAAATGTTTTCGAGGTCGTTAAAAACCAGGGTTTTTGCAAAGACCTCTTTTAGCCAATCTGTTTCTGGAAACAAGCGGGCTGAATGGGGAAAAATATGCTTTCTCCCACACCTGTTGCATGTAAATAGCACCGAAGAACTGGATCCAAATCCGGCATTCCCAGAGTAACATTCATCAGGTTACATACACACCATTCACAGGCATCACCTGCCACCCGTGCTGAGTCCCCGTCTCTCAAGCAGGTGTTTCACATCGGGCTCCTGGCCGCGATACGTTTTGTACAGCTCCATCGCGTCCCGGCTGCCCCCCCGCGACAAGATATACTCCCTGAATCGCCGGCCGTTTTCCCGCTCCAGTCCGCCCTCCTGCTGCATATAGGCAAAAGCATCGGCGGCAAGTACTTCGCTCCAGATATAGGCATAGTAATTTGCCGAATACCCGCCCGCAAAGATATGTGCAAAATAGGGCGATTTGTACCGGGGCGGAACCGCTTCCATATCCAGTCCGTATTTTTCCAGCGCCTTTTCTTCGAAAGAAAGTACGTCTTCGGAAATCTCATCGCTCTCGAGCAGGTGCCACTCCAGGTCCAGCATGGTAGCGGCAAGGTATTCCTGAGTATCAAATCCCTGGTTAAAATCGCGTGCTGCAATGACCTTGTCGAGGAGTTCCTGCGGTATCTGCTGGCCCGTTTCGTAATGAACCGCGTAATTTTCAAGCACTTCCGGCTCAACGGCCCAATCCTCCTCAAACGTGGAAGGAAACTCTACAAAATCACGCGGAACCGAAGTACCCGCCTGGGAAGGATACCTGACATCCGAAAACAGCCCGTGTACGGCATGACCCATTTCGTGAAACATGGTGGTGACATTCTCAAAACTGATCAGTGCGGGTTCTCCCTCAGCCGGCTTTGGAATATTCATCACATTTACAATCACCGGTTTTTTATCCAGCAGGTGCGACTGCGATACAAACGAGTTCATCCACGCCCCGCCTCGTTTGGATTCGCGCTCAAAATAATCGGCATAAAACAGGCCGATCTGCGAGCCTTCCTCGTCATACACGTCAAATACGCGAACATCCGGGTGGTAGACCGGCAGATCCTTCCGCTCCTCAAATGTAATTCCGAACAACCGGTTCATCGTGTAGAATACGCCATCCTGCAGCACGCGATTCAGCTCAAAATAGGGCCGTACTTCCGACTGATCGATATTGTATTCAGCCTGGCGGACCTTCTCGGCATAGTAGTTCCAATCCCAGGGTTTCACTTCTCCCTCTATACCGTCTTCGCGCATCATTTCCCGTATCGCCTCTGCTTCGCCTTCCGTGTTTTCAATCACCGGCGGGATCAGGTCAGACAACATATCGAGGGCGGCTTCCGGTGTTTGGGCCGTCTGGGGTTCCAGCTTGTATGCTGCATGATTGGGATAGCCCAGCAGCTCCGCCCGTTCGGCGCGCAGGCCAGCCAGTTCCAATACCAGCGGACGGTTATCGATACCGCCCTCCTCTCCGATACCCCGGTAGGCCGAAGCTTCCCAGACGCGCTGCCGCAGATCCCGGTTGTTCAACTCCTTGAGGATCGGAACCCGGGTGGTATTGGTAATCGTTAGCAGGTATCCCTCCTCATGCCCCCGCTCCTCGGCAGCCTCACGCGCCGCCGCTATTCGATCTTCGCTGAGTCCGTCAAGTTGTTCCTCGTCATCTACCAAAACCGCCCGCTCCTTCGTTATATCCAGGAGATTCTCCTGGAACTGGGTGGTCAGGGAGGATATACGTTCATTAATTTCCCGCATGCGCTGTTTTTCCTCTTCATTCAGCTGAGCCCCTGCGCGCACAAAATCGCGATGGGTATCTTCCAGCAGCTTCAGTGAGGCCTCATCCAGGTCCAGCTCTTCCCGCTTTTCGTAGAGGGTGTTCACCCGATCGTACAATTCGGCATTAAGCAAGATATTGTCGGAATGGGCCGCCAGCCTCGGCGCCATATCTTTTTGAATTTCCTGAATCTCATCATTGGTGTGGGCAGAAGTCAGATTGTAAAACACCGAGCTCGTCCGACGCAGCAAGGCACCGCTCTTCTCCATCGCCACAATCGTATTTTCAAAAGTGGGGGGTTCAGTATTTGAAGCGATCGATTCTATCTCCTCGAGCTCGCGCTCCATCCCCGCCTCGAAAGCAGGTCGAAAATGCTCAACATCGATCGCATCAAAATCAGGAGCTTCAAACGGGAGGGGACTGGGTGCAAACAGGGGATTCTCATTCATTTCGTCCGTATTACGGTTGTTTTGACTACAGGCCGACAGTACTATACCGGCAGCCATAAAGAGTATGAAAAGGGAGATATTTTTCATGATTCGGGTGGTTAAATAAAATGAACAGTTATAGTCTTTCTGCCATATTCAACGGTACCTTCAAACCGGTTAAACCGGCAAGATCTCTAACAGGCTATAGCCGGGAGTAATTTGTAACCATGTCGCGAAAGAGCAAGATTGCATGTTCAGCTGAGCAGAAGTCGGCTACTCCAAGACATGATCATTAATAGATTGAAGTTCCTTAAAGTAAATATTTTAAGCAACCTATTTAAATAACTTATAGGGTCTTTTGCAGAATCCACTATTGTGTTGGAAGGTGGTTGTACCACCGACCTTATTGATCTTTTAACGGGAGTCGAACTTTTTCCGAACGAGGTTGAGAAGTTTTGTAAAACCCTCTCATATTACGAACAGCTTTCAGAGTCACTCTTCAAGGTCGGTTTGGGGGGCCAGGAAAGGCGTTAACACCAGCTCAACCGAAAGACCGCTCTCATTTTCGCTGGTATCTACAGACGAGATACGGTAGTGATAGGTAGTTCCGTTTGTAACTGTTGAGTCTGTATAACTGGTACCGCTGACCGGTTTGCCCCCGTTAATCGGGTCAAGCGACGTCGAGTCCGGGATCGAATCTTCCGCACGATAAACATAATATCCCTGCAGATCATCTCCATACACGGCATCCCAGTCAATAACCAGTTCCCCGTTCCCGGTCTCTCCCGTTACGGCCTTCGGAACCGGCGGGGCGGTAATATCCTCCTCCAACGTTTCCTCCTCCGGGGAAGTGGGACTGCTACATCCTATTGCTGCCGCAGCGGCAACGGCCAGTACCAGCATCCGCCTGTTATCGAACCATTTCATCATCGACTCAATCATTTTATTAGCATCATTTTTTGTACAATCCGCCGGTTGCCGATCTCAAAGACCGCAAAGTACACTCCGCTCGACTGCCCCGAAGCATCAAATCGAACCTGGTAAACACCTGCCGGACGTACTTCTTCTATCAACGTGGCGATATTCCGTCCGATCACATCATACACTTTCAGGCTGACCATGTTCTGGCGGGGCAGCGTAAACGAAAGGGTGGTGGCCGGGTTAAAGGGATTGGGATAATTCGGACTCACTTCGATCTTCGACGGCAGGTATTGCTTTTGCTGGTCTTCGATATACCGGTCATTTCCGATTACCAGTACATAACTCGTTGTTTGGGCACCGGGAGTAATCTCTGTCTTCCGGCCTGCATTCAGCTCGTAAGACCGGCCGGTTTCCTGCTCAATTAGTACGGCCTGGCCGCCCATCCTGCCGTTCTCCCCTTCCAGCCTGACGTGCGTTGGTCCAATACAAGGCCGGAGTCCTGCTGATTCCGGTCGACTTATGAGCCGGTTCGTCTAAGTCAGCCATCACCGGTCGTTTTATTACATCAATCGGCTCGGTAAAGTCAACGACCAGCTTCTTCTCCAGGTGAGACGACTGGGCCGCCGTATCGGTAATAGTAATAGTGAGCTGATCGCCCTGATTTCCATTGCCATAAACAACATAGGCAAACGGCTGCGTAGAGTGCGGCTCAATCCTCAGCTTTTGCGGAGCAGAAATATCAAACCGGTAGGGTTGCAGCGCATAGGAAAACAGTGTCTGAACATGCACTGTCTGGGTATCATTGGCCGCCATGGAGAGTGTATCAATTCCGGAAAAATTATCAGCCTACCCGTTGACCACGATCCCCTCTTTCAGCGGATACAAGCGGGCGGCATCAAAAAAGGTATCTATTTCAGCATCTTCTGTGGTGTTGCTGTTCTGTTTCACCCGTACTTTCAGCCCTGTCGAAGCATTTTTACTTACGGTGGTGTAGTTGATCCAGTGAAAGGAGTTGATGTACTGCTATATGCTCTCCTGTACCTCCGTGAATCGCTGCTCCAGGTTCTCAAATCCGGATTCAATCATAGTCCCCGCATTTCCGATCTGCCGGAGCGCCTCCTCATTGAAATCAGCGGGATCGCTTTTGACATCCACCGCATACACCCGCTTCTCCCCCTGTGTCCGGAGTACCTCCTCCAGCCGATGACGCCCCGCCAGGTCCCACCCCCGTTATTCTCCAATATTTCAAATGAATCTTTATCCAATACCGTGACACCCTCATGATCCCGGTCAAGGGCATGGAGCATGACATTGACATAGTTGGGTTTCAGGGTAAATATGGTGTCTGTTTTCAGTCGGACAAAATCGGGTTTCACGTAGAAAGACCGGCTCTGCCAGCGGCTGGCAAACGCTTTGTTCCCGGCCATCCGCCGGCGAATGCGCCAGTAATAGGTCTCATTAGCATCAAGATTATGCACTACCCGACGGCTAAGCTCCTCTGAAGGAGGACTTCCCTCCAGGGATATGGAGTCTTGCCAGGTGATGGAACGAAAATCCGGATCTGAAGCGATCTGAACATCCAGCCGGTATCCCTTTTTGGGGCGGGGTTCCCATGCGAGCGTCACCGGGAGGTCGAGATGCGCCCCCTCCGCCGGACCGCTGATTACAGGTGAATTTACAGCTATGGATAACTCAGATGAAGTCCAGGCACTGAACAGCCCCCGGTCGTCGATCCCCTGCTTTCGAACTCTCCAGTAGAAGGTCGCCCCCTTCTCCAGTGATTGCAGACGAGACAGTTCCCACTTCGCGGCGGTAAGGGTAGAATCGTACTGAAGCGTATCTGTAAACGACGGCTCGCTCGAGAGGTGCAGGTGATACCGATAGCGTGAGGAACTGTCCGACCAGGCCAGCGTTTCCGGTACCTCGATAGCCGCACCCCTCTCCGGAGAGGTAGTAGAGGGGGGCGGGAACAGTAACCCGCCGGGTCCATCCGCTTGCCAGCGTATCATTGTCCACGCTTGCCCGTCGCACCCGCCAGTAGTACGTTTTCCCGTTTCCACGGTACCATCGCCCCAGTCGATTGTAAAGTCATAATCGGTGTAAGCCCATCCGCCCCGGGTACCGATGGTTATCGATTCGTTCTCCGTGGTGGTCTCCCACGTTGTCACAAATGGTTGCGGCTGACCCCATGCAATGGCTGGATTCTGGAGAACAAGAAACACCACGCAACATGCATACAACAAACCCCTCACGTACCCCATAAAACTACTGAAGATCTCTTTGATTTATTATTTAGCAATCCTGACTCTGAATAACAGAAGCTTTTTGCCAACGCCCTATAGAGTAGCCTGCCTAAATTATTACAGAAGTAACAATCTGTCTTTGTTCTATGATACTGTCATAAAAAAAGCTGTTTAAAATAAATTTTAACCTGTTTAGACATATCATCCCTGCCGAACCTGAACGGTTACCTTTGTTTGCAGTGTAGGGAGGCCCTTGCAATTTACACTCCTTTTTCGAAACCCGTTTTCTATCAAATGGAAGTAAGATGATGTTCCGACCCAGCCCTCTTTTTCAGGACTTGTCAAAAGTTCCGGCAGCTCTGTTTATTCCCTGAATTCATCCATAAATCTCATTTCATCCTCGTTGGTGCCGATCAGGACAAGTTCGCTCTCCTCGGATATTCTGAAACCGGGCTCAGGATTTACAATCTGTTGGTCATTTTCCCGGATGGAAAGCACGTTACAGCCGGTCTTTTGTCGAACCTGCGAGTCAATCAGTGTTTTTCCCACAAGCCGGGCAGGGGTTTTAACAGTAAATACATTCAGTCCCTCGGCAATAATAACGATATCGTTTCGCTCCAGAATATTAAAAATAGCATTTGCACCCATTGTTGCATAGGACAGTACAAAATCAGCCCCTGCCCGGTGCAGGGTTGATACATTTCGCTGCAGCGTTGAACGGCTTATAATCTGAATGTTGGGGCGCAATTTCCGGGCATAAATCGTCAGATAGATGTTCATATCGTCATCGTGGGTGGTGACAAGAATGCACGGCGCCTGCTCAATTCCCGCTTTTTTGAGCACGCTAAAATCTTCGGCCGAGCCCAGGATATATCGCTCATCCTCCTTCATACGGGCGGGATCCTTGTCAATAATCCGGTAATCCAGTCCCCGTTCATCGAAAGCTTCGGCAATACCACGCCCCACGCGTCCCGCCCCCACGATGATGACCGGCTCATCAGAAACCCGGTAGATAGCCATAAACTCGTCATACGATCTGAGCTGATCGGTGGACCCCGCCATAATAAGCACGCTCTCATTTTTGATGGCAAGATCGGGATGGGGCTTTATAAACTGCCCTCGTTCCCATATACCCACCAGGTTGATCCCCATCTTTTCCCGCAGCTGGCTCTCTTTCAGCGTTTTGCCCACCAGCGGTGTTTGGTAGGCCATCGCTTCAGCAATCACCAGCCTGTCAAATCGCCCGAGTACGTGAACCCGGCTGTCCTGCCCGATCGTTCTGCGTGAAAGCGATCGGCCCATCATCTCTCCCATTCGTATGACGTGAGAACACCCGGCCAGCTTAAGAAGGTCAATAGAGTCGGCGGAGTTGGCCGTGGCCACGATGGTTACATCCTCATCCATTTCCCGAACCGTATTACTCACGTTGGAATTTACCATATCGCTTCCCAGCGTTACCACCATGGCGGCCTGCCCGATCCGAAGATTCCGGTAGGTTTCGGGGTCATCGAGCTCCCCGTAGACCACATGGTAGCCCTGGTCGTGATATTCGAGCGCCTGTCCCAGGTCGCCTTCAAGCAGCACGTACTCGTAATGGTACTGCTCAAGCTTTTCCATTAGCGCCCTGGAAATCGGGTTGAAATGCGTTATAATGATGTGGTCCCGGGTATCTTCAGGGAGTTGACGCGGGGCCCTCGCCTTTGACTGCGCCTCGAGCCACGGGGCATAGAAAAACTGGATAAACGTGAATGGCAACAGTATCAGCAGCGATACCATCCCCGACAGCAGTACAATTACTGAAAACGCGCGCCCCAAATCACTGGTAAAGGTGATATCACCAAATCCCAGGGTCGTCATGACGGTGAGTGTCCAGTAAAAGCCGGTAATCCAGCTGAACTCCTGCCCCTCATACTCCATGATATAATGAAATATGACGGTGTATGCCGAGATAATCACAAAAAGTAGTGCCAGGAAACGGGCAAGCCGCTTGATATTATACCGGGCATCCCGGCTGGAGATAATTTGCGTAAGCTGGGAAGAGAAAAATTTCAATTGGTTGACTTCTTGATCTTATTTTTGTCCCTTATCACCGATTTTACGGCCGTACAAATAGCTTTCAGCATTTTTAAAACAGGTCCTTTTGGCCACCATCAAGCCAGTTCGGCACCTTCAAATTTGACCCCAACTCTGCGTTCAGGTTTTTAATAAAATGAGCAGCCAGCTCGGGCGATCGCTGCTCATCATTCTGATGTACGAAAAAATGAATGTTATCCAATCCCTGGTCGGTCCAGCGCTGGAGTCGTTGCACCCATTCCTCCAGTCGCGTAAAATCGGTGGGATGATTCGCGCCCACATAGCGGACAAACGTCTCATTATTCGTCAGGCGCATGTGCAGCAGATCGCGCCGGCCGGCGGTATCCACAATTACATTTGCCACATTATTTTCCTCCAGTAACTGGTAGAGGTCCTCGGCCACAGCGGGATCATTAAACCAATCCGTGTGCCTGAATTCAGCGGCCAGCGGTATACCTTCCGGCCACTCCTCGACGAAACGGACCACACGATCAAAAAATTTGGGGGCAAACTTGCTGCGCAGCTGCAGGAAAACCGTCCCCAGCTTCTCCCTGAAATGCACTACGCTGTCCAGGAAATCATCTCGTGCTTTTTCAACATCATTCAGCCATTTGAAGTGGCTGACCCGCTGGTTTACTTTTGGAAAAAAACGAAACCCTTCAGGCACTTTTTGGTACCAGTCATTGATTTGGTCCTCCGAAAAATTCCGGTAGAACGTGGCATTCATCTCCACGGCATTAAACTGCGAGCCGTAGTATTCCAGCTCGTCGCCGGTCCCTTTCGGATAAAAATTTTTGAGATCTTTCCGGTTCCACTTGGCACAGCCCACATATATCTCAGGGGGTTCGGAAGAACCCGTTTTTTCAAGCACCTCCGCGGTTCCGGGATGATCCTGGGGTAGGAAAAAATCAATGCTTCCGGGATGATCTGCGCTGCCAAATTTCATGAAAACAGGGTCATGTATTTACGGTTCAGAGGGCTTTACAAAACCGTTGTTTTGCAGAACCCTCGGTTTGTATATTCTTCTTTCTCAAGATTCAGACGGAAGGTATTCATTTTTTTCTCTTTTCCCGAATGGTCTCTTCCCGGGAGCCTGACGGCCCCGACACGTCGAACGAGAGGAATTCTCGTAATACCGAATGCCAATCCCCGCTACCTCAGCTCCTGCCTATTCATTAATGGAGGGTTTTGCAAAACCTCCATTATAAAGAAGTTCCGATTTTAGCATATTTGTATGTATTTTTGGCCTACCGCACAGGGTGCGGCCTGTTATCCAGGCACGGCAACTTTTTTTATTTGATCGAAAATTGTCCTAACTTCATTTTAATATTTACACGATTCAGGAGGCTTTCCACGGCCTCTCTGACAGCCGTGCCAACATGCGGGAAAAGGTGATTCATGCGGGAAAAGGTGATTCTGCTGATTATTTCAATATAACATTCCGGAATCCGGTGGACCGATCCATCTCTTGTTTAAATTGAATAAAATAATCTTCTTACTATTTTATCAATCGAATTATAAAATGATTTAACGCTGTATGGGTAACACAAAGAAAAAAGTTCTCATTGTTGAAGATGACCTTATTCTGAATTTATTGTATGAAAGTTATCTTGAACGACTTGATTTTGAGACTGAGGGAGAGCTGGTATACGGCAAAACAGCAATAGAGACGGCAAAAAGTATTGATCCCGATCTCATTATTATGGACATCTCCCTTGAGGGAGAGATTGATGGCATTCAAGCGATGAAAGAAATTCGAACATTTTCGGACGTGCCGGTCATATATATTACAGGCAATTCCGATCCCTACCACGTAGAACGCGCCCAGGAAACCGACTACCTGGACTACCTGACCAAGCCGATAGAATTTGACGATCTCAAAAAATCCATCGACAAGCATTTCAAGACCGTCAGCTAAGCCAAATAACTGCTTGTCAAGTCTCTTATCCCAGCAAATACATAATCCACAATTCCTGATTTATCACAGAATACAATGATACCGACAGCTAAGAAATCCCTCTCTTTTGTTATACTAATATCCCTGTTTATCGCCGGATGCGCCACGGTACAACAACGTGCCGAGCAACCGGAAACAGCCGCTACGGCAGCCTCCCAGGCAACCCCTCCGGACACCACCCTCCCCCTGGAGCTGGATCGGCCCGTTCCGAACTCCATAGATTTTGAGATTCCGTACGCGTACAAGCGTTCGGTCCGACAGGGCACACGGACCCCCATGGGCACTCCCGGTGAAGATTACTGGCAGCAGAAGGTAGACTACGACATGGACGTGGAGCTTATCCCGGACGAAAAGAGGGTCACGGCCCGCAGTACCATCACCTACCACAACAACGCCCCCGATTCATTGAACGGCATTATGCTTGAACTGGCACAAAATGTGCACAAAGAAGGCGTTCCGCGCAAAGAGAACGTGGAGGTAACGGGAGGAATTGAGATAAAAAGCGTGACAGTGGAAGGGCGCGAGCTCCGGGAAATCACGATGCAGGGACAACAGGGCTATTATATTGATGGAACCCGCATGTTTCTGACCCTGCCCTCGGCCCTCAAACACGGTCGCTCAACACAGGTTGAGGTGGAGTGGGCTTTCAAGGTGCCGCAGAAAGGGGCCGGCGGACGTATGGGGTACAGCGAAGACAACCTCTTTTTTATTGCCTACTGGTATCCCAAGATTTCGGTATATGACGATGTCTATGGCTGGTTCACCGACCGGTTTAAAAACAACGCCGAATTCTACCATGAGTTTGGTGACTATTCGGTCGATATCACCGCGCCGGAACAGTGGCTGGTTACCTCCACGGGCAACCTGCAAAATGCCGGCCAGGTGCTGGACGCTTCCGTTGCCGAGCGCTACCGCCAGGCCCAGCAGAGTGACCAGGTAATAGCCATTGTAGACAGCAGCGACTTCGGGAATATCACTCCTTCAACCGGAGACGGCACATTAACCTGGTCGTTCACGGCAGAAAATATCAATGACTTTGCCTTCAGTGTTACCAAAGAATCGGTCTGGGAGGGCGCGCGCGCCTCAGTTGGAGATCGCGATAACGATGGACAGGAGGAATACACTTTTGTAGATGCCGTCTATCGCCTTTCAGCTCCCAAATGGAAAAAAGCGGTCCCCTATGCCCAGCATTCCATCACCTTCTTTTCAGACTATTTGGGCATGAGTTATCCCTGGTCGCATATGACCTCCATTGAAGGCGGTGGCATTATCGGCGGGGGGATGGAGTTCCCCATGATTACCATCATCGGCTCCTATAACTACCAGCCTCAGGAAAGTCTCTATTACGTGATCGCCCATGAATTTGCCCACATGTGGATTCCGATGATTGTAAGCACCAATGAGCGCCGCTACAGCTGGATCGACGAGGGCACTACGACTTTTAACGAAAACCAGGCGCGAAAAGACTATTTCTCCGATTCCGGCAATCCGGACATCAACGAATTTAATTCATATACAAACATCGCCGGCACCTACCTGGAAGGTCCCATTATGCGATGGTCTGACTATCATTATCCCGGTCCTGCTTTCGGAGTGGCCTCCTACCCGAAACCCGGCAGTGGCCTGGTGATACTACGGCACCTGCTGGGCGAAAAAACATTTCAAAAAGCCTACCAGACGTTTTTGAGCGAATGGAAATACAAACATCCCTACCCGTGGGACCTGTTTAATATTTTTGAAGCGGTCAGCGGGCGGGATCTTGACTGGTTCTGGCGAAGCTTCTACTATGAGACGTGGATTCTTGACCAGGCGGTCGGGGATGTCACCTCAACAGCAAACGGAACGCGGATCGTGATCGAAGACAAAGGCCAAATGCCGCTGCCGGCGACAGTAGAGATAACGCTGGACAACGGCGAAACGTTGACCCGTCATATCGAAGTAGACACCTGGCTGAGGGGCAACACATCTGCAGAGCTTCTCATAGAGCACCAAGCCGAAGTAACCGGGGTTCAAATTGACCCTCAACATCATTTCCCGGATGTGAACAGGGCCAACAATTCCTGGCAAAAATAAACGTCTGCAAGGATTAATATTTAGATTCGTTACAGAGGGGCATTGACAGATGTCCCTCTTTTTATTTTTTGCAATTCTCCCCAGCAAGAAATTGTTTACATTTAACCTTCATTCATATTACTTTCTTTTTCAAAGAAACTGCATATGTTAAAAAAATACCTTTCATTGCGTTGGGTTTTACTAGGCACGGCCATTGTCACTATTCTTGGCCTGACGGCGATGAATGTCTTTTCGCTATTTCGCCTGCACCAAACAACGATTGAATCGGACCTGGAAAACAAGAAACTGCAGGTATCAGAATTTACTGACAAGGTTCATCACCGTTTTTTCAATCCGTACTGGGGAATTGACAAGCTCGACATGGATCATACCCAGCGGGTGTTTGAACAAACAGGGCAATTCCCCCCGGCATTTCAGCGACACATCGAACAGGCCGCCGCCGATTCCATCTTTACCGACATCTATTTCAAACCTCACGGCTGCAGGGCCTGCCAGAATGAAACCAGCCTGCTCAGATTTGATCAGCTTGACCGCAAATTTAAACCGACTACCGAATATTCCGAATTCGTGTGCGACGGGATGGGCATTGCGCGAACCCGCATGAAAGTGCTCATTGACGAATACCGGTTTAACTATAAAAGCATTTTTGATACCCACTACAGCATGACCCTGGCGCTGATCAATCTCTCCGAACAGGAGATTTTTGGCTATCTGACCATGCTGATCGACCAGGACTACCTGGTTAATGAATACTTGCATAAAGAGCTGGTGCGGCGCTTCGGCAACCCCGACTCCAGCGGCGTAGTGGTTTGGCTGCGGGACTGGACCAAGGACGAGACGGTCATAAGCAGCGATCACGCGCGCACCTTTGACGAAGACAAGGTGCAGTACAAGCAGCGGTTTCCCGATTTCTTTGACAACTGGACGCTCAAGGTAGCTTTTACCGAAAGTCCCACGATTGCGGCTTCCAAGGCCTCGCTGTTCAAAAATTTTGCGGTACTGGGTGGTGCGGTCGTCATCCTGCTGGGAGCGATCGGGTTTATCTTTGTCACCGCGCAAAAAGAGCGGGCCCTGGCGGAGCGGCAGGCCGGCTTCCTGGCCAATGTAACCCATGAATTGAAGACCCCTCTTGCCGTAATGCAGGCGGCGGGCGAAAACCTTGCCGATGGACGCGTGGATAACAAGGAGCGGCTCCAGTCCTACGGCCGGCATATCCACAGCGAGGCTCTCCGGCTAAAGCGAATGATAGAAAAGCTGCTGGATGTAGCCAAAGCTGATGCCGGACAGTCCATTATTGAACCCAAACCCGTTGACCTGAACCGGCTTGTTCAACGATACCTGGATAACCATGAACCCTATATCAACAACAAAGGCTTCACTCTTGATATATCGATGGACGAGTCGCTGCCTCCTGTCATGGTGGATGAAGACAGTTTTAACACCATCATCGGGAACCTGGTTGAAAATGCCATAAAATATAGCGAAGATGAAAAATATATCGGTATACAGCTGCAAAAAAAGCATACGCAGGTGCGCCTTGAGATAGAAGATCACGGGGTGGGAATACCCAGGAGCGCGATCAAACATATTTTTGAAAAATTCTACCGGGTCGAAGACTCCCTGACAGCCCAAAGCAAAGGTCACGGTTTAGGACTCTCGATCGTCAAGAACCTTGTTGAGCTGAACGGCGGCACCATACAGGTTGACAGTGTGAAAGGAAACGGTTCTACATTTATCGTGGAATTCCCGATTCTGGTCGATCCCGGAAATAACGGTAAGGGTACTACAGACGAACAATCACAACAACACATTAATCAGCAAGATAAACCCCAGTATGTCGGATAACCCAAAAAAAATAGTAATTGTTGAAGACGAGCCCAGCCTCATTTTTACCTTACAGGATACACTGGAAAACGAGGGATATGATGTTTTTGTGGCTGAAGAAGGTGAAGAAGCCGTCGAAATTGTAAAAAAAGAGAATCCCGACCTGATGTTGCTGGATCTCATGCTCCCCGGAATGAGCGGTTATGACGTATGTAAAAAAGTCCGCAACATGACCTACACGTTTCCCATCATTATATTGACGGCCAGGGACCAGGAAATTGACAAAGTCACCGGCCTCAACATCGGGGCCGACGACTATATGACCAAGCCGTTCGGCGTTAAGGAACTGCTTGCACGCATTAAAGCCCGTCTCCGCCGTTCAGAAACCTACTCCAAGTCAAAACCGATCAACGATCTGGAGCTGGATCCGGTAACGATTGACCTGAAAAATGCCCTGGCCAGGCACCCGGAGGAGGAAAAGGATCTGACCACGCGGGAGGTCGAACTTATCCGGTACCTCGCCGCGCATGCCAATGAACCGGTCTCACGCGATGCCCTGCTGGAAAATGTCTGGCGGTACGAGCACAGCACCAACACCCGTACGGTGGATGTTCACATCTCAAAACTGCGTTCCAAAATTGAACAACACCCCGACGACCCGCAGTACCTGGTTACCCTGCACGGCGTAGGTTATATGCTGAAAATTGAGTAATGGTCAGATCGACTCTGCGGATAATCGTTGGCAGATCAGCAAGGCAGGGAGGGTACCACTTACAGACAGAGAGTTCTTAGTCGTTCAACCCCTCCAACACGTTTTGGGATTTGGTATCGGCGATAAATTGGATAAAATTTTTGATCTGGTTATCCAGCAGTTGCTGCTGAAATGAGTCGCTGATCCCTTTCTCCTCATCAAAATTATCATTTACCCTGGGAATGTAGACCCGTTCCGGAAATATATATGCATTCCGATAACTGAATACCTGCTGCATCTGCTCAACTGCTCGTAAAGCCCCAAAAGCACCATCGGCCTCTCCCACGAAACAGATCGGTTTCTTCTCCAGTCCGCTCGGATAGGGCAGATAATCTATAACCAGCTTCAGAATGCCGGGATACCCTCCATTATATTCGGGTACAACCACGCAGAGCCCGTCGGCATCCAGCAGTTTGGTAGTAAACTTCCGGACTTCTTCATTCTCCTTTCCGTAAGGCCCTCCGCTAACCTGTTCGAGTGGGAAGTATCGCAGATCGATGATTTCAGGCATCACCTCCTCGATCTCACGGTATCGTGTTCGCAAATAACGCGATACACGCAACGCATTAGAGCCGGGGCGGTCGGTACCGCTAATAATATTCAGTTCAATCATTACATGCTGTTCTATTAGTGCTGAAAAAAAGTATACCAAATTCGACAGTTAATAATTCCATCTTAATCATTTAAGACCTTATTGAAAATTTACTTAATTAATAAACATAAATTTAAATCATAACTAAATTTATTTTTAATTTATTCATATTTAATTTAATATATTCACTTAATTGCAATATTAACCTAATTTTATTAAGTGGATGAGAAGAATAATTATACCGGTCATACTGCTGGTACTGTTCGCCGGTGCTCCAGGACTATTGGTGGCAATGCCGGATCCGGCCCCTGTTTTACTGGACACAACCGCTTCCCCCGTCGAAGGGAAAACGTTTGCCGACCTGCTTTGGGTAATGGTCGCCGGTTTCCTGGTATTTTTTATGCAGGCCGGCTTTGCCCTTGTGGAAACCGGATTTACGCGGGCTAAAAACGTCACCAACATCATGATGAAGAACCTGATGGATTTTGGATTGGGTACCATCGTATTCTGGGCTTGCGGTTTTGGCCTGATGTACGGAACCGACATGTTCGGGCTCTTTGGCACCTCCAATTTCTTTTTATCGGAAGCGGTCACTCCCAGCGGCGAGCTGGACGCTTGGCTGTATGGGTATTGGTTTTTCCAGGCCGTTTTTGCCGCCACCGCGGCTACGATTGTTTCCGGAGCGGTGGCAGAACGAACCAAATTTTCGGCTTACATCATCTATACCGTGATTATTACGGCATTTATTTATCCCATTGTCGGGCACTGGATCTGGGGGGGGCGGGTGGCTGGAAAAGCTGGGGTTCTATGATTTTGCGGGATCCACGGTGGTCCATGGTGTGGGAGCCTGGGCCGGACTGGCCGGCACGATGATTCTGGGTCCACGCATTGGTCGTTTTGCCCGCGGAAAAGTAACAAATATCCCCGGCCACAGCATGGCTCTGGGTACACTGGGCGTGTTTATCCTGTGGCTTGGTTGGTTTGGTTTCAATCCCGGAAGTACGCTCGGGGCCGACCTGTCCATCGCGCGTATTGCCGTTACCACCAACCTGGCTGCGGCGGGCGGAGCTGTTACCACGATGGCAGTCGTCTGGTACAGGCGCGGCAAGCCCGATTTGACCTATACTCTCAACGGCGCGCTGGCCGGCCTCGTCGCTATTACAGCGGGATGTGCAGTGGTTTCTCCGGTGTCGGCCCTGATCATCGGTAGCATCGGGGGGCTGTCCATGATGCTCGGAATGTATCTGCTTGAAAAGAATGGCATTGATGATCCGGTTGGAGCGATACCCGTGCACGGCTTTGCCGGCGTTTGGGGCACACTGGCGGTAGGACTCTTTGCACAGTCACCCTACACCACGGAATTAACGGGCCTTTTCTTTGGAGGTTCTTTTACACAGCTGCTGGTACAGGCCCTGGGAATCTTCTCCGTCTTTGCGTGGACGATCGGTACCGCATACCTGGTCTTTAAGGGAATTGAGCAGTTCCACGATTTAAGAGTGAGTGCCGAGGAGGAACTCAACGGGCTCGACAAATATGAGCACGGGGTACGTGGATATCCCGATTTCTTTGGAGTAAATGACGCCCGTGAAATGATGGACCTTGACGCCGAACAGGAGTTGAATCTTATCAACAACGCCATCCTTCCTGTTGATGTAGACCCCGACTCCTGATTCCCGGGAGTCGGCGGACGATAAGAAGTTAGCTATTCGATCGCCAGGCTTTTTTTATCTTCTGGAGGCGTTCCCATAGCTTGCCTTCGCGGCCGATATTCCCAGGTTCGAACCAGCTCGTACCTTCCAGTTCCTCTGGCAGGTACTGCTGCTCGGTCCAGTGGTATGGATGAGAGTGGGGATACTTGTAGTCGTCGGAGGCATTCTCTTTATCCAGGTAGCGGGCCTCCTTGGAGTTGGCGGTTTTGTCCCGCAGGTGAGGCGGCACCGCTTTTGTACCGCGATTCTTAATCTCGCTCCGGACCGAAAATACCGCCCCGGTGCTGTTGCTTTTGGGTGCCAGCGACAGGTAGATACAGGCATGAGCCAGGAAATAGAGCCCCTCCGGCATGCCGCATTTGGTAAACGCCTCGTGTGCCGAATTCACCATCGTCAGGGCATGCGGATCGGCCATCCCCACATCTTCAGAGGCCAGGATAAGCATGCGCCGAAAAATGAAATTGGGATCATCCCCACCCTCAAGCATGGCCGCCATCCAATAGAGGGCCGCATCCACGTCTGAGCCGCGCATCGACTTGATAAAGGCCGAGGCGTAATGGTAATGCTCATCACCGGTACCCTGGTAGCGCACATTGCGTTTCTGGATACACTCTTTGGCGATCTCCAGGTCGATAAGAATGTTTCCCTCTTCATCCTTATCGCTGGAGAGGACTGCCACTTCAAGGGCGTTGATGGCGTTACGAATATCTCCACCCGCGAACTCTGCCAGGTGATTTTTGGCCGGTTCGGTGAGTATGACATCTTTATGGCCGAGTCCGCGCTCCTTGTCCTTCAGCGCCCGGTCGATCATCGTCTTTACGTGCTCAACCTGGAGGTCATAGAGCTCGAAAAGCTGGCACCTGGAAAGCAGCGGATTTACCAGGGAATAATACGGGTTTTCGGTCGTCGCGCCGATCAAGGTGATCACACCCGATTCAAGATGCGGCAGCAGCGCATCCTGCTGAGCTTTGTTCCAGCGGTGGATCTCATCCACAAACAGGATCGTTTTTCTACCGTTCATCTGCTGGATCTTCTGGGCCCGCTCTACAACCTGTCGCAGATCTTTAATCCCATCCAGCACCGCGTTAAGCACCTCAAACTTGGCATTGATCTCCCGCGAAATAACATGGGCAAGCGTGGTTTTTCCCGAACTGGGGGGACCGTAAAAAATCAGCGAGCCGATCACCCCGCTCTCGATCATACGGCGCAGCATCTTCCCCTCTCCGACGATATGATCCTGCCCGACGAACTCGTCTAGTGAATCGGGACGCATGCGGGTGGCCAGCGGTTCATGGGGATTTACCACGGACCGTTTTTCCTGCGATTTCTTGGCCGGATCCGCTTTTTCCTCTTCAAAAAGATTCATCTGCGATAGAGTTGTTTCTGGTGGCAGTTGACAACGTGTAAAATCTAAGCTTTTCCATGTTCAAAATTAAACCTTTTAATAGATCGTTTTAACCTGGTCCCAGCCTCACCTGTGTGCGGCAGGCGTTTGGCAACAACTCTTTGAACTTCCACATCTTTACCGGGGCATTAAAAACTCTGCTATTCAAGCTTGTCTGGCTAAAAAACAGGGCTCTGAAAACCACTGGCTGAATTGACTGTTCAAGACCAGGGACCGACACAAACTAAATGGAAAAATTCTTGTTATTTAAACCAAATCTAAATAAAATTGCGGCGTCTTATTTAGATACGGTCTAGGTAAGAATACGTTGTTGAAACCAAAAATAAAGAACCTCATACATAACTCCGGCTGTGCCGGCCTGTTTTCGTGGCTTTCGCATAGTTTCATCCGCTTGTCCATGCCCGGTATGGGATGACCAAGCCAGGCCACCAGGCATCGCAGCTGTATTAGAAATCACAATCCCTAACCCTAACATAGCGAATACCACAGAACCAATGGCATTTTCTGAAATAAATCTCCTTAAAATACCCGTTTTTCTTGTTTTACTTCTATTATCGGTCTCTTTCAGCGCCCGGGCACAAACAACCGGCAGCATAGAGGGAAGGGTCATCGATATTGAAGACAAGCCGCTTCCCAATATCAACATCCGTCTGGAAGGCACCAGCTACGGGGCCGCAACCAATACCGATGGGTACTACATAATCAATGAAATACCGGCGGGCGACTACACCTTCGTGGTTTCCGGCATCGGATATGAGGAGGAAACGCGAGCCATATCGGTTCAGGCGGACCAATCTCTCACGATCGATGTCACGCTCTCAGGCTCAAACCAGGAGCTGCAGGAAGTTATTGTACGTGCAGGTGATGCGAACAAGTTCAGCACTGATATTACACAGCATGTCGCCAAGCTGCCGATCAGAAATATCAACAATCCCCAGGTCTACAACACGGTTACCTCTGACCTGCTGGAGGACCAGGTTGCGACCAGTTTCGAGGATGCCCTCACCAACACCCCCGGGGTGACCAAGCTTTGGGAATCTACCGGTCGCGGTGGCGACGGAGCCGGCTACTACTCCCTGCGTGGATTCTCAGCCCAGCCCACAATGGTGAACGGGCTGCCCGCCCTCACCAACGGCACTCCGGATCCCGCCAACATTGAGCGGGTGGAAATCATCAAGGGGCCATCCGGCACGCTCTACGGCAGCAGTCTCGTATCGTACGGCGGACTGATCAACGTGGTAACCAAGCGACCCTACTACAATTTCGGAGGTAATATCTCCTACAAAACCGGGAGCTTCGGCCTGAACCGGGTAACGGCAGATATTAATACGCCCGTCAGCAGCGAGCGGGATATCGCACTGCGCGTCAACACGGCATACGACTCCAGAAACAGCTTCCAGGATGCCGGATTCAGCAAGTCTCTTTTTGTTGCTCCGTCCCTCTCCTACCGCGTACATGAGGACCTCTCTTTTCTTATCCGCACCGAATACTACAACGCCGAGCGCACCAATCCCACCATGCTATTCCTGAATAGAAGTGCAGAGCTGACAGCCCATAACATGGAGGAGCTGGGTTACAACCCTAATCACTCGTTTACCAGTAATACACTTACTATTCAGAATCCAACCTTTAATTTCCAGGGCCAGATGAGGTACCGGCTTTCTGACCAGTGGACCTCTCAAACTGCCATTTCAAGCAGCAATGCCCAAACTGACGGATACTACACCTACTTGTGGGATTTCGCCGGCGACGGCACCAACAGCACGTTTGCCCGTTACCTGAGCAAACAAAACTCCACAACCCTGGGCACCGATATCCAGCAAAACTTTATTGGTGATTTTTCAATCGGCGGGGCAGACAACAAAATGGTAATCGGGATTGATTATTTCCAGCAAAACGTCATCAACAACAGCAGCGGATATGTGGGGCTGGGAACCGTATCGCTCGGCACCGACCCCGGCGGGCTTTCAAAAGAAGCGGCCGACACCGCCCTGGCCACCGCGCCAGTTAATCAAAGTGAGACGAAGCAGCAAGTCTACAGTGCCTACATTTCTGATGTAGTGGATATACTGCCCCAGCTGTCGGTAATGGCCAGCCTGCGGGTCGACCATTTCGATAATGAGGGAACCGTCTCCACCGATGATGACGACTACACCCAGATCGCCTACTCACCCAAATTCGGAGTGGTTGTAAAGCCGCTGCCGGAAAGACTTTCGCTGTTCGCCAATTATATGAACGGGTTCAGCAATGTCGCTCCAATCACTTCAGGAAACCAAACCTTCAACTTTTCACCCGAGCGTGCAAACCAGTGGGAAACCGGTATTAAGACCAACCTGCTGAATGACCGCCTTTCAGCCACTGTAAGCTATTACGATATCCGAGTCACCGATGTTGTTCGCCAGGTGGCCCCGGAACAGTATGAGCAGGATGGGGAAAACTACAGCCGAGGTATTGAGGCCAGCATTACCGCCTCCCCTGTCAACGGGCTGAACGTCATTGCCGGTTACAGTTACAACGAGAGCGAAATCACCAAAACCGACAACGATCAATACCGCGGCCGGCGACCTGAAGAAGCTGGTCCCCAAACCCTGATCAACGGCTGGATCAGCTACCGTATTCCCGATGGGCCGCTCCAGGATCTCGGCCTCGGATTCGGGGGTAACTACGCCAGCGAAAATATGATTCTCAACCGGGCCTCCACCGGCCAGTTTACCCTGCCTTCCTATACAGTCCTCAACGCTTCGGTCTTTTACGAAACCGAGAGCTACCGGCTGGACCTGAAAGTCAACAATATCGGCGACACTACCTACTACAAGGGATGGTCAACCATCAATCCCCAGCAGCCACGAAACATAACCGCGAGCTTCTCCTACAAATTTTAATTTGCCATGCCTTCATTCAAAAAAATAATGCTTGTCATCCACCGCTGGCTCGGTCTCATAACCGGGCTGGTGGTACTCATCCTGAGCATAACGGGATGCCTGTTTGTCTTTCACCAGGAGATCTCCGACATCGTAAAAAGCGATCTCTATTATGTAAAGGAAAAGCCGTCGGACCGCCAGCCCCTGCCGATTGAACAACTGGAGCAGAAAGCGGCCGAAGCACTCGAGATAGAGCACCTGCCATATGGACTCACCACCTACAAAGATCCTGACCGAAACTGGTCGGCCATGAATTACCAGGCCAGTGATGAGTTCGCGTGGACCTATTTTGGCTCTATGGATGATTATCGCACCGTATATATAAATCCATATACGGGAGCGGTCGCCGGCATACAGAATGAGAAAAAGGATTTCTTTCAAATTGTGAAAGGCATACACTGGAGCCTCCTGCTGGCCACGCCGATTGGTCAGCCGATTGTTGCGTGGAGCACTGTCATATTTATCGTACTGCTCATTACCGGAATAATTCTATGGTGGCCCAAAAAGTGGAACAAGGCGGGCCGGCAGCGCAGCTTCAGGATCAAGTGGGGCAGCACCTGGCGGAGAGTTAATTATGACCTGCATAATGTGCTCGGCTTTTACTTTTTGACACTGGCGCTCATCCTCGCATTTACGGGACTCTACTGGTATTTTCCCTCCGCCAAAAAGGCGATTTACTTTTTGGGGACCGGTGAATTCAAACTCCCCCCTGACGAGCACAAGCAACATGTTTCAGCCGCCGCACCATCGGACGAAATCGAATCCCCCCTGCAGGTTATTTACCGCAACGCCTGGAATCAAAATCCCAACGCCTACGGTATCAGTTTGGCAACGCCGGTTGACAGCCAGGGGACGATCACGGCCACCGTATATCCGGACGGGCAGACGTATTACGAACATTTTCACCTGGATTACGACCAGTACACCGGGGAGCTGATTGCGGGAGAAGATTACGATTCCAAAAACGCCGGGGAAAAACTATTGGCGATGAATTACGACATCCATGTAGGTGCCATTGGCGGATTGCCGGGGAAAATTATCGCTTTTATCGCCAGCCTGATCTGCGGGAGCCTTCCCGTTACCGGATTCATCATCTGGTGGGATCGAAAAAAACGGCAGTGGGCACGCGAAAAAAGAGACCGGAAGCGCTCCGATAAATCTCATATCAATCCATCATTTAAAGAACCGGAATATGCGAGCCCGGAACCGGAAATAGTAAACAAGTGAGGGGGAGGCATTACTTAGATACCCCGAGAGACCTGTTTGTCTCAATCCTCAGACAGTCTGCACCGCAAGCTCGCGCGACGTTAACTGTTTCCAGGCATTTCGGCCACAAAAATATTGTTGGCAATCTCATAGCCGATCGCCTGCTCTGTCTCTTCAAGTAAAATCGTAAGGGGGCCGTTGAACGGGGCTTTCTCCCTGATTTTAATTTTAACCCCCGGCAGCACTCCCAGCTTTTCCAGGTAGCGCAGCACCTCCGGGTCTTGGTCCTTCACGCGGCTTACGATATAGGTTTTCCCCGCATCCGCGTCTCCCAGCGGCTCAGCATTCAGCTCAGGCATGACGCCCTCCTTGGTTGGGATGGGATCTCCATGCGGGTCGTGGGTGGGATTGTCCAGCAATTCGGCAATCTTATCCTCAAACTGTTCCGATATGTGGTGTTCCAGCTTCTCAGCCTCCTCGTGCACTTCGTCCCAGGAATAACCGAGTACCTCCAGCAGGTACAGCTCCAGCAGGCGGTGGTGGCGGATAATCTCAAGGGCAATCTTTGTGCCCGATTTGGTGAGGGTGGCCCCTTTGTACGACTGGTAATCGACCAGTCCCATTTTTGAGAGCCTTTTTACCATGTTGGTGGCCGAAGCCGACGACACATCCATCGATTCGGCAATGCTGGATGTAGAAGCGCCCTTGCCCTCCGATTCCAATACATAAATAGTTTTTAAATAATCTTCGACAGCTTGGCTCAGAACCATGTATACAAGTACTCCATTTCTAAAAATCTTTATCCCGAATATACGAAATCATCTACACCGATTTGTAGCCGCCGTAAATTATTCCTCGGACCTGTTTTTGATGTACTGGTCAAATTTTACGCGGGCGTAGGCATCAGAACCCACATATGCCAACAATGATTTAAATGTATCGACAGGAATAAAACCCGGTTGTTTTCCCAAAATCTCTCCTTGTCCATTGATAAAAAGGAAAGTGGGCGTTCCCGACACGCGAATGGAACCGGCAAACTCCCGCTCCGACATTTCAGTGCCGTTGTAGGTAACCCGATCCTTCGATTCCACATCCAGGCGTACTGGATAATAGTATTTGTGAAGCGAATCCTGGACCGCCTTTTGGGGAAACACCTCTCGTTCCATCTTTTTGCAGTACCCGCACCAGCTGGCCTCCATGTAGATCATCACCTTTTTATCGCCCGATTTTGCAAGCTCCTGGGCTTCCTCCAGGGAATACCAGTTTATCTTGGCTGTGCGATCAACTCCCTGAAATGCCGATACGGTCATAAAAAAAAGTACCGCCAGTAACATACTTGTCTGTTTCATTCTGCATAAAATTTGTTGAACTTTGAGTATACGGTTCGATGGTTACCTAATTTATCTATTCTAACTTTTATTGTTAAGTTTTATTACCATCACAGTCATGTCATCGTGTTGCCTGGCCTTTCCCGAAAAGGTATCCACATCCGACACCAGATCTGATAGGATTTCAGGGGCCTGTTTTTTTGCGCTGTTACCGAGCAGTTTTTGCAGCCGACCGGTTCCATAAAACTGGTGTGCCGTATTCAACGACTCAACAACGCCATCAGTATATAGCACCAGGAGATCTCCCGCGGAGAGCTCCAGCGTGGCCTCCTGGATATTGTTGTCAAATGAGTCTGAAATTGTTAACCCGAGTCCCAGTCCACTGGGCTGAAGCAGGTTTATGGTCTTTTTCTCGGCGGCATAATGCAATATCGGGTTATGGCCGGCCCGCGCAAAGCTAAACGTTTTTTGGCGGGTATCCACGATACCGTAAATCAATGAGATAAAAGTACCGCGCCGTGCGTTATCATAAAACAGTTTATTCGCTTTTTTCAGCACTTCCGCAGGTGATTCTGTCTCCCGGCACAGGGTATGCAGGATCCCCTTGGTGAATGTCATGTAAAATGCGGCCTGAATGCCCTTGCCGCTCACATCCCCAATAGCCACCCCGAGGCGGTGGTCATCGAGCTGGATAAAATCATAATAGTCGCCCCCGGTTTCATACGCCGGCTTACAGATAGCTGCCAGATCCAGCATATCGATGGCGGGCGTTCCCACCGGCAGGAACGATTGCTGTACATCGCGGGCAATCTGCAGCTCCTGCTTAATCCGCTCCTCCTGCGCCAGCTCTTCTACGTATTCCGGTACAAAATCGGGCAGTGCCCGCCCCTCTTCACCTTTCAAAATTGAAAATACTCCCCCGCCCGTTGCCAGAAACAGGAACACGAGATAAAACAAAAAGACGTAGAAATCGGGCGAACCCTCCATCATCCATCCACTGGAAGCGACCAGCAGGCAGTTGAACAGGAAATAGGTTATCAGCAGGGTCAGAAAATCCCAATATAGGTAGATACCCGTCAATGCCAACCCAAATACCAAGTGAAGAACAGCCTGCGTTACGGGCGGTCCGCCGGTATACGGGAGCGGCTCTGCCACCACAACGGCCAATATCATGAAAAAGCCGGCCAGCCAGCGCTTGCCGGTCTGGGCATAGGTTTGGGAACCGACAACCAAAAATATGCTGAAAGCGGCAAACAGGGTGTACCACAAATTGTCCAGTAACAGGTAAACTGGAGGCCAGATCACCTCGTAAGACAAGATCGGTTCCTCGATTTCAAAGTAAAAATCGGGGAAAAACCACAACAAAACAGCCCAGAAACCGGCAAGAAGAAAAGCGAGGACACCCGAGCGGACAAACGCCTCACCCACCGGTTTGTTAAAAAACATTCCCTGCCGGAGATAGTCGTAACAATCGAGCTTGCCGGGCCAGTATTGGCGGGTAACCGAATCGCCGACCGCTGAAAGAACGAAAAGGCTGACCGAAGCTACGGCACCGGTGATTCCCATACTCAGGGAGAGGCCCACAAGATCGACCCAGTTGCCACCCTCTTCAAAAATATTGGTTTCATTGATCTGGTTCATGAATATAATAGCCGGCACTGTAAATCCCGCCAAAATACTCAATACCAGCGCTGATTTTGTATCGATCACCCGCGCCCGGATACGGAAATAAAAGATGATAATCGTGCCTATACCAAAAAGAAAAAAACCGGCCACTTGAACCAGTTCCCAGAGGGGCGGGGTTCTGCTGTCATTGTCGGAACGGGGATTATAGCTGGCACTCAGTCCCAGCAGGTTGCCCGTTGGCGTCAACGAAGCCCGCAGGTTTATCACCTGCCCGTGGATCGGCTGCGCTGAGGTATACCGGATACGCGCAACGACCGTTGATCCCACCGTTTCCATACGGATATTCGCCACATCAAACTTTTGCAGTTCCCAGCCGGACTGCGCAATGTAATATTCACCCAGCCGCAATACTTCGGAGCGAGTAAATGGACTGATACCCGGAGAGGAGCCCCGGCCACTTGGAGCGGTGGTCGTGTCGTTATAATTCCGATCAAGGTTAAAGCTTAATTTCTCATGCCAGAGCGAATCCGGCAGGGTCTCCAGCAACTGCCGCAAACTGTCCGAGGTAAAAACACGCTCCAGCGCCTCCCGGTTCACCTGCTGTTCCGGTATCAGGTCACTTCCATTTAACAATTCGACCCACTCTCCCGAAGAAGCATATCGTATGATGAATTCGGTGGGCCCCGTTTCTACATTCTCCCGATCGCTCCCAATCGTGATTTGCCTCTCATCCCTTACCGAACTTTTTTGGTTGAAATGAACCTCCCAAAAATAGGGGTAGAGGTTCGCTGAAGAATCTTGCTGAAAGATTTTAATCGCTTTCTGCCGACCCATGTTGGTTTGCAGACTGTCCAACAGGCGGCTGTTGGTCCCAAAGTTGACCTGCGTGCGGTAGTTGCTGGTGTTGAATCCCAGCGAACCGGCAAGGTCTTCCGCACGGGATTCCGCGGAAGATTCATCCAGGGCAATATGGATCATGCCCCGAGGATCTTGCGAGTCATAGGTCATGAAAAAGCCGAGCACCCCGAGCAGCCCGGCGGCTATAAACAGAAAATCCTGAACGGTGTAGCTTCGATTTTGATTTAGCAGAGACATGCACCTGTCGCCTAAATTGATTATCGCAGAATGAATACACGCATGAATATGCTAAATAGTTATGAGAATATCTTTTAACTTTCCGGGGCTTTCACGTCCGTGCCGGAACAATATGTTTGGGCTAACGGATGGAAAAATTTGCCTGGATCCACACCTTTCGCTGCTGGACCTGAAGCGTTATTTCCACTGCCCTGGCACGCACCCCGGGTCAAAACCACCAATCGACAGATATACTGCATATGTGCCTGATCGCCTTTTCATATAAACAGCACCCGCAATATGACCTTGTTTTCATAGCCAACCGGGATGAGTTTTATGAGCGGCCCACGCGAAAGGCCCGTTTTTGGGATGAGGAACCAGACATCCTGGCAGGCAAAGATCTCAAGGCGGGCGGCACATGGATGGGGATTACGCGCGATGGGCGGCTTTCCGCCCTGACCAACTACCGCGACATGGCTAACCGCAAGGAAAACGCCCCCTCACGGGGACACCTGGTGCGCAATTTCCTGGCCGGCGACATCGCACCGGAATCGTACCTGCAGCAACTGCATTCCAAGGCCGAACAGTATAACGGGTTCAACCTGTTGGTGGGTTCGATCCACAACCTGATGTATTACTCCAACAAAACAGGTCAGCCGGTATCGCTCGACGCCGGTTTATACGGGTTAAGCAATCACCTGCTGGATACGCCCTGGCCGAAGACAGAGCGATCAAAGAAACAACTTTCAGAAGTTATCCGGCAAGATACTATTGATGAATCGTCTCTCTTCGAGATATTGAAGAACGACCAGGCGGCCCCTGATTCCCGGCTCCCTGATACCGGCTTGTCCAGGGACCTTGAACGCGCCGTTTCCCCCATCTTTATCGCAACGGAGGAATATGGCACCCGCTGCTCCACAATTTTACTGGTTGGCAGCAACGGGCAAGTAACCTTTGAGGAACGCCGATACAAAAAGGGAAGTGCCACTGTCAAAGATAACAGCCGTTTTGAGTTTGAACTGGAAGGACGTTGACAATCAGTTTTGCGATCGATTGAACGCTTTGACGAGTTTGAATATCGTGGAGTGTAGTTGGAAGATAACAGTCGGTATGAGGCGGAGCTTCAAGGCTAAAAAATGGGGAGCTGGTTAGTAAACGGGCCTTTGCAGAACCTGCCATTTTGTTGGGAGGTAGTTGTACTACCGGCCTTGGTGGCCTTTTAACGGGAGTACAACTCCCTCAGAACGAGGAATTGAGGGTTTTACAAAGCCCTCTAAACGTTTAATCCAAACTTGTAATAGCAGCTTCTTTTCCCTCTGGCGCATACTCTTCCGGATCCGGTATTTTTCCAAATTTAAAGATAACAGCAATGATTACAACCACTCCCAGCGGGTAGATAACCCACCAGGGAATACTCAGCACCAGCACGCCGACCATCGCCAGGATGCTGATCGCCCCCACGATCATGGCATAGGGCAGTTGCGTGTTGACATGCTCCACGTGATCGCACTGGGTGGCGATGGAACTCAAAATCGTCGTATCGGAAATCGGGGAGCAGTGGTCGCCCCACACCGATCCGCCCAGCACGGCACTAACGCAGGCGTAAATAATTTCGTGGGTGACCTCAAAACCCAGTCCACTGCTGTTGCCGATCTCCCACGCAAGCGGGACCACCAACGGCATCAGGATACCCATCGTGCCCCAGCTGGAACCGGTGGCAAAAGCAGTAATTGCCGACAAAAACAGGACCATCGACGGCAGCCAATAGGGATTCAGCAGGTCACCAAAAACCGACATCAGGTAATCTGCCGTATTCAGCTCCACCGTAATGGCGCTAAGCGCCCACGCCAGGACTAAAATCAGGAGGCCGTCAAACATGGTGTGCATCCCGTCCATCATTCCTTTCAGGGTGTCCTCAACATCCAAAAGCCTTTGCGACAAAGTCATAGCTATGGCCACCACCATCGAAAGAAATCCGCCCCAGAGCAGCGCTTTGTAAGAGTCGGCTGTTTCAATGATTTCCTGGATATTGCTGCCATCACCCGTGACCACCAGTCCGCCGATACACCCAAACACAAGTACAAATATCGGGACAGCGGCATTTATCCAGTGCGATTCAGTCTTCTTTATTTCATCCTCCCTGATCTTCTCTTTGTAGAGGTTGTAGCGATCCAGCTCCGGTTCATGCTTGGCTTTATACAGGGTGATGCGTGCTTTCAGCATGGTCGCAAAATCGCGGCCGGACCATGCGATCAGAATCACAAAAAGGATGGTAAAAAATGCGTAAAAATTGTAGGGAAGCGAGTTAAAAAATACGGAGTATGCCGCTTCGTTGAACTCCGGCATCTTTGCCTCGGCGTCGGCGATAAACCCCACCATTGCGCCGATCCAGGTGCTAACCAGCGCGACAGTGGCGATGGGAGCGGCGGTGGCATCCACGAGATAAGCCAGCTTGGCGCGGGAGATCCGAAGCTTGTCGGTGAGCGGGCGCATCGTATTGCCGACCACCATGGTGTTGGCATAATCATCAAAAAAGACAATAAACCCCATCAGTGCCGTGATGAGCTGGCCATGCACTTTGGTGCGCACATACCGGGTAATCGCCCTGATCACCCCACGCGTTCCGCCGTTGTCGGTGATAATGCCCACCATGCCGCCGATCAGCAGCGTAAAAATGATAATACTCATGTGCCCCGCATCGGCGGTGGCATCTAAAATATAGTCGCTGAGGGCGGTGAAAAAACTCGTAAAAACACTAAAAAAGCTCAGGTCACCCGCCAGGAAAGCACCGCACCAGATACCCAGAAAAAGGGCAAACAACACCTGGCGAAAGACCAGGGCAATTCCAATGGCAACAAGCGGGGGAAGGACACTCGTCCATGAAACGGATGGGGATTGTGCCTGCTCCGCGGTTGATTGAATCGTACCTGCTGCTTCGGGGGCGCCGGCACCTAGAATAAAGATGCATGCAATCAGTCCCAGAGCCAAGACCAGAAATGACCAGTTTTGCTTCATACCTCAACCGTTTTTAGGAGATCAGGACGACCGTTTTCTCGAACGTTTAAGCATGAAAATACAATCTCTGGGATTTTTTCCTAATCAAAACGTATTGCGTATTACGTACTGCGTATTTGGAATTGCCAACGTTGAGTATTCTCATAAAGTAATATGAAATACGCAGTACGATTTTACCTTTTATTTTAACCTTTCAAGGGCTGTTTTAACTCGGCTAATAGTCGTATCCTTGCCCAAAAGCTCAATGGCCGGAAACAGGTCGGGACCGAAGCCCTGCCCGGTGACCGCTACGCGAAGCGGCATGGCCACTTTGCCGAATCCGATGTCCATCTCGTCGGTCAGCTCATTGACGGCGGCTTTCAGATTATCGACGGTAAATTCATCTTCGCCAAGATCAACAATCTTTTCCAGGTACTTTCGGACGATCTCCCCGCTGTCGTCCTTCCATTTTTTGAGCGCTTTTTTGTCATACTCTTCGGGATCCTCAAAAAAGAACATCCCCTGCGTGATAAAATCCTCCACCTTGCTCACGCGATCTTTCATCAGCTCAATGATTTCCAGCAGGTACTCCTTTTCTGGCTCCACGCCCTCTTCTTTTGCAATGGCTGCCACGCGTGGATACAACTCCCCGGCCGGTTTTTCACGCAGGTAGTTCTCATTGTACCACAGCAGCTTTTTATGATTGAATACCGCCCCGCTCTTGCTGACGCGGTCCAGGGTAAACAGTTCAACCAGTTCATCGAGCGAATGGATTTCGGAATCGTCGCCGGGACTCCATCCCAGGTAGGCCAGGAAGTTCACCAGGGCCTCCGGCTCATATTTCTGCTCGCGGTAATCTTTGGCATTGATCGGAATGCCTTCACTCTCGGCTTTTCTCTTGGAAAGCTTCCCGCCGCTCGGCGACATAATCAGTGGCAGGTGGGCCATCCTGGGCGCTTCCCACCCGAGGTATTTGTAGAGCAGCATATGCTTGGGCGTGCTGCTGAGCCACTCCTCACCGCGGATAACGTGCGAAATTTCCATCAGGTGATCGTCTATCACGTTGGCCAGGTGGTAGGTGGGCATGCCGTCGGACTTGAGCAGCACCTGGTCGTCCAGCCCCTTGCTCTCGAAGGAGACAAATCCGCGGATCTCATCTTCAAAACGGATGGTCTCTCGCCGCGGCACCTTCAGGCGTACTACGTACTCTTCGCCCTCTTCCAGCCGTTTTTCAACCTCTTCCTGCGGGAGCGTCAGGCTGTTTTGCATCGACATACGGGTAACTGCATCATATTTGGGGGACGGGTTGCCGGATTTTTCTAGTCGATCGCGCATGTCGTTGAGCTCCTCGGGCGTGTCAAACGCATAGTAGGCATGTCCCTCTTCGACCAGCTGCTCGGCATACTGTTGGTACAGGTCCCGGCGTTCGCTCTGGCGGTACGGCCCGAAGTCGCCCTCCCTGCCGGGTCCCTCATCAAAATCGAGTCCCGACCACTGCAGGGACTCAATAATATCCTCCTCCGCCCCCTCCACGTAACGGCTCTGGTCGGTGTCCTCTATACGAAGTACAAACACCCCGTCGTGATGCTTGGCAAACAGGTAGTTATAAAGTGCGGTTCGGAGCCCACCGATATGCAAAAATCCCGTGGGGGAAGGAGCAAAACGTACGCGAACGGATTCGTTCATCTCAATTAAATTTGGGTATTAGCGTGAATTTCGAATGAGCTGCAAAGATACAGGTTCTTGGAGAGTTTTGAAATGCGTATTGCGTATTGCGTATTGCGTATTGCGTATTGCGTATTGCGTATTGCGTATTGCGTATTGCGTATTGCGTATTGCGTATTGCGTATTAGGAAATATGTTTTAAGATTTGAGAAAGTCAATTCAAACTTTTCTGATATGAAATTTAGAGAATGGATCAAAACTGTTCCCAAAGAGATAACGAATGATACAATTTGGAACATGCAGGTGTATAAGTATGCACTTTTCCTTTCTGATGTTGCATGGCAGGATATATCTCACCTTTCAAAAAGAAAAGTATTGGTCTCTTTATGTGATCAACTCGACAGGGCAACAGGTTCAGTTTCTGCAAATCTGGAAGAAGGATATTCTAAAAAATCAAGATTGGACAGAGCACGATTTTATGAGTACTCTTTAGGCTCAGCCAGAGAAAGCCGCGGATGGTACGACATTCGCTTCCAGATAAAGTTTTTAAATCACGCTCACTACTACTAACAGAAATAATAAAACAATTGTTACACATTGTTCCCACTGAACGTCAAAACAAAATCAAAGAACACGATATATCCTACTCAATCGATCAACATGAAACATACTCAAAAACAATTGAATCAATTAAAATAGACTTCCAAGACCCAAAATAGCCTCATTGCAATACGAAATACGCAGTACGTAAGCAGTACGCAATACGACCGAATGAAACTATCCCTACTCTTCCCCCAATTCGCACCAAACCTGTACGACCTGGCTATTATGTTAAATTCAGATCATATTATCTTACAGGACGAAGAGCAGTGGTCGCGCAAAAGCCGGGTGCACCGGGCAAAAATAAGGAAGCCCGGGGGGACACTCTGGATCAATATCCCGATCCGTACCGAAGACCGCAAGAAAACGATTAAGGAGGTACGCATCGACCATGAAGAAGACTGGATCACCCCCCTGCTGCGCAGCCTGGAGTACAACTACCGCAACAGCATCTACTACGATTTCTACGAGCCGGAGATCAAGGCCGATTTTGAACGTTCCGGCGACTTTGAGTACCTAGTGCCGTTCATCCTCTACATCCAAAAGCGCCTGCTTCGCTTTATGGAACTGAACCTCGACTGGAAGTTAAGTAGCGAATTGAATAATTACACCTCCGATCCAGATGAGCTGGCCAACCGGCTGGGAGCCGATATCCTCTACCAGGAACACGACAGCCGTCACTACCAGCGGCAGGCAACATCACAAAAAGAACTGGATTTTATCCACCCCACCTATCACCAGCATTTTGAAGGTTTCGAACCCTGGTGCTGCATTCTCGATCTTCTCTTCCAATTTGGACCGGAAAGTTTTCGGATCACCGAGCAATTAATTGTTGAAGAATAAAAGTTCAAGGTTGAAGATTACAGGTTATCTGTTATGTTACAATACAAATTTATATTTCATATTGGATTAATGCTCATGGAGAACAAACCTACCGACAACAGTGGCTCCGAGTGGAAACCGAGGTACTGGCTGGTGTTTACATTGGGAATCATCTATATACTGCTGATGGGATTGTTCACACTCCTTTTCAATAATCCCGTTTAGATTATGCACTGGATCGATTGGGGTATACTTATCCTATTTCTCGGCTATACCATCTGGGATGGAAGCCGCCGGGGGCGCCAGGCCGAAAATATTGAGGGCTTTTTCCTGGCCAACCGCTCTATGCCGTGGTGGGCGATGGGCCTCTCCGTAATGGCAACCCAGGCTTCCGCCATCACCTTTATCGGGACGACGGGACAGGCTTATGTGGAGGATATGCGGTTCGTGCAGATCTACCTGGCCGTGCCGTTCGCCATGATCATTCTCTGTACCACGCTTGTTCCTTTTTTCAACCGGCTGCAAAACTTCAGCGCCTACGAGGTGCTGGAAGAGCGATTTGGACTCTCCACCCGACTGTTTACCAGCTTCCTGTTCCTGATGTCGCGCGGACTGGGACTCGGAATCATCATCGCTGCCCCCTCGTACGTGCTGGCCCTGCTGCTGGATTTTCCGCTCAACTCCACCATTCTTATCATCGGGGTTACGGCCACGCTCTACACCATGGTTGGCGGCATCAGCGGGGTCATCCGCACCGATGTCAAACAGATGGCGGTAATGGCTTTCGGGCTGATATTCAGTTTCTACTGGATTATCACCAGCCTGCCGGCAGACGTAAATTTTTCCGATTCGCTCTACCTGGCGGGCACCATCGGCAAGCTAGAAGCACTTGACATAAGTTTTGATATCAGCGAAAAATACAATGTCTGGACCGGGGTCATCGCCGCCCTCTTTTTGATGCTCTCCTACTTCGGCACCGACCAGAGCCAGGTGCAGCGCTACCTGACCGCCAAATCCCTTAAAGATGCCCGGCAGTCGCTGTTGCTCAGCGCCTATGCCAAAATCCCGATGCAGTTTTTTATCCTGCTGCTCGGCGTCATGCTTTACGTATTCTATATTTTCGGATCTCCCCCCATAACCTTTCGTCCCGTGGATGTAACCACACAGCAGCAGGAGGAAGTGATCGCCGGGGAGATGCTGCAGCAGGAATATCAACAGGCCTATCAAAACAGGAAGCAGGCCGCCCGGCAACTGCTTGAAGCAAGATCGCGGGAACAGGCCCAGGCGTTTCGAGCGGCAGACGACCATCTCAATGAAGTGCGGCAGGCCGAGCTGGAGCGGCAGGAGCGAATTACCGGGTCAAGCCTTAATGACACCAACTACATATTTCCCTACTTTATCCTGAACCAGATTCCGATCGGTATTATAGGCCTGATTGTCGCCGGTATCTTCGCGGCGGCCCTCTCCAGCATCGACAGCGAGCTGAATGCGCTCTCCACCGTCTTTATCGTGGACTGGTACAAGCGTCTGGATTCCAGCGATCGCGGCGAGGCGTGGTACCTGAGATCGTCGCGGGCGGTAACCGTTTTCTGGGGGATCCTGGCCACCCTGGCGGCCCTTGCGCTGGGCGAAACGCGCTCGATCATCGAGCTGGTCAACAAGGTTGGAAGTTATTTTTACGGCTCCATTCTCGGGGTGTTTATCCTCCTGCTGTGGGTCAAACGGGCCAACGGGTTCGGCGCGCTCACCGGTTTGGTTTCAGGCATGATCACCGTTTTCCTCTTCGATCGCATCTATGACAACTCCGCCACCGGCGAATGGATGCTGATCGCCCCCTGGAGCCAGATCCCGGAAGGATTCACCAAAACCATTGAATACCTCTGGCTGAACCCCGTGGGTACGGCAGTTGTGGTTGGAATTGGTTTTCTGTTCAGCTACATCTCGGAGAAATGGCGTGATGAGTGATGCGTATTGCGTATTGCGTATTGCGTATTGCGTATTGCGTATTGCGTATTGCGTATTGCGTAAACAAAATTAAATCGGGATAAAAAGTCCAGGCTACTGGTTTGTATCTGGTCGAACTAATCTGGCCCTTTTTTTAACATGGGTGTCCACCAGCGTTTTGTTCAAACCATATGCAACCACAGACATTACACCTCACTACCCGATCGGGGAGCAATAAATTACCTCTGCATTCGCTAACCATAAAACAGCTGGCACGCTATTTTTTCAACTATTCGATATCCCCAGGCCGACCGCGATCTCTACAGCGTGCCAACATGTTACCTCACGATTTTCAGGTGAGATATATTTGTTAATCCTCCTCTGCCTCGAGAATACGATCAATCCGGCTCTGTACGTCCCGGAGATGTGCTCTCGATGCCCGGTCGGCAATTTGGGACAGTGCTTTTTCAACATCTTCCTGCAGCAAGGTAAGCTGCTCTCGGGCCAGCGGGCGTATGTCTGACTGACTGACATCTACTTCCGTCCACCCGTAAAATTCCCGGTATTCAGCCGGAATAGTCGGCAACTCCTCTGTCATAAGGTATTCCATACGTTCCAGGTAGGCGCGCTGCAGGTTCCGGCGGTGAACATTGATCGAATCCTCCTGTTCAAGTTCACGCCATACCCCCTCACGAACATCATCCAGGAACTCGATTGCGGAATAGGTATCTTCCTCCGTTCGCTGATCAAACTCGATCAGGCGGGCGATTCGTTGCGGATCCACCAGTGTATTTAGCTGGCTTTCCTGGTAGTTGCGTATGGTTTCCACCGCTGTCGACTGATTCGTAAGCCCCAGTACCTGTCTGTCAAGAAGCCACGCCGGGGTCGTAAACGAGTACTCGTCAAACCACTTCATAGCCCGGCGCTGGATTTCTTCAGGCACAAATTCGTATACCGAACCCTCCTGCTCATACGTTTTGTGGGTTTCGTACACCCCGCCAACATTACGGATCACATGTCCAACGTAGCGGTGCCACTGGTTCATCACGCTGTTGTGCAGCTCATCGAGCTCTTCAAAATTTTCGCCCTCGCGCTCGGTCCAAGCTATCAGGTTGTCGGTGATCCGCTGTAGGTTTTTGATGCCCAGTTCTCCCGCCTTCATGGCATCATCGCCCAGGTCTTCATTCTGGGAACGGGGATCAATCTTGTTGACCGTTTGGCGCCCGTAAAAGTAGCGTGGATCATCTGCCCGTTCGCGAACCCACTTGTTGAGTGTATCGCGCTTTGCCTCCTCGCTCATGCTTTCCGGGAACCAGGTATAGCCCCATTTGACGGCCCATTTGTCATACTCCCCTATCGCCGGGTAAAAATTCGTTACCCCATCGCCGGGTTGAGCTATGTAGTTAAACCGGGCATAATCCATAATTGAGGGAGCCGTTCCGTGGGTGGAGGTAAAAGACGGTGAACGGAGCGAGTCTACCGGGAAGGCATAGCTGGATCCGAAGTTGTGCGGCAGGCCAAGCGTATGACCGACTTCATGGGCCGCCACGAACCGGATCAGCTGACCCATCACCTCTTCCTCAAACTCCACGGCACGTGCATCGGGATTGGCGGCCGCCGTTTGCACAAAAAACCAGTTGCGCAGCAGGTTCATCACGTTGTGATACCAGAGGATATCGCTCTCCAGGATCTGCCCGGTTCGGGGATCATGCACGTGCGGACCCTGTGCATTCTGGATCGGGGTGGTAATGTAGCGTATAACCGAGTAACGGACATCCTCCGGGCTGAATTCCGGGTCTTCCTCTTCAGTAGGGGGATCCTTGGCAATAATGGCATTTTTGAATCCGGCTTCCTCAAAAGCGCTCTGCCAGTCCTCAATTCCCTGCTTCAGGTATTCGCGCCAGCGTGGCGGCGTAGCGGGATCCAAATAGTATACCAGTGGTTCCACCGGTTCCACGAGTTCACCATCCAGGTAGGCCTCCTTGTCTTTGGGGACCAGGTCCCAGCGCGTGATATATTCAAATTGAGCCGCTTTCTGGGCATCTGTCCCATAATCGTACTGCTCAATGTTAAAATAACCCACCCGCTGGTCTGCCGAGCGCGGCCTCATTTTTTCGTCCGGCAGCAGTATCATCGACTGATTCATCTCCAGCGAGATGGTGTTGGTGGCGGCATCATCCGGCGGATTGCCGGCGTCATAGGTCAGGATGTGACGGACTTCGATATTTTGGGGATAGCTGCGCACACTGTCAATCATGCTGCGACCGCTGTCCAGCCGGCGAACCTGGAACTCGCGTCGCTGTCCTTCATTCAACCCACTAATCAGGGCCACATCCGAGGTATACAGCTCGGTGACGTCGATCACTTTTGTTACTGATTCCTCTCCGACAGTCTCAATATCAAACGTGTGGACGACCGGCTCAAAGTTGTTGTTGCGCACCGATTTATAGACCGGCTGATCCGGATCCGCAACATTTTCATATGACACGTGACGTAGCAGGATTTTCTTTCCCTTCCGTTGCCAGCGCACCACCTGCTGAGAACGCGCCTTCATCCCGGCTCCTCCAAAACTCAAATTCTGGGTCGACCCGGAGATACGGCTTACCAGAAGCAATTCGCGATCCAGCAGGCTGTCAGGAATTTCGTAATAGTATGTTTCATCCACTTTGTGGACATCAAACAATCCCTCGTCCGTCTGAGCCTCATCCGTAATTACATCGCTGTAGGATTCAAAATCAGATTTCTCCCCGGACGAGCTCGCCCTGCGTTGGTCTTTCTCTGTTGTCTTTTTGAATACGGAACAGCCCGCCAGCAGACCGGCTGTTACCATGGTAATAATAGTAGTACGTATAGTTCTGACAGATAACCTCATGGGATATGATTTATAATTACTCAAGCAGGCAGGTTCTGCAAGGCGCACTCACGATGTACCCCCTCGCTGCCCAGCTGACCTTGATTTAGAAAAACAGTTCGTAATTTAGTAAAGATACCGGATCGAATCTCGTTCCATCGGAAGGTATAAAATTGTATTAAAAAATCCAGAAAAGGAATCCGTTAATGATCGACAAGACGATGCTAAAGAGCAACGCCCAGCCAAAGCTCCTGATCCTCAGACCGGCAGAGAGGCCATCGACCAGCATCAGGATAAATGCATTGATGACCAAGATGAAGAGTCCGAGAGTAAGAATGGTAACCGGCAGCGTAAGGAGAACGATAACCGGCTTGATAAACGTGTTTATAAGGGCCAGCAGAATCGCCACAATTATGGCACTGAAAAAGCCTTTTATTTCGACGCCATCCAGGAGTTTGGCAGTCAGGTAAACAGCAACACTGTTTATGAGTAGTGTGTAGATCATTGGTCTTCTCCATTGGTTATGGATTACAAGTACTGCTGCATACGCAGAATTGCGGACCTTTGTTATACCCAAACTATTTTTTAGAGGGCTTTGAAAACCGTTGTTTTGGCCAATCTCTGTATTTTCACGATTTTAAATCCTCACTTATAGCTAATAAGCTCCGGCTTCAAATTCGCTCAAGTTTTGACCTTGACCAAAACCCCTGGCTTTTCAAAGCCCACTTTTTAGTTCTTCCAATTTTATTTCCAGCTCCTGGTAGGCCTGTTGGCAGATCTCGTCAATCTCATCGATCTGACTGCAAAGCTGCTGCTCTTCAGGGTGATTCTTGGCACATTTTTCGATTTCAATAATGATATTCCGGGCTTCATCCAGCCCCACGTAGGAAAGATTAGGTTTAAGCTTGTGGGCTTCAGCTGCCAGCTTTTTCCAGTTGTTACCCTCGCAGTGCTGCCGCAGTGTGGCAATCGAGTCGGGTGTATTTGTTAAAAACAGTTCCACCATCTCGATCATCAATTCATCATCTCCCATTCCCAGATCTTCAAGATAGGCTAAATTGGTAATCTTTTGCTCTGCCATTGATATCGGTTTTGGATAAAATTGATAGAGAAGTATCCTGTTAATAATCCACAGATCAAAATTTAGATCCTGTTTTCCAACAGCAGGATACAGGTTTATCCCCTTGCTCCTATCGCACCTCAGCGATTAACTGCGGTTGAGTATATGGTAGTATTGTTAGTGCGGCACCAATTATTTTAGGCTTCATGCCGTACGAGCCACTGTAGAGCACTGTACTGCGCACTTTTTCTATAGTATTTAGTGGTAGAGGGCTTTGCAAGATTGGCAAAGCTCCCTGGCAGCCTGCCGAAGTCGCGATTCAAGGGTAAAAGTCAGGATACAGAGAATACCTGCACTTTAACTCGTGACTTATCCGGTTAAAATCACAATACTTATCAAAACGAGAACAGTTATTTTAAAAATCAACGCCTTCCACTTACTCATTTCTCGGAACCCTGTATTAAAAGACTAACTTTTTAAGAGAGGATTCCTTATGTAATCATTTTTTAGCTAAAATTCAAGCAAGGCGTTATTTTTGCGGAATTTTAGGGTCATCCTTATTCAACAGTGACGCTTTTGGCCAGGTTACGCGGCTGGTCTACATTACATCCGCGGTTTACCGCAATGTAGTATGAGAGCAGCTGGAGAGGGATTACCGTCAGCAGCGGCGAAAAGCTGTCCTCTGTTTCGGGAATCGTTATTGAAAACTCCGAGAGGTCGATCACTTCCCTGTTCCTCTCCCCGGTAATCGAAATGAGACGGCCTTTCCTCGCCTTCACCTCTTCAATATTGCTGATCATCTTGTCGTTGGTATGTTCGGTGTGGGCAATAACCACCACGGGCATCATCTCGTCGATCAGGGCGATCGGGCCATGTTTCATCTCTGCTGCGGGGTACCCTTCTGCGTGAATATAGGAGATCTCTTTAAGTTTGAGCGCCCCTTCCAGTGCCACCGGAAAATTAAGAGTACGCCCAAGATACAAGAAGTTGGGGGCATAGCTAAACAGATTGGCAACCTCCTTGATCTTGTCGCTCTGCTCAAGAATTTTTTCCACGCTTTCGGGAATTTTGTCGAGCGCCTGGATCAGGTTCGCCAACTGCTCTTCATCAAGCGTTCCCTTCTTTTGGGCCAGTAGTAAGGCCATCATGGCCAGCACCGTCACCTGGCCGGTAAAAGCTTTGGTGGATGCCACCCCGATTTCAGGTCCGGCATGAATATAGACTCCTGCATCCGTTTCACGGGCAATGGTGGATCCAACTACATTACAGACGCCCAATACCAGGGCGCCGCGCTTTTTCGCCTCGCGCAGAGCGGCGAGGGTATCAGCCGTCTCCCCGCTTTGAGAAACCACGATCATCACGTCCCCTTCCCCGATTAGCGGCTCGCGATACCTGAATTCAGAGGCGTATTCCACCTCCACGGGCATCTTGGCCAGACTTTCGAACAGGTATTCCCCCACCAGACCCGAATGCCAGCTGGTTCCGCATGCGGCGATTACCAGGCGTTTGGCATTCACAAACTGGTCCATTACGTCTACAAGTCCCCCCAGCTGGATCATATTCTTTTCGGGATCAAGACGCCCGCGAAGGCAGTCCGCGATGGCACGCGGCTGTTCAAAAATTTCTTTCAGCATAAAGTGCGGGTAGCCCGCTTTTTCAATCTCTTCCACGCTCAGGGCCAACTCATGTACCTTTTTGGTCAGCGGCACATCCTTGATCGTCTTTACTTCATAGCCATCTCTTCGGATGATCGCCATCTCACCATCATCGAGGTACACCACTTTTTTGGTATGTTCCACGATCGGAGCTCCATCCGAGGCTACAAACATCTCATTGTCTCCAACGCCGATCAAAAGAGGCGAGCCGTGACGCGCTACAATAATTTGTTCCGGCTCGTCGCGGTTCACTATCGCCAACCCGTACGTTCCCACAATCTGCTGCAGGGCCAGCTGCACCGCCCGCTCAAAGGTCATTTCGTCATCATCGCCGCCGTTCTCATATATTTTTTCAATCAGCTGGACAATAACCTCGGTGTCAGTTTCCGACCTGAACTCTCTTCCGTCCTTCATCAGCTCCTTTTTAAGGGAAGAGTAGTTTTCAATGATGCCGTTGTGGACCAGTGCAATTTTCCCGGACTGGCTCACATGGGGATGCGAATTCACATCATTGGGCTGCCCGTGTGTGGCCCAGCGCGTGTGGCCGATACCGATAGTACCGTTCATCTGACTTTGGGTAACTTTTTTCCTCAGGCTGTTGACCTTGCCCTTGCCCTTTTCAACCCGCAGTGCCCCGTTTACAAGGGCTATGCCGGCCGAGTCATATCCCCGGTACTCCAATCGCTCTAACCCTTTGATGATAATATCGCTCGCCTGCTTCTCGCCAATGTAACCAACAATTCCGCACATGATATTCTCTTGTTTAGTGATTTTATTCTAAAATATAATAAATACTTGAATTAAGTCTGCCAATTTATAATTCTAGTCAGACTATTAAAACATTTAAGAAAAAATTAACTAGCATGCAGTGCTGTTTCTTTGAAGATCAGTTGCTATCCCGGTTTCACCCTTTGACACTGACTCGACCGCTTGATGACCTCCGCGTGGGTATCTGCACGGTTGCTGAAAAGTGGAAAGCCGAGCTGGAACTCGAACACACTTCCCGCCTGTTGCGCGATACTCTCAAGGGCGTTTTTGAGCAACCCCCGATCGATCCCGGAGAACCCTGTCTTTGGCTCAATGCCCGGTACCTGCCGCAGGAGGCGCTGCTGGAACGGATCCACGATCTTGAAGTGGGAAGCTGCCTGAGAAGCGGGGACATTGAAATTGCCGCAAAGGTTGATGGAGCCGAAAGCGCCCGGTGGCTGTCGAATAACAGGGACAACTTTAACAGCCTGCTGGTCTTTGAAACGGATGATTTTGATCCCCTGGAACACCTGTGGGACCTGTTTCAGGTCAACGGTCGGGAAATCAGGGCAGATATCGAACGGATGGGGCATCCCTCTTCCGAAGACCACTCCATCTCTCCCCACGCCGTGCTCGAAAACCGGGACCAGATCTTTATTGGTGAAGGCGTATCTGTTGAACCAGGCGCCATCCTTGTCGCCACCGAGGGACCAATATATATCGGTCCGGGCGCCACCATCTGTGCCGGTGCCATCCTCAGGGGACCCGTGGCCATCTGCCGGGAGTCGATTGTCAATATGGGGGCTAAAATATACGGGGCTTCCACCATCGGACCAGTCTGCAAGGCGGGGGGCGAGATCAACAACTCCATCTTTCACTCCTACTCCAACAAGGGGCATGAGGGCTTTATCGGCAACTCTCTGGTCGGCCAGTGGTGCAACTTCGGGGCCGATACCAACACCTCGAACCTCAAAAACAATTACAGCACCATTCGGCTTACTGACTGGACCTCCATGCAACAGGTGGAAACCGGCCAGCAGTTTATCGGTACCATTATGGGCGATCACTCCAAAACGGCCATCAACGTGCAGCTCAATACCGGGACCGTTTGCGGGGTTTCCTGCAACATCTTTACCGCTGATTTTCCCCCGAAGTTGATTCCCTCTTTTACCTGGGTGGGCACCAACGTGCTGCAGCCCTACAAGTTCAACAAAGCTGTTGAAACCATGGAGGCAGTCATGAAACGCCGCGACGTGGAACTCACCGAAAACTACCGGAATATGATGGAACGTATTGCGAAGAAGAGCCGGAGCTGACCTGTCGTTATCGGAAGCTCCCCCCAATGATACGGCCTCAAAAGCCTTGACAGCGATTTACCACGGCAGCGCGGTTCGTATTTCCTCGTTCAAAAGAGGGCTTTGCCAAACCGTACATTACAAGAAATGTATTTTAACTAGTGTTGTCTCAAACCTGAATTTCGGCCGTAACTGGCAGAACGCGGGTACCACTGACCAGGCTGACGATCACCTAAAGGGGGGGGGGGACACCTATTCTATGGTTAAATCCGCTGTATCAGTCTCATCTGCGTTCCAGTATCCCGTAAACCCGAATAGTTATGGTTGACTGTACACTAGTGGCTCGTGAGGTGCTGCCGGCTAGATGCGATCCCTAAATAATATCACTCAGCGCTTCTTTCAGGACGTTGAACCTAAATTCAAATCCTTCCTTCTGAAGAGCGGACGGCTGGGCACGCACGCTTTCCAGAAGCGGATCGGCAGCCTCTCCGAGTACAAGCCGCAGGGCAAACTCCGGCACCCTGAAAAATGTCGGGCGATGCAATATCTCTCCCAGCTTACCGGTCAGCTCTTTCATCGTTACCGGTTGGGGAGCCACCAGGTTCAATGGACCCTGCACCCGCTCGTTCTCTATCACAAACTCTACCGCGCGGGTCATATCCAGCATGTGGATCCAGGGAAAATACTGAGTACCGTCGCCCAGAGGACCGCCAAGACCAAATTTGAAAATCGGCAGCAGATACTGGAATGCGCCCCCGCCCTTCTCCAGTACCACTCCATTTCGAAAAATTGCCAGGCGTACGCCAAGCCCTTCCACGGGTTCAGCTGCCTTTTCCCAGTCTACACACAGCTCAGAAAGGAAACCGTCACCCGGAGGTTCTGTCTCATCAAGAGGCTCTTCGCCCCGGTCGCCATAATAATTTACCCCTGATGCGGATATAAACAGCTCTGGTCGGCTTTCGGCCTTCTCTACCGCCTCCACTAGCTGCCGGGTATTGTCAACCCGGCTGGAGTAAAGCCGTTGTTTAACCTGATCGGTCCACGGCTTGCCAAATATACTTTCCCCCACAAGATTGATTACCACATCCGCCTGATCCATCGCATCGGGCAGGTTCGCTTCCCAATCGATAAAGGCTTGATTCTCCGCAGTTTCACTTGCATACTTCTCTGGAGATCGCGTAATCACCGTTATGAAATGGCCCTGTTGGAGGAAATGCGATCTCAGCTCAGTGCCGATAAAACCTGTACCACCACTTATCAGAATATGCATACACTAAAATAACTATCTTAAGGTTAGGTGTTGTTAATTACATCTACTTTTAGAAAAAAATTCCATATGATTAAATTAAAGTAGCAACAGTATCCCATAATTCGTATCAATGACAACAACTACACAACACAAGATAGTATTGGCAATCCGCATTATTTTAGGGGCGATTTTCCTGCTTTCGGGAATCGGGAAGCTGATTGACGGCAGCCAGGCGCTCTACCTGGTGGAGCTGTTGGCTACAAAGTTTTACTGGCTCATTGAGTACGGCAGTGTCATTGTGACCGGTACCTCCCTCCTTGAGCTTCTGTTGGCGGGCCTGCTATTTTGGGGACGAAAACTGACCGCGGTACTGTTGGCCTCCTTCCTGCTCATTATTTCATTTACCGGGGTCCTGGGATATTTCTATCTCCAGGGTATGTCGGTGGCCAGCTGCGGGTGCTTTGGAGCTTTCAGCATCGGCGGCGGCATCGTATCGACCCTGATCCGCAATTCCATCCTGCTGTTACTGATAATCGCCGGTTTTACCGTTAAAACGATGACAGGCAACGGAGAACAGGGAACAGAAAAAAAATAAACAGCCTGCTTCCAGGCCTCTCCTCTGCCTTGTATCAATCCCATTAGTTGTATTTAATCACTAGTGTCCGGTTAAAAAGAAGATAATTCCGCGTAACTCTTTGTACAACAATGACATATAGATATTTTATTTTTAATCGATTTGAAATAAAA
>NZ_JBINJF010000040.1:0-26703 GCF_043951865.1 Halalkalibaculum sp. DA3122
AAGGGAAATTCCCTGCATGCAATTGTCATTAAAAATACTCTAATTCATTGGTAACCAATGAATTAATATGGTTATGAGGATGCCCTAGTTATTGGTATTGGTTCAAACAAATAACGAATTATCAGTCCACAAATAATGAAACACCAGGCATACCAATTCACGGAAACCTGGATTCGATCGACGGTGGGTAATTTTTTTATTCCTGAGGGGGGTGGGAGCAAAATAGAAGTAAAGTTGTCTATTGCGGGTTAGCATCATATCCATCGGGATTTTGAGACTGCCAGCGCCAGGTATCTTTGCACATGTCGTTGATATCGCGTGTGGCCGTCCAGCCCAGCTCTTCTTCCGCTTTGGTGGGATCGGCATAGCATTCGGCAATATCGCCCGGCCGGCGATCGGTGATTTCATAGGGAATATCCCGGCCGGAAGCCTCTTGAAACGCCCGGATCATCTCCAGCACGCTGTATCCCTGTCCGGTGCCCAGGTTATAAGTAACCAGGCCGGGACGGGTATCCAGCTTTTCAAGCGCTTTAAGGTGACCGAGTGCAAGATCTACCACGTGAATGTAATCGCGAACCCCGGTACCGTCGCGAGTTGGATAGTCATCCCCAAACACCGAGAGCTTTTCCAGCTTTCCTACTGCCACCTGGCTGATGTAAGGCATCAGGTTGTTGGGAATATCGTTGGGATCTTCACCAATACGCCCGCTTTCGTGGGCACCTACCGGGTTGAAATAACGCAACAGTGCTATGTTCCATGTTTCATCCGCAGTGTTGAGATCGCGCAGGATCTCCTCGATAAACAGTTTTGTCCGCCCATAGGGATTGGTAGTGGAAAGGGGAAAGTCCTCCGTTATAGGTACTTTATGGGGATCTCCGTATACCGTCGCCGATGAGCTGAATACAATGTGCTTGACACCGTGCTTTTCCATGATCTCGCACAGGTATATCGTGCCGGTAACATTGTTGTGATAATAGGCTAACGGCTTCTGCACAGACTCTCCCACGGCCTTGTACCCGGCAAAGTGGATTACGGCGTCGATCTGGTGATCAGAAAAAATGTGATCCAGTTTTTCCTTGTCCAGCAGATCCGCTTCGTAAAAAGTAAGCGTTTTACCGGTAATCTCTTCAACGCGGCGGAGGGCTTCTTTTTTACTGTTGGAGAGGTTGTCCACCACGATCACCTCATAGTTGTCCTCCAGCAGTTCAACGGTGGTGTGACTGCCTATATATCCTGCTCCGCCGGTTACCAAAATTGTGTTCATAAGAAAATCGTTAATGGTTATAAATCAGGTTTGTGTTCATCCGGACTCCGTGTTGCAATTCAAAACGGGAAAAAGCTCCACAAGTGAAGTCAAACTTAATATTCGCGGCCCACGATTCAAATCCCATTTTGGGATACCGGGGCACCAGGAATCCGTTTCCTCCGCTACCCGTTGTCCAGCCGATCGAGATACGCCGTATTTCCCAGCAGGTGCATATAACGCAGAATCCAGTTCCGCCGCTCGATCATATACGGGGATGGGTTGTGCAGATCATATCGTTTGGGACTGGGCAGGGCAGTCATCAACAACGCACTTTCCGGCATGTTGAGATCGGCGGCTGAGCTGTTGAAGTAGGTACGGGCAGCTGCTTCAACTCCAAAAATACCGGGACCGAATTCAGCAATATTCAGATAGATCTCCAGGATGCGTTTCTTTGACCAAAAAAGTTCGATCAGACCAGTAAAATAGGCTTCTATTCCCTTCCGCAGGTAGGAACGGCCCTGCCAGAGATACAGGTTTTTTGCCACCTGCTGGGTAATAGTGCTGGCGCCGCGCAGGTCGTCGCCCCGCTGACTCTCCTGCCAGGCTTTTTTAATGGCTTCAAAATCGAACCCGTTGTGCTCGGGGAAGCGCTGGTCTTCAGAGGTGATCGCCGCCACTTTAGCATAGTCCGAGATCTCGTCCCAGTCCACCCATTTATGCCTGATCGGAATCGCCTCACCGGAGCTGTTTTGCAGGCTGTACTTTTGCTGAATCATATATGATGAGGTCGGGGGATTGATCCACCGCAACGGCACAACCAGGGTGGCCGACACCAAAATTACCAGTGAGATAACAGAAAGGATCCCCTTTACCAGCAATTTCGCCACGCTCCTGCTGGACGTATCAGGATTTACGCCGTGATTCATAAGTACGGAATTTTGTTGCGGGCATAACCTCTCACAGATCTTGGGTTTCCATTATTGACAGTCATATCTACAGCTGCTGTAGCAAGGGATCGGTATGCTATCCGGATGGATTTTCCTGTATCTGTTTCAACTCCCGAATAATCTCATTACAGATACCTTCAATTTTTTCGACCGACTGCTCAAGCTTCTCAACCGGCTTTTCGTCCCATAATAGGGTTTTGGCGTGCTCATATTCCTGAACGATCTCGTCAATCTCCAGCATCTGGGCTACCGGTTTTATTTTATGCCCCGCCTTCCTGAAGTTGGTCTCGTCCCGTTTAAGAAGATATTTCCGGTAATTGGTCTTAAACTCCGTGAATGAATCTTCGCTGGCATCTGCAAACTCCTTGATATAGGCCTCCTCGTTATAAACCAGCCCTGCAATTAGCTCTCGATCAATGTATGTACGATCTTTCCTGCTCAATTTTCGTCAGTATTTAGATTGAAATTTTAAATGTCGGTGATGTACTGTGGAACGCTCAAGACTATGTTGTTATTGAAGTAATGAATTCATAAGGTCAATTATTCAGGAAGGTTTTTATGAATTTTCCCAGTCAATATACGGCTGTCTTTAAAGTATTTTTAACAGTAACACTTCTTTTGTTTTTTTCTGTACCGGAAGTAGAAGCCCAGTATTTCGGACGCAACAAGGTACAATATGAGGATTTCAACTTCCAGATTCTACAGACATCTCATTTCGATATTTATCATTACCCGCAGGAGGAGCGGGCGATCAAAGACCTGGGCCGGCTCTCGGAGCGATGGTATCAACGCCACACAGAGTTGCTGGGCCACAGGTTTAAAACCAGGAATCCCCTCATCATTTATGCCAATCACGCCGATTTCCAACAAAATGATGTGGTACCCAGCGTGGGCGTGGGCACCGGCGGGGTCACCGAGGGACTCCGAAACCGGGTGATTATGCCGTTTGCAGAGGCCAACCAGAGTACCAACCATGTGCTGGGCCACGAACTCGTACACGCATTTCAGTACGATATCGCCCGAACGACCGACAAAATAGGGGGAATTCGGGCGACCAGCCAGCTGCCGCTCTGGTTTATCGAGGGGATGGCAGAGTACGCCTCCATTGGACCTGAAAGCACCCATACCGGGATGTGGCTCCGGGATGCAGTCCACCAGGATACGCTCCCCACGATACGGCAGCTCGGCAACAGCCAGCGCTATTTTCCCTACAGGTTTGGCCATTCTGTATGGGCATATATTACCGGTGAATGGGGCGATAAAGTCGTGTCACCCCTGTATGTAAACAGTGCCCAGAAAGGACTCAGACAGGGAATCGAAAGTACGTTGAATATTTCGATGGATTCGCTTTCTACCCTCTGGCAGCATTCGGTCAGGGAAAAATATGCTGAAACAGTGCGGCAACACGATGATCCCTCCGAGGTAGGCACAAAAATACTCGGCAAATCAAAAGATACCGGGACGATTAATGCGGGGCCGTCGTTGAGTCCCAACGGCGAATATGTAGCATTTATTTCGGAAAAAAGCCTGTTTTCAGTAGAGCTTTTCGTGGCGGATGCCGAAACCGGGGAGATTATCCGGAGTCTTACCAGCACCGTTACCAATCCACACCTGAATGCGCTCCGATTTATTGAATCGGCCGGTACCTGGTCTCCGGATGGAGAGCAATTTGCGGCTGTTGTTTTTGCGGAGGGGGATAACCAGATTATTATTATTGACGTGGAAACGGGGAACACTGTTCAAACCCTGAAATTTGGTGCAGTGGACGCCATAACCAATCCTTCATGGTCTCCCGATGGAGAGAAAATCGCTTTTTCTGGTGCTGATGGAGGATATACCGACCTGTATGTTTACAATATGGAAGAGGAGTCTCTTCAAAATCTCACCCGCGACCGCTACTCCGATTTACAACCCACCTGGTCGCCTGACGGTTCTCAGCTTGCATTTGTTACCGATCGCGGCCCGGGTACCGACTTCGACAAGCTTACGTTTGGAAAAACACGGATAGGGATGTACGATCTGGAGACAGGGGATATAGATTTACTGCCGGAGTTTCCCGATGCCAAACATATCAACCCGCAGTTTGGTCCGGATGGGACCTCGCTCTACTATATCTCCGACTACCGCGGTATCAGCAACCTGTATCGATACGATTTTGAAGCCGCCCAGCGGTACCAGCTGACCAGTGTAAACACCGGTATTTCCGGTATCAGCACCCTCTCACCCGCGTTAACGGTAGCCGGTACGTCAGGCGATGTGATGGTTTCGGTTTTTGAGGCCTCAAATTATAGTGTCTACCGTATTCCTGAAGAAGAGACGATCGGAACGCAGGTACTGACGGTTGAGGACCAGCTGGCCGATGCCAATGATCTGCCCCCGGTTGGCTTGACCGGTAATGAAATTACCAGTTCATATTTCAGGGAGCCCTATATCAATGTTCCCTCCGCGGATTCATTCAGGACCAGGGACTACACTCCAAAACTCAAGATTACCGGCATTGGCGGCGGTATTGGCGGGGGCGTCGGCGTGTCGAGCCAGCTGGGCGCGGGAGCAGCCGGCGGGGTTACGATGCAGTTCAGCGATATGCTGAATCAGCATCAGCTCATTGCAAGTGTCAGGGCCCAGGGCCGGATCAAGGATATAGGGGGACAGGTATCCTACCTAAACCAGGACAACCGGTTTATCTACGGGGCCTCTGTAAGCCACCAGCCCTATCGCACTTCCGCTGCCGGAGTCACTTCGGATACGCTGGAAACGGGTCAGGAGGTTGCGGTGGTGCAGCGCCTGAACCGGAGAATATTCCAGGATAGAATTTCCCTGCTCGGGATGTATCCTTTTTCCAAGACGCAGCGGCTGGAGTTTTCAGCCGGCTGGACTCATATCTGGTATGATCTGGAGCTGCAGGAAACCTTGTATAACCCGTTGGGACAACCGATAGACAGAACGAGGGAAAGTTTGAGTTCACCATCTCCACTCAACCTGTATAACATGTCAGCCGCCTATGTGGAAGATAACTCTATCAGCGCCTTTACCGGTCCGATTCGCGGGCACCGCCTCCGTTTCGAGGTGGAGCCCACCACTGGAGATTTCAGTTATCTCAACGCGCTGGCAGACTATCGCCGGTATGTGTACATGCGTCCCTTTACACTTGCGTTTCGGGGGCTGCATTCCGGCCGCTACTTCCAGGGGGGGAATGCTGAAGAGCAGCTCTCCCCAAATTTTATAGGATATGAAACCCTGATGCGGGGATACAACACCAGCTCATTTACTCCCTCCGAGTGTGGTCGTACCCGGGAAGAGGGATGTGCAGTGTTAAACCGATTGTCGGGAAGTCGCATGGCAGTCGCCAACGTGGAATTCAGGATCCCGGTACTGGGAGCCGAGCAGCTGGCCTTGTTCCGGTCGCGGACTGTTCCCACGACCTTGTCCACCTTTTTTGATGCGGGCTACGCTTGGACAGCGAATGAACCGTTCAGGTTCAGCGATCTGAAATGGACCAGTGGCAGCACCAATGAACGCGCCCCGGTATTCAGCACCGGGCTGAGTGCGCGGGTCAATATACTGGGCTACCTGATAGCTGAAATCTATTATGCAATCCCGTTTCAACGACCGAACAAGTCAGGGTATGTTGGATTTACCATCTCTCCCGGTTGGTAAATATTGACTTTATTCAGCCAGTGAACAAGGACTTACACTGTAATCCTGTTCACTGGCTTTGAAATCTAGTTGGCGGGTTCAGTTACTTTGTGAGGCGTGGGCCGGCCGTTCTCGTCAAGGTTGACAAAGACGATGGTATCGATCTTGATGATCGTCTTTTTATTGAATTTGTTTCGCACCTCGCAGCGCACCGTAATGGAAGAGGTGCCGAATTTAACGGTCTCCATGCCGATTTCGACGACATCCCCGACTTTGGCCGAACTCACAAAATTGATTTCCGACATGTACTTGGTTACCACGTTTCCCTTGTCGAGCTGACAGGTAACGTAGATAGCGGCTTCCTCGTCGATCCATGCCAAAAGAGCCCCCCCGAAAAGGGTGCCGTTGGCGTTCAGGTCTTGCGGTTTGATGAGTTTGCGACTGTAAAATTTCATGATGGATTCTGGTAGTATTCGTCAATAGTTAGATGTTCCGGATGATTTGCACAAGGTACCACCCCTATTTGAACTCTGTATAAAGATCGATTCGGGGCACGGCAGCCGCTTTGCTAATCAGCCAGCGGCATAACTTCTATTTTCCGGAACTGCGTAGGGTGGCTTTCGGCCTGGATAGAGATGGTGCCGCCCGTCAGAATTTTTGAATCCACCTGTTGCAGGATCTCCCTGGCATCCCGGTCGTTGGGATCAAGCTGCGGATCGTTGTAGTCGAACACAAGGTTGCCGTTGATGTAGTGTTTGATATTGTTTCCCCGTACAACCACCTCGGCGGTGACCCACTGGTCTCCGTGATAGGTCTCCGAGCTGGAGGTGATGCAGTGCTGTGTCACCAGTTCCCCGTCAATGACCACGTTGGTTCCCGGGGTGCAGATATTGGCGGTGGTGCGCGGGTCGGTTCCGTTACCGCCGAGAAGTTGAATTTCAACCGAAACGGGGAACTCCTGGTCAACCCGCATATCCTCCGGGCGCTGCCCGTGAATCATAAGCCCGTTATTTCGGAAAGCCCATCCGGGACCGTCGGTAACCTGCTCTCCCACAAAACGATATTCAACCCGGAGGCGGTAGTTGGAGAATGACTTTTCATAGAAGAGATGCCCAAATTCCCCGTCAAAGGAATCCCAGTTGTCGTAGGAGACCGTCAGGATTCCATCTTCCACACGGAAGGTATTATTATAATTTACCCCCGCCTCGCTACCGGTAAATTTTGGGGTCCACCCGTCCAGGTTTTTCCCGTTGAATAGCTGAATCCATTCCCCGTCCGCTCCGGCTGAACCGGGTTGTTGACCGTGGAGAGTTGAGGAAGATATCATCCCGAAAAATAAAAAGGCTATTGCGTATCTGGTTATACTATACATGTGGTTGTCCGTATTTGATGGATTAAATTCGTCGTATTCAGGTGGTGAAAGGCGGGTAGAACGACCCGGTGTCCACCATATTTCGTTGCTCCCATTAAGAGCTGAAATGTCAATAGAAAGTGGTTAAACCGCAAGCACGGCAGTTGGTAAAAATTATTGACCGCTGTCGCTGTGACCCAGGTCTTTACCGGGTGCTATATGATCCCTGATCAACTGTTTCAGCTCCTTGGATTCGGGGAATCGTCCTTTTTCTGAACGTGAAAAGATGATATTGTTTTCCGACCGCACTTCAAAGGTTCCCCCGGACCCCGGAACAAGGGTAACACCTCCGAGCTCGGCTTCAAAAGTGGTCAGCAGCTCCTGGGCCATCCAGCAGGCACGCGGTAGCCAGCGACACTGAGTGCAGTATTCAATTTCAATACGAGGTTTCAATTGATTGCCCTTTTAAAAGTTCACTCACCATTATTACCGACCGCTCACGGTTATTGTTCTGCCGCCCCGACCGTTGAGGTTGAACACCCTCAGGCGAATATTGGCATTCTCAGATACAGCCATTGGTTTGATATACCGTGTACTCCGGGTGGTGGGTTTCGAACCGTCCATCGTGTAGCGGATGGTAAAGCCGGGAAGCTGGACATTGGCCGCGAGCCTGCTGTTGCGAAGTATGGCACCCGGGGTGGGTATGCGGTAGTTAAACCCGCCGGCATAGTGGTCGAGCCGGGGCAGCTCCTGTTTGGAGATGATATTCAGAAATTCAGACCACGCCTGCTGGTACTGCTCCCGGTTTTCTGCCGACCAATTACCCTTGGCCCATGCAGGCTGAGGGGCCCACGCCCGTTCCGCCATGGCAAGGAGCTTGGGAAGAAGCATATATTCCTGCCGCTCCCCGTCGATCAATTTTTCACCCCATAGCAGACTCTGTATACCCACAATATTGGAACGACCCTCTTTTGTCAGGCGCACCATATCATCAAAATGTGATTCTGTCAACGGCCGACCCATAACATCCTGCTCAGCATTTTTATAGTAGTTGTATGGGATGAAGGAGAACGGTTTTTCCAGGCTGTTGAAGCCACCCCAGTAGAGTCCCGGTTCTGGAAATGCTTTCTGATAGGCCAGGTCAAAATAAAAATTGGATACACCGGAAAGCACCACCTTGTACCCCGCATTGGCAAGTCGATAGGCCAGGTCTTCATCTCCGGAGCCGATCACATTATTCCAGACATCCACCTGGACATCCTCTTCGGCGAACGCCTCATCGGCCACCGAATGGGTTTCTCCACCCCAAAGCGCATCTTTCATGCCGATCTCTTCCCACCCGTACAGCGACAATCCACGCTCCTGCAGCATATCGTTGACCCGGCGGAAAAAATAGCCCCACAGATCGCCGGTGGATTGCAGGTCGGGATGTTCGGCAATCAACTGCTGGGCGGCCGGAGACTGTTCCCATGCACCGGAGGGAACTTCGTCTCCTCCCATATGGATGCGATCCAGCGGAGCGCCGGCCTGTTCATACATCGCCTGTAGCTCGTCAATTACTTTGGCAAGGAACCGGTACGTAGAGGGCAGGCCCACGTCGATCACGTTGTCGTCCCATCCCTGTACCGAGCGGTACTCCGAGGTGTCGTCGAGATCGCGCAACAGGAATTTCCTTGCTTCATCCGCTTTACCTTCCGCCATCAGGCGGCGGTAGCGGGCGTCCATCGCCTTGATAGCAGCCCGGGCATGGCCGGGAGTCTCAATTTCCGGAATCACCTTGATATGGCGTTCTGCAGCATATTCCAGGATATCGATAAAATCTTCGGTACTGTAGAAGCCGCTTCCGGGGTAGGAGGGGTGGGGTCCTGAACCGTACGAAGGCTGAAGGCGCTCATGGTTGTCGAGGGTGTGTCCCCGTTGCCCGCCTACCGTGGTGAGTTCCGGCAGCCCCGGAATTTCGATGCGCCATCCCTCATCATCGTTGAAATGAAAATGGAAGACGTTGAGCTTGTATAGCGACATCAGGTCCAGCGTCTTGAGGATTTGCTCCTTGGTCCGAAAATTTCGTGATACATCCTGCATAAACGCCCGGTGACCGAAACGGGGGGCATCGCTGACCTGGATCGCCGGTACGTCAATCGACTGTTTGGTGGCCGACCAGGAGGAGGGGGGCAAGGCCGTTTTAAGCGACTGAATCCCGTAAAAAATACCGGCCGGCCGGGAGGCTGAAATCGTGACCTGTTCGGGAGTTATGGAGAGTTCGTACCCTTCCGGCCCGGTATCCCCCTGCTGCATGATAATCTTCTTCCCATCGATGTTTTCGGTTGTCAGGGGTGCCCGTATCCCGAACACTTTTTTAAGTTCTGCAGAAAGATATTGTGCTTCATTCCTGAACATTGGATCGTACTGAACCGGTACGCCGGGCCCGAGAGTAAAGCTCCCTTCGGACGCTTGGTAGCTAGCCGGTGTGGGGAATACGCGGGGCAGCCACTGTGTATCGATATCGCGTATTCTGCTGTTCCAACTATACACCGTTTCCGGCGTGGCCACAGGTACCTCGTCCTGTGGTCCCCGGTCGAGGGCTTCCTGGTTTCCCGGCCATTTTACGTTGTACTGATCAACGGGGATTCCCCGCCTGGGATCGGCATCCCAGACCCAGTACAGACCGATCGGGGCATCGGATATATTTAAAGCGGACCCGCCTGCTACGAGATCCAGCTCCAGGGAATCACCGGGTTCAAGTCCACCGAATGAAGAGGTGGGCGTCAAACGGCTCAGGTCGCCGTTGATATGCTCTATCTCAACATTCCCCGTTTGGTCGGTTCCTGACATATTGTTCAGGTAGATGCTCCAGCCGCCCGGTGGAATGGCATGGTCTCCCTCGTTTTTGAGCGTGAGCACCGAGAGAAATTGTGCTCGATCCTGGTAGTGGTTATCGACCAGCTGCCAGCTTACCTCCAGGGAGGAGGGATGGAATCCGCCGCCGGATTGACTGTAAACGGGACTGGCAAGTCCAACTGCCAGCATAACTAAAAGGGTCACGGTTCGTCTCATAGGTGGTTTGCCAATGAAATTTTAAAAGATTGATGAGGTTGCATTGTGATGATAAAATAAACGGGAGCGGAACCGCCAGTCAGATACGCCGGTGTGCCGCATGCACAGGCATTGGCAGTACCATGCAATACCAATTCCTGGCCGTTAATGATGACAAAAATAGCAATTGCGACTGCAAGCTCAAATTGCAGGTAACAAAAAAGGGAGCCATCTTCGGCTCCCCATAGTCGTTTTATCTTGCAAGCCGGATTATCTGAAGCTAATCCCGACCCCCAGGTTGTAGCTGGAATAGTTGGCAAGGGTGTAGGAGCCGGAGATGTGAAAGATCGCAAACCGCAACCGGAAACCGGCAAGGGCGCGGAAGCCGTTTTTACCGTCAATCTCCACGTCAATCGGTTCATCAACTGCTTCGACGATCATGGGCTCATTGTTGTTCGGATCGTCTTGGTACGCTGTGTTGGGTACCACGGTGGGATATGAGCCGGCTGTTTTAATCGACAGGGTGGAGGCCTCGTAGCCTACGCCACCGTAAACCGATATTACCGGCAGCGTTTTACCGACCAGGGCGTTGATGGTCCACGCATCGGATGTGAGCGCGGCATTTTGCCCCTGCCACGTTGATGCTGCATAGGGATTCTCGGTGTTATTTTGATCCTGGATGACATCTTCCGGCAACAGTTCCAGTTCCGAGTTCAGGTCCATCGTGGTATACCCGTACATGACAGAAATATCAACGGGGATCAGGTTGCCACCCGGTAACCACTGCTTTACATCGTGCTTGACTCCAACTCCGAACAGTTTAAAAGAGCCACCCACTTCAGGAATATCATATTCCGGGACGAAACGGACCATAACGTCGGTATTTTTGATCAAGCCCACTCCCGCTTTTATCATCGGGGCAGGAACATATTCAAAGCCGGTCCCCTGCGGCATGTCAAATGAAAAAAGTTCTTCTTCCACGCCGTTTCCGTCCACATCTTCATAGGCCGCGAGTGTAGCTCCAGGCTGTTCGGGTCCGTTGATAGTGGGGGCTACAGAGGAGGTGCTCTTGACTTCCAGCTGTTGCAGGTTGAGGTCGTTTACATCAAATGAGAGGTCGGTATCCGGAACAATGGCAAGTCCCGAACTCACGGTCAGGTCAAACCCAAGCGTATTGTGCGTTTTGGCAGTATTGGTCCACCCGGTATTGAGTCCTGCACCAAATCCTGAGCCAAACGGCTTCAGGTAGGACTTAACCAGGGTGTTCGCATCCTCTTTGCCAGATTGCAAGATGGTGCCAACGTCCTCGATCTGGGCAAATGAGGGTACAGATATGATGCTCAACAGGGCGAAAAGCAGTAACCCCTTTAATAAAGATTGTAACAGCTTCATTGCGTAGATATTTATTTTTATGTGTTTGTTAGATGATACAAAATTAAACCAGGTAATAACCATCCCTGCAAAGGGGTGTATAGTAACTAATTAGTTGTAGACTCTCTAGTGCAGTTATTGGTTAGTCAGGGGATTATTATAGCCACAATGGGAAAGGCCGCACTCCTCATCCCGGGTCCACGGGACGGGGTTCGTTATTCTTGATTCTACATTCATCATTCCCTCTCCGCCGTCGCTTTTTCCTCATCCCTGCTGTTCTTCGAGCGATTCCAGGATGTTGAGGTACGATTCATACCGTTCCGGGCTGATATCACCTTCTTCGAATGCGCCGATGACACCGCATCCCGGCTCATGGCTGTGGGTACAGTTGTTGAATTTGCAATGCCGGCGGGCTTCCAGCATTTCGGGGAAAAAGAGCGAGAGCTCCCAGGGGTCAATATTGACCAGCCCGAACTCCTTGATGCCGGGAGTATCCACAAGATAGCCTCCAAAATTGAGCGGGAGCAGCTTGGCAAATGTTGTGGTGTGAATACCTTTCTCCGAATAGTCGGATACATCAGCTGTAGGGCGCTGGATATGTGGATCTATCTTGTTGATGATCGAGGTTTTACCCACCCCCGAGTGTCCAATAAAAACAGAGGTTTTCCCCTTGAGCACCTCCTTGATTTCCGACAGGGATTCCTCGTCGTGGATACTCGCGGGTATGATATCATACCCGATAGAGCGGTAAAGGTCGACAAGGTCGGCCGCGTACTGCTGCTCGTTCTCTCTTGCCAGGTCCATCTTGTTAATGATGATACAGGGTAAGACCTGGTAGGCCTCACAGGTTACCAGAAACCGATCAATAAATCCCTGTTTTAGCCGGGGCTTACGAATAGACTGCACTACAAAAGCGCGGTCTACATTTGCCGCCAGGATCTGTTCTCCCTGCTTGTTGTGAGTCGATTTACGGATAATATAGTTTTGGCGATCATGGATTTTTTCAATGCTCCCGGTATCGTCCTGGTTGATCGAGATCTCCACCAGGTCGCCCACGGCCACCGGGTTGTTCACACTGTAATTCTCCAGGCGGAAACGCCCCGGTAGCCGACACTTGACAATGCTGTGGCCTTCATTCTCCTCCACGGCAACTTCGTACCAGCTGCCTGTTGATTGTACGACTCGTCCCTGTTTAGCCATTCGTTCTGGTTTGTTGGATTCAGCATGAAAATATCGATGCAGCGGTAATAATGAAACAGTTAACTTGTGCGATGTACTGGGACACGAAATTATTGCCGTGCAAATAGGCCGCCTGCTCTTAAAAAAGAAAACCTGCCAGGTGTTGGCAACCCGGCAGGTTTCAGGGGATAAAGACAGGAGCGCTATTGTTCCATAATGACAGTTTCCTGTGTGGAGTCTTTGGCCGCCTGGTTTGCTCCATTTCGGGATTTATATTCGTCGGAAACCTTGAACCGCTCCATGGGATCCATGACGGACTCATCCTCGAGGACAATATCCAGCAGGGGATCCATACGCTCGAGGTACTGCACTTCCAGGTTCCCGATCACATCCTCTTCAATTTCGGCCACATCCTTCTCGTTTTTCTTCGGGAGCAGTACCTTTTTGATACCTGATCGCTTGGCGGCAAGCACTTTTTCTTTGATTCCGCCTACCGGCAACACCAGCCCGCGCAGGGTGATTTCACCGGTCATGGCGAGTGTGCCTTTGACTTTCCGCTGCGTAAAAATGGAGGCTACGGCGGAAAAGATGGAGACTCCGGCGGATGGGCCGTCCTTCGGAACCGCGCCTTTGGGCACGTGGATGTGAAGATCCCAGTACTTAAACGCCTCTTCCGGGATACCGAGCTCCTCGGAATGGGCCCGCAGGTACGACATCGCCAGCATGGCCGACTCTTTCATCACATCGCCCAGCTGACCGGTAATATGCAGCTTGCCGGTTCCTTTTGAGACGCTGGCCTCAATAAAGAGGATATCGCCTCCATAGGGAGTCCATGCCAGGCCGGTTGCCACGCCGGGCACCGTCGTTCGTTCGGCAACTTCGGAGAAATACTTCCGCTTGCCGAGGTATTCTTCCACTTCGTTGACCCCCACCTTGAATTTCTTGTCCTGGCCGGTCGCAATTTTAGCGGCTACACCGCGGCAAACCGACCCGATTTGACGTTCAAGGGTCCGCACTCCGGACTCTCGCGTGTACTCGTCAATTATTTTTTGCAGTCCCTGGTGTGTTATTTTAATCTGATCCTCCGTAAGTCCGTTTTCGGTGATCTGCTTGGGTATCAGGTGCTGCTTGGCGATCTCGGATTTCTCCTCCTGCGTATACCCGCTGATGTTGATGATCTCCATGCGATCACGCAACGGGGCCGGGATGGTCTCCAGCGAGTTCGCCGTGGCGATAAACAGGACTTTTGACAGGTCATATTCCAGCTCCAGGTAGTTGTCGGCAAACGAGTCGTTCTGTTCGGGATCGAGCACCTCAAGCAGGGCCGAAGTGGGGTCGCCCCGGTAGTCGGATCCCACCTTGTCAATTTCATCGAGCATCATAACCGGGTTGCTCTTGCCCGCCTTTTTCATAGAGCGGATAATGCGTCCCGGCAGCGCCCCGATGTAGGTACGGCGATGCCCCCGAATTTCAGCCTCGTCATGAATGCCGCCCAGGCTGAACCGTTCAAATTTTCTGTTCAGCGCCCGGGCAATCGACTTGCCAAGCGAGGTCTTGCCTACGCCCGGAGGTCCGTAGAAGCAGAGAATCGGCGCCTTCATATCTTTCTTGAGCTTCAGTACGGCCAGGTATTCGATGATGCGCTTCTTTACCTTTTCAAGACCGTAGTGGTCTTCGTCGAGCACCTCGCGTGCATGCTTAAGATCCAGGTTGTCATCCGAATACTCATTCCACGGCAGGTCCAGTATCCATTCGATGTAACTGTGGATGATGCCGTAATTCGGTGAAGAGTTGGGAGTGCGCTCCAGGCGCTGAAGTTCTTTTTCAGCGGTTTCAACAGCCTCGTCGGGAAGGTTTTTCTCCTTCAGTTGCTGTCGGAGTTTTTCAATCTCCTGCTGCTCACTGTCTTCGCCCAGCGCCTCCTGTATCGCCTTCATCTGCTGGCGCAGGTAGAAGTCGCGCTGCTGTTCATCAATATCTGATTTCACCTTGGTGCGGATCTCTTCACTCAGGTTGAGCACCTGGAGCTCCTTGTTCAGAAACTCCATAACCTTTTCCATGCGCTGAGAGAACTTTTTGATCTCCAGCACTTCCTGTTTTTCCCCGGTGGAGACATTCAGGTTGGAGGAGATAAAATTCAGCAGGAACGTGGGACTGCTGATATTATTAATAGCGATGGAGGCCTCTGAAGGGATATTGGGAGAAAGGTTCACAATCTTGCTCGCGGTTTCCTTGACCGAGCGCATCGAGGCGTCCAGCTCTACCCCCTGAATATCCATCTGCTGGCCGAACTCCTCCACTTCGGCCCGGAAATAGGGCTCCGATTGAATGAAGTTGCTGATACTGAAGGTGGTTTTGCCCTGAATTACAATACTTTTGCTTCCATCGGGCATCTTTATCAGCTTCAGAATCTGGGCGACGGTTCCCACATGATATAAATCACTGGCAGCCGGGTTTTCTTCCTCTTCCTCCTTTTGGGCTACAACACCAATAATTTTATCGCTCTCATAGGCATCCTTGACCAGTTCCAGGGATTTGTCTCGCCCCACTGTTATGGGGACCACCACCCCCGGAAAAAGAACCGTATTTTTCAACGGAAGGATGGGAAGAGTTTCCGGAACATCAAAGTCGGTTAACTTCCTCTCTTCCTCTTCTGACATCAGGGGAATCGCTTGTTCAAAATCCTCAAAACCCTCTTCAGAATCTTCAAGCCGTTCCCAGTCAATATCTTTTTTATCTATCATAACGGATTTTAGTGTTAAGAATAAATTTTTTTGATTCTCTTTTACATGAGCTGCAAATAGAACGCCAGCCGTCCATTGTCTACCAATTAGTCATAATCTACTCAATCTTTATGGCAAAATAACAAATATCGACAGAATGTGTGACAGTTGGACATGAAAGGGGCGGGCCGGCATCTTAAAAATGGAAGGTGAGTCCCCCGACCGCCGCACCGCTGAGGTTCAGAGCGGGAGATCCTCTGGGCGAAAGGAACTGCGCTCCGGCCGAGAGCTCCCAGTGTTTCATCACGATTCCCGTGCCCAAACTCCACAGGGTCGGTGAATCGGTGGCTACCTGGGCTCCCAGGCGAATCGGCACCGGCTTTACCGGTGCGAACTCCATTCCGAAATGGGCAATTAATTTGGTGTTGTTGAAGGCCGAGTCGTTGAGACCCAGCGTGAGGTCGGCCGCGAGCTTAAGCCGGTTTACCTGGAGCAACATTCCGGCGTTGAAGGAGGTCGGAAGTACAGCTTTAAACGGGCGTTCCGGGGAGTCGTCAGATCTCCCGACCTGGTTGAATTGAAAAGGATTTAAATCGGGGACCTCGTCAAAAAAGGAGAGATACTGTCCCGGTGACCCTTCATACTTCTGGCCGGAGGCAGCAGCAAAAGGGGTGAGGGTAGTGTCCCGGGCATGGTCCAGGGAGCGCGGGTTTTCGTTATAGGAGACAAACCCGAGGTCGGTGACCGAAAAGCCCAGCCGAAGTGATTTTTCGATCGGCTGTGTATTTCCGGAGTGTGCAAGCGAAAGGTCATCTCCCAGCGTAAGAACATATACAAGGCCAAAGTCGAGCCCGCCTCCCATCCCTGTCGGAGTCGTATAGTCGCTGAAATCCTGTTGAAAGGAGGAGGGGAAATGCCGCTGAACAGCCGCTGACGGATCACCATTGGCCGTATAGTGGCGGGTGGCCCCGGAAAAATTGCCGGTCGACCGATAGCTGAACGACCGGGTAAACAGGGGTTGGTCCATCTCATCCGTAAACCAGTAGCGGGCATCATATTGGAGGTCGAGGTAGGAGCCACCGAGAATAAATTTGGGGGCAATCCCTATGTAAAGCTTGCCCACCCGGGGAATCAGGCCTGATACGAAATCAAACGTTTGTCCGTACCCGAATGAGAATTCATGCAGGAACTGGCTTTGCTGGAAAAGGCTCATGTCACGCACACTGGTGGAGCTGTCCAGATCTTCAAAGGTTTCATCGTACCAGCCCCGCCCCACTTCCGTCCGGGTTGAAAATCTTGTGCGGGCGGTCAATGAAAAAGCACGGTCTCCCTGCCGCCATTGTATGCCCCCCAGTATCAGGTCCATTCGGTGCTGGTGCTCGGAACGGGATCGCCCTTTGGGATAGTTGCGATCCAGAATCAACTGCTTTTCGGAAGCGGTAATGGCCGTGGCTTCCGGCTGGTGAGCATCCAGGTAGTTTTTGTACGCCTGGAACTGCCGACTTGCGCTGCCGACAGACATTACCGGGGCAAAAAATCCGGCGGCGGTGCCTATTCCAATACTGAAGCGGGTGCTCTTGTCGGGAACGGCAAGGTTTGCAGGATTGATGAAGGCAGCTTCGTACCCCGTAAGATACGCAGTACCGCCTCCACCCATAGATATATTTTGTGGAGTCAGAACCGGCTGCGACAGGGCGGTCTCAACACAAAGAAGGCACAAAAGTACGAAAACAGGTCTGAAAAGCGATTTCAAATTCAATATCCTTCTGAAAGAAATTAAGGATCTGTTACCCCGGCAGAAGCCGGGTATCAGCCTACAACCTTCATCTTGGCGGCCCGGAGCATCAACGTTTTACGCCCCCGGTCTTTGAAAAATACGACAACTTTGGTCCGTTCTCCATTCCCGGTACGACTGATTATTTTGCCGGGACCAAATACATTGTGTACTACTTTGGCTCCCACCTGGAAACGGTCAACGTCATCCCCGTCATAGTGTATTTTTGTCCCGCCGGATTTCCGGTTGTTTTTGGAGTAGTGCGGCTTTTTCCAGTCATATTCTACGGATTGATCCCAGTTGTTGCCGTTGGCGGCGTCATCACTGAAGCGATTTTTGAACTGGGTGATACTGGAGCCGGTTTCAGTTCGTACCACGCCGGGGTCAACTTCATCCAGGAAGCGGGAGCGCATCATCGACTTCTCTTCGCCGTACTTGTACCGGCTTCTGCAGTGACTGAAAAACAGCTTCTTTTCGGCCCGGGTAATCGCCACATAAAAGAGGCGGCGCTCTTCCTCGATATCGACCTCCTCATTGTTGCGGCTGCCCACGGGAAACAGGTCTTCCTCCAGTCCCACCACGAATACCACCGGGAATTCCAGACCCTTGGCGGCGTGTACCGTCATCATAGTAACGGCCGGCTTTTCCTCGTCATATTTGTCGGTATCCGTGATCAGGCTGATCTCCTGCAGGAAGTTGGCCAGCGAAGGATTATTAGTGCCTTTTTCATAAAACGATATCGCATTTTGCAGTTCCAGGATATTTTCACGGCGGGTCATCGATTTCGGAGAATTTTCCTCCACCAGGTTTTTCATATAGCCCGATTTTTCAAGCAGCTTTTTAGTGACTTTGACCAGTGATTCACCCTGTTCGATATCCTGTTTCAGGCTGCGGATCATCGAGACAAAATCTTTTACGCTGTTTTCTGCCGGACCGTAGATGTCGACCTCCTCAACGTTGGTAAGGACATCCCAGAGCGACCTGTTCTGGCTGCGGGCCTCCGAGGTCAACTGGTGCAGCGACTTGTTGCCGATACCGCGCGAAGGCTCGTTAATAATCCGCAGCAGGTTCGTGTCGTCATCGGGATTGATCAGCATGGTGAGATAGGCCAGCACATCCTTGACCTCCTTGCGCTGGTAGAAGGAGAGTCCGCCCACCAGCTGGTAGGCAATACCTTTGCGCCTCAAAGTTTCCTCAAACACCCGGCTTTGGTAGTTCGTGCGGTAGAGGATGGCAAAGTCGTTGTTTTTGTAGCTGTGACGCTGTTTTAGCTCATGAATATATCCCGCCACGCGGTTGGCTTCGTCCCGCTCATCGTAATTCTCCAGCAGCGTGATGGTGCTGCCCTCCTCGTTGTCGGTCCACAGCGTTTTGTCCAGCTGTTTGTCGTTGTTTTTGATGATCGAATCGGCCGCCTGCAGGATATACTTGGTGGAGCGGTAATTTTGCTCGAGCGGAACCTCCAGGGCCTCCTCATAATCCTTCTTGAAATTAAGGATGTTGGAGATATCGGCCCCGCGGAACGAGTAAATACTCTGGGCATCGTCGCCGACCACGCAGATATTTTCGTGTTTGTCGGCCAGCATCCGGGTTACCTTGTATTGGGCGTGGTTGGTATCCTGGTACTCGTCGATCATGATATAGCGGAAGCGGTCCTGGTATTTCTCGAGCACGTCGGGATGGGCGGCAAAAAGCTCAATCGGCTTGATCAGCAGGTCGTCAAAATCCATTGCGTTGTTTTGCTTCAGCCGGTTTACGTAGATCTCGTAGACCCGCGCGGTGATATCATCGAGGGTGCTGTGCACGAACTTCTCCTTGTAATGGTCCGGATGGATGAGCTCATTTTTGGAATCGCTGATACGCCGATGGATGGTGCGCGGCTGAATCTCTTTCGGGTCATAGTTCAGCTCCCGGATAATCTGCTTGATCAGGTTCTGGGAATCGTCGGTATCATAGATCGAGTAGTTGGAGCCGAAACCGATTTTATCGGCCTCATAGCGCAGTATTTTTGAGAACACCGAGTGAAACGTTCCCATCCACAGCCGACGTGCGGGATCCCCGATCAGATCGATGATGCGGTCCTTCATCTCCCGGGCGGCCTTGTTGGTAAAGGTGAGCGCAAGAATTTCATCGGGTTCGGCTTTTTGCTGGTGGATAAGATACGCTATGCGATAGGTGAGCACGCGCGTTTTTCCGCTGCCGGCGCCGGCCACGATCAGCAGGGGACCGTCAGCTTTTTTGACTGCCTGCTGCTGTTGCTTGTTTAAATCCTTTATGAAATCGGGTTCTTGGGGCATCGTATAGTTTTATTTACAACTGATTTCTTTACCGTGTATTGCAGTTATTCAGCGATCCTTCTCAATTACCATTTCAGGATGTAGCGTGAGTATTGCGGTTTATCTTTTGTCCTCTGCATGGTATCACTGCGATAGATTCGAATAGAGTTTCAATGTAATGGCTGATGGTATGTAGAGTAAAAGTTGTGCAGTACCAGTGGATATTGAGAACTACAGCTGAAACTATCGCGACAACCTAAAACAGGAGACCAGAAATAACTTTTTCCAAACCCAAACCTACGAAATATGGGTAGTTTTAAAAAACATTTACCATGCAAAAAATTCAGAAAATCGTATCATGTTACCAAAGATTCAAAATAGATATACCGTTTACGCATGTGATTAAATTGAGATGTTCAATTGGTATGTTTTCGGAAAATAGATTCATCCCTTGCTATATTATTGTTTATAAGGGACCTTGCAGAATCTATTATGTTGTTGAGAGGGGGTTGTACCACCGACTTTGTTGACCTTTTAAACGGGAGTAAACTCAGAACGGGGAATTGAGGATTTTAAAGCCCCCCCATAAATTAAAAGGAAATTTGCAGATAAAAGGGGATTACCTGTGGAAAAATATATAAGAATAGTCGTTTGTGTACTTTTGAGTGGGCTGTATGCACTTCATCCTGTTCAGTGTTACGGGCAGAATGAATCGCCCGATACTCCGCCCAATATTCTATTCGTAATTTCAGATGATCAATCTTGGCCTCATGCCGGCATTTATGGTGCAAAAGAGATTGCAACGCCCGCTTTTGATCGCATTGCGAGGGAAGGAGTTTTGTTTAATAATGCGTTCGCTGCAGCGCCACAATGCAGTCCGAACAGGGCAGCTATACTGACCGGCAGAAATATATGGCAGCTGGAGGAAGCGGGGACACATGCGAGTAATTTTCCGCAAAAATTTCGCGTTTTCCCCGACCTTCTTGAGCAGGCGGGCTACGAGATAGGGTATACCGGCAAGGGATGGGGGCCCGGGAACTGGAAGTACAACGGTTGGGACCGTAATCCGGCGGGTGTGGAATATAGTGATCAAGAGTTGAGTGAGAAGCCTGTTTCTTCCGTTAGTAATTTGGATTATGCTGCTAATTTCCGGGATTTTTACGAAGGCAGAGACCAAAGGAGGCCATTTTTCTTTTGGGTTGGGACATATGAGCCCCATCGGGTCTATGAAGAAAATTCAGGCGTAAAATCAGGCAAAGATCCGCAAAATATTGAAGTCCCGGCCTTTCTTCCGGACACGCCGGAAATTCGGAGTGATCTGTTGGATTATTATGTGGAGATTGAATGGTTTGACCAGCAACTGGGACATATGATAAACTTGCTGGAAAAGAATGGAGAACTGGAGAACACGCTTGTGGTGGTGACTTCGGACAACGGCATGCCGTTCCCCCGGGCCAAGGCTAACCTGTATGAATACGGCACCCACGTGCCGCTGGCGATCCGCTGGCCGGAGAAGATTGGGGAAGGTAGAATCGTAGACGACCTGGTCAGCTCAATCGATTTTTTCCCGACCTTCCTGGACGTTGCCGGTGCTGATATTCCTGAGCAAGTGACTGGCAGAAGCCTGCTGCCCCTCCTCATGTCTCAGGATGAAGAAGTTGTAAACAAGAAACGATCCACGGTCCTGACCGGCCGAGAACGTCACACGCACGCCCGGCCGGAGAACCTGGGATACCCTTCCCGCTCAATCAGGACGCAGGATTACCTGTTTATCCGGAATTTAAAGCCGGAACGCTGGCCGGCAGGAGATCCGCGGCCGGAAAACAGGGCGGATTTGACGGCGGGTGATTTTAAGTCTTTTGGCCGGGGTTATGCGGATATTGACGGTTCTCCCACAAAAGCGTGGATGTTGGAAAACCGGGACAGGCCGGCCGTCAAAAGATTGTTTCAGTTAGCGTTTGAAAAACGACCCTCCAAAGAGTTATACAACATTACCAAAGATCCGGCCTGCTTGAATAATTTGGCGGGAAAAGCGGAATATCGATCAGTGCAGAACCGGCTTGAAGCGAAGCTGGATAGCCTTTTGAAAGTTCAGAACGATCCCAGGGCGTATGGATACGATATTTTTGAAAGCTATCCCCGGTACAGCCCGATGCGGAATTTCCCGGGATTCAAGGAGCGCGGGGAGTACAATTTTGACTTCTGAGCGCAGCGTCTATTGAATTTACTGGCGCGGAATGCCACAGAGAGAGGTCCAGGGTAGAAATTGTGAGACCCTGTGAAGCGCTGTTGCCTCTAACTCAGTTCCTCCAAAATACCGCGAAGTTTCTCGAGGTTGGTCTCCGTGTCCTCCTTTTTGTCACGCTCACGCTGTACCACATCATCAGGGGCGTTTTCAACAAACTGTTCATTACCCAGTTTTCCATTGACGGACTTCAGGAAGCCTTCCAGCCGGTCGATCTCCTTCTCAATACGCTGTCGCTCTTTGTCGAGATCGATCAATCCCTCCAGCGGAACAAAAATTTCGGAGCCTTCCACCACCGAAGAGGCCGAGGCTTGCGGCTGCTGCAGGTCGGTGGTTACGTCAAACGATCCGATATCCTGCAGTTTACGAAAAATCCATTCATTCTGCTGTAGCTGGGTTGCCAGTTTTTCGTTTCGGGCTTTAATTCTCAGGTTTATATCGGCGCGCATCGGCACGTTGAATTCGGCCCGGATATTGCGGATGGCAGAGACCATCTGCTGGATCGTTGTAAACAGGGCAATATCACGTTCCTCGATAAGGGTTTCATCCGCTTCCGGCCACGGGGCAACGATGATCGCCTCGTCGTTGGCACGCTCGCGCATTCGCTGCCATATCTCCTCTGTCAGGAACGGCATAAACGGGTGCAGCAGTTTCAGCAGGATCTCAAAGAAATTGAGCCCGCGGGCCAGCCTGTCGGCCGGAATTTTCGCCCCGGACTCATCTGCCTTGATAAGCTCAATGTACCAGTCGCAGAAGTCATCCCAGATCAGCGAGTATATTTTTTTGAGCGCTTCGTTGATGCGGAACGTTTCAAAATCCTTCTCAACCTCCCGGATGGTGTTGTGTACTTTCGCCAGCATCCAGCGGTCTGCGAGGTTTTCTTCGTCAATTTCGAGTTCGGCACCGTACTCGGTATTCTCCTTCACATTCATTGCCAGGAAGCGGAATGCGTTCCATATCTTATTGGCAAAGTTGCGTCCCTGCTCGCAGAGGCTCTCTTCAAACAGCAGGTCGTTGCCGGCGGGAGAGGAGAACAGCATTCCCACACGTACGCCGTCGGCCCCGTACTGGTCGATCAGGTCCAGCGGATCGGGGGAATTGCCGAGCGATTTGGACATTTTCCGGCGCTGGCTGTCGCGCACGATTCCGGTATAATATACATTGCTGAACGGCTTCTCTCCGCGAAATTCATACCCCGACATGATCATCCGGGCCACCCAGAAAAACATGATCTCCGGGGCGGTGACCAGGTCGTTGGTCGGGTAGTAATAGTTGATTTCTTCGTTATCGGGATTCCGAATGCCGTCAAAGACGGTAATCGGCCAGAGCCAGGAGGAGAACCAGGTATCGAGCACATCCTCATCCTGCTCAAGATCATCGCTGTTCAGATTTGTCCCCGATTTTTTTCGCGCTTTTTCAACCGCTTCGTCTTTCGTTTTGGCGATCACGTATTCTTCGGCGCCTTCTCCATAGTACCAGGCCGGAATCCGCTGACCCCACCAGAGCTGGCGCGATATGCACCAGTCGCGGATGTTTTCCATCCAGTGGCGGTAGGAATTCTTGAATTTGGCCGGGTGAAACTGAATTTCATCGTTCATTACATTTTCGAGCGCGGGTTTTGCCATTTTCTCCATGCTGCAAAACCATTGCAGGGAAAGACGGGGCTCAATGACGGCATCCGTTCGCTCGGAGTATCCAACCTTGTTACTGATTTCTTCAACCTTGACCACCCGTTCCTGCTGTTTCAGATCTTCGAGAATGCTGTCCCGCGCTTCAAACCGGTCCTGCCCCACATAAAACTGTGCCTCTTCGGCAAGCGTGCCGTCGCTGTTCAGCATGTCAATAATTTCCAGCTCATGTTTCAGCCCGATCTGGTAGTCGTTTTCGTCGTGGGCGGGGGTGATCTTCAGGCAGCCGCTCCCGTATTCGGGGTCGACGTATTCATCGGCGATGATCGGGACTTCGCGCTCTACGATCGGGATAATCGCTTTTTTCCCAATCAGGGACTGGTATCGCGGGTCATCGGGATTTACGCAGACCGCGGTGTCTGCCAGGATCGTTTCGGGCCGAGTCGTTGCGATGACGACACTCGCATCTTCGCCAACAATATCGTAGCGAACGTGATACAGTTTTGACTGTTGCTCCCGGTGGATGACCTCCTCGTCAGAAAGGGCGGTCTGGGCTTCCGGGTCCCAGTTGATCATCCGCTTTCCGCGATAGATGTAGCCGCGTTCGTAGAGTTCAATAAAGCAGTCGATGACCGATTCGTACAGATCATCCTCCAGGGTGAACCGGGTGCGCTCCCAGTCGCAGGAAGCCCCGAGCTTTTTGAGCTGTTCCAGGATAATTCCGCCGTGTTCATGGGTCCAGTCCCACGCGTGTTCCAAAAACTCTTCGCGCGTTAGGTCGGCCTTGGTGATGCCTTCTTCCCGCAACTTGTTGACGACTTTTGCTTCGGTGGCGATGGAGGCGTGATCCGTACCCGGCACCCAGCAGGCGTTATAGCCCTGCATGCGGGCCCGGCGAACCAGCACATCCTGGATGGTATTGTTAAGCATGTGGCCCATATGGAGTACACCCGTGACGTTGGGCGGGGGAATGACAATGGTGTAGGATTCGCGTTCATCCGGTTCGGAGTGAAAAAAACCGGAATCATTCCAGTAGCTGTACCATTTGTCCTCCGCTTTTGAAGGATCGTACTGTTTGGGAATGTTTAGTTCTGCTGGTGATCTACTCAAAATTAGTTCTGTTTTTCAGGTTTCGGGTTTACGCTGAAAACCGGTTGAGACCGGTACATTTGTCCATATGTTCAAAGCCGGAAAATAATAAAAAGCGGGGTGGGGTGTAAGCAGTGCCACAGATTTACACTGATGTTGGTATCCCGTGAAAATCTGTGGTCCGCTGTTAATCTACTCGTCGCAGTCGTACGCCAAAATGTCCGTCGCAGTGATGTTTGTGGGGGAACGTTTGGTAGGCCTTCGCATCCTGGATCAGGACCTCGTCCGGCAAGTAGCCGTCCAGGCTGTCAAGTTCAAAATTTTCATGTTTTTCAAGGAAGTTGGTAACCTGACCCCAGTTCTCTTCCTCCTCAATCGAGCATGTGCTGTATACGAGCCGCCCGCCCGGCTTTACCATTCTGGCTGAGGCATCGAGCAGCTCTTCCTGCAGTTGTACGGCATTCTCAAGGCCCTCCAGGTCGCGCCGCCAGCGCAGGTCAGCCCGTTTGCTCAATACGCCCGTTCCGGTGCAGGGAGCGTCAAGCAGGATTCCGTCTGTTTCCGGCAGGTCAAGCTCGCGCACGTCGGCACGCCGTATTTTGATGTTTTCGGCCTGGAAATCGAGCGCGTTTTGAGCCAGCTTCTCCAGTCGTTCCGAGGAGATATCAACCGCCAGTATCTCCCCTTCGCCGCCCATAATGCTGGAGAGAAGCACCGACTTGGTACCGGGAGCCGCGCAAAAATCATAGATCGATTCATCGGGGCCGGGGTTCAGAATGGTGGGGGCGAAACCGGCTGCAACATCCTGGATCCAGCAAAAACCTTTGGAAATCCATCCCTTGTTGATAAAAGGGGCAACACTGTCTACGCGGAAATAACCGGGCAGCCAGTCGCTCTCGGTGAAAGAGACATCATTTTTTTCCATTCGCAGCTTAAAGTATTCAGCTTTGGTCCTGAGCGTATTAACGCGGACATAGTGAACGGGCGGTTTATTGTTGGCCTGCATCAGCTGAAAGGCCTCGCGCTCACCAAACCGGTTAACCCAGCGTTTGACCATCCACTCCGGGTGAGAAAATGTAGTTGCGATCAGCTTGGTACGATCCTTGAAGTTGGGTTTGGGAAGGTCATCTTTCTCCTTGTCCCGCTGCAGGTTCCGCAATATGGCGTTTACGAGGTCGCCCGTACGCGAACCGAGCGAATATTTTGCAATTTCAACCGACTCATTAATAGCGGCATAATCCGGGGTGCTGTCCATAAATACCATGTCGTAGACACCCAGCCTGAGGATGTTTTTCAGGCTCGTCTTCATCTCCTCCAGGCTTACATTGGCAAATTGACTGATCAAAAAGTCGAGATAGGAACGCCGCCGCAAAATGTTTTGCACATATTCACGCACTTCGGCACGGTCGCGCTGGTCGAGGTCATTGGCCCGGGTATAATCCAGGTAATTGGTCTCATCAAATTCGTTTAAAATATCTACGCTGACAGATCGTGCAGTTGCTTCAGTTTCCAAGATAATCGCTGATTTAGAGGTTAACTTTTTACATCAATAAAGAGTACTGCCGACGTTCTGGTTCCGCAATACCTGCAGCCATTGATGTTGAAACAGCTCAGTTTTCGTGTTGAGTCTGTCCTAAAAAATATAACAGACGAAAATACAGCATTGTGGGTGGAGTTGCTAATTGATATGACATGAATTGTGATCGATATTCCAGGGATGCCATACTGTGGGCAACGGCCTGAAAGAGCTGTTGTATACAGCAGTCGGGAAGGCACCCCGCAGGAGAACTCCGGCAGGCTATCATTTGATCGAATATTAAACGGTGAGATTCCGCAATTGCAGGACTTTGTTGACTACGAGACTAATGTCTGGGAAAAGAGCTCCTCAGCCCGAATTTCTACCACGTATTGTTTAGGGTAAAATGGTCGTGTCCTGCTGGGAGGCAGCAACTGTTGTCAGTTGTAATGGGGAATAGTTGAGGGCTTTGCAAAACCATCAGTTCCTCGTTCTGAGGGAGTTGTACTCCCGTTAACCCGGATTATTCACCAAGAAATTTGGTTGTGCACGAGGGGAAGGAAACATGACCGCGGAATAGTACAGGTGTACAGTGAGCACCTCATGTTTACTTCAACGAAGTGCACGGCCCAATTTCGCAGCTATTTGTGAGGATACCCAAATTTGAGCTACCGGGTACTTCCGCTGGA
>NZ_JBINJF010000041.1:0-26598 GCF_043951865.1 Halalkalibaculum sp. DA3122
TCCCAGAAAAGCCTGATGCCCGAAAAATACGGCTGGGAGGAGACCCCGCCCGTCGTGCCGGGACCCGATGGAACATACCCGGTGCCCGTGCCCGGCGAGACTGAAGTATTATAGTCCCTCAAAATTCGCGGATGCTTTAACAGGCGGTCTCTTAAACGGGTACCGCCTGTTTTTTTTGTTCCGGGTACGCCATTTATTGTAAAGTTTTCAAAAAAGTTGCATAAAGAGTGAAAAATTCTATCTTGTAAATAGAACGCCTGCCTATCTTTATGTAATTTTTTACTACAGGGGTTCACGTCAAAGAAAGGGGAAGGAAACTTTATGGATCATTGCGACAAATTTGATTCGCTGCCGGATTCCGAAATTTGGCAACTGCTAAAAGAAGGAAATCGGAAAGCTCTTAAAACGTTATTTGATAAATACTACAATGACCTGTACAGCTATGCCTACAAGATAAGTCGTGACAAAGCCCTCTCAAAGGATTGCGTACAGGAGCTTTTTTATCGGGTTTGGGACCGGAAGGAGCATCTTTCCGATATTTCATCCGTGAAGGCGTATCTATGGGTTTCGTTGAGAAGAGATGTTTTTAAAGCGATCAGCAGGGATGACAAAACGATACACAGCGAAGATATTATTTCATACCCTGAACTGTTATCGTTCACACATGAAGATTTTATCATTCAAAAAGAAAAAAAAGAAGAGCAGAAAGAGGCTCTCCTTCGAGCTCTGAACAATCTGCCTGACCGGCACAGAGAAGCTATTTTTTTAAAATATTTCAACGGCTTAAGCTACAGCGAAATACAGCAGGTGATGTCGGTTAACTATCAAACAGCACGAAACTATATCTATCACGGCGTGAAAGCCTTAAAAAAAGAATTTGAGGGTAAAATATTCGTATCCTCAATCAAGGAAGCTATATAGGCCGAAATTACGGGTATGGCGTGTAGCTAAGAATATTTTTTTTGTAAATAGCGATTACAAGCTCTTTCCTAACCGCTCTTTACTAGTATAGTGACTGAAGTTGTCAATAACCTTGGTGGTTTCAGAGAGGGGGAGTTAATGGGTAATAACAGCTTGTCCATAGATGAATTAACCCAGGATATCTCTTTTATCCGCTGGGTGAAGGGAACAGCCCGACCGGAAGAGATAAAGAAATGGGATGCATGGCTCGGCGAAGTGCCTGAAAACCGCTGCCGGGCTCGGAAAGCACAGCAAAAAGTGTTGGGGATAAACTTTGTCACCCGGTCGGTTTTTGACCTGGAACTGGAGTGGTCGGAGCTCGACCAGAGGATTACCGGCAGCATTCTTTCATCCAAATCGGCACCGGTTGCACCGAAAAAGTATAACCGGATCTTAAAAACAACAGCATCGGCTTCGGTTGTCATTTTGGCAGCGGACGTCGGACCGTTTCCGCTTTTTACCGGGTCGGAGAATCTCCCGGCCGTACAGGCTGAAACCGAATGGACAACGGTAGAAACTCCATACCGTCAGCTTAAAACAGTTGCTTTTTCTGATGGCTCCACCATCATTCTTAACGCCAATTCTTCTGTTACGTTTCCTTCTTGCTGGATGCGTACAAGGAGTGCAGAGCTTTTTCTGGAAGGAGAAGCCTATTTCTCCATCCCGGATCGAAATTCTGCGGATACCATACCGTTTAAAGTCACAACGACCGATGGTACCATTTATGTAACGGGCACCAGGTTTGTTGTTAAGACGGATGAAAACAATACGGCTGTAGCACTTGAAGAAGGGGCCATTACCGTCACAAGAAATCTGGACGGCGAGCCCCCCGCAGTCGCCTACGAGGTAAAACCCAATGAACTTGCTGTTTTACACAAGCAAGACGCACACGTCAGCATTTCAGCAATATCAAATATAGAAGTGTTCACTTCTTGGACCGACCACAAGTTGGTGCTCGACAGCTCACCTTTTAGTTATCTGGTTCAGCGAATAAAAGAGACATACGGAACCAACGTCACCGTTACCGACGATCGGCTGTATCACCGGAAATTAACGGGATCAATACAATTAAAAGACCTGTCGCATGTCGTGCAGTCCGTTTCTGATGTAATGGATATCCACGTTACTCAGAAAGACGGGACTGTGTATTTCGGAAATAAAAACCGGTAAAAAAGAAAGGGAAAATCATCACAAATCAAAAAAATACCATGGCAAATCCATATCTAACTTAATAATAAAACTTATAAACATAGGGACAATGAAACTAACAAAATCAATTTTCCCCATCCTGGTGGCGATCTGCATGATCGTACCGGATCTGTCAGCCCAGGATGAACTTGACAATGCATTAACCCTGAATAGCCGGACCAATATTCACCTGGTGAAGTCGGGGACATTGCTGAGCGACGCACTGGCGGAAATCGAGGAAAAATATAATGTTGTTTTTCTTTATGAAAGCCGCTTGCTGGAGTCCAGAGTAGTGGACCGTGAATTTATGCTGTCGGATGACAACTTAATTAAGGGCGTGCAGGATATTATCGAGGAATACCCGCTGAAGCTGAAACAGCTGGATCACAGCCTGTATGGCATTATTCGGGATGAGTTCGCAGAAGCTGAAAAAGTATATATAGAGCTTGTAAGCGGGCAAGTAACCGACAATGCCGGGGAATCACTGCCCGGTGTGAATATCCTTGTTAGCGGTACCACGATCGGCACGACATCCGACACGGACGGCAACTGGGAGCTGGAGGTACCCTCGCTACAGGATACGCTGGTTTTTTCTTTCGTGGGATTCCAGACCCAGGTAGTTCCGATTGAAGGCCGCACGGAGATAAATGTGACGCTGATTCCCCAAACCTATTCCGGTGAAGAGCTGGTGGTGGTAGGGTACGGCACACAGACACGGGAAACTCTGACCGGCTCTGTAAGCTCGGTTTCCGGAGCCAGGATGGAAAAAGTTCCTGTTACGAACATGGCCAACAGCTTGACCGGCCAGCTGCCGGGCATTGTAACGGTAAACAGCAGCGGGGAGCCCGGCTATGACGGGGCAACCATTCGTATCCGTGGGGAACATACCCTGAACAACAACCAGCCCCTGGTTGTGATTGACGGGGTTCCCGATCGATCGGGAGGCCTGGACCGGCTGAATCCCCGGGATATTGAAAATATCAGCGTACTGAAAGATGCCTCGGCGGCAATTTACGGTTCGCGTGCAGCCAACGGCGTAATCCTTATTACCACAAAGCGGGGGCGGGAAGGGGCTCCCCAGTTCACGCTGAATCTGAACCAGGGATTTAATCAGCCGACGCGCATTCCCGAGATGGCGGACGCGGCCACCTACATGACGATGCTGAATGAGATCGATAATTACCGGGGCCTCGGCGACCGCTATACACAGGAACAGATCGACTGCCACAGAAACCAGGAGGACCCGTGGCTGTGCCCGGATACCGACTGGTTTGCCGAAGCGCTAAAACCGATGTCATTTCAATCCCGGGCTGACATGTCGGTGTCGGGAGGCGGTGAATCCATAAAATACTATCTTTCATTCAGTGGATTGACCGAAGATGGATACTACGAGAACAGCGCCACCCGCTACAACGAGTACAGCTTCCGTAGCAATATCGACGGACAGCTTTCCGAAAGTATCACCCTTTCCTTCGACGCCCTGGGGCGATTTGAAGATCGCAATTTCCCAACCGAGGGGGCCGGCGCCACTTTCCGCATGCTGATGCGCGGCAAACCGAACGAACATGGATTCTGGCCCAACGGTCTGCCTGCACCTGACATCGAGAACGGTACCAACCCGGTAGTCACCGGAACCGATGCCACCGGCTATGACGATGACGAACGCTATTATTTCCAAAGCAATGTCAGGCTTAAAGTCGAAATTCCGGGGGTCGAGGGACTGGCCTTTGAGGGAACGGCCTCATATGACAAGGATTTCCTCCAGCGTAAACGGTGGCAGACGCCGTGGACCCTCTATTCTCTTGAGGGCTTTGACACGAATGGAGACGGCATCGCCGACGGGATGGACAGCAGCGGGGAGCCGATCTTTAACTCCAGCCTCGTACCCAACCAGGACGCCAACCTTCAGCAGTGGTCTGAAACAGGCGATGGCATATTGCTGAACTTGGTGGGAACCTATCAGCAGGATATTGGGGATCACTCCTACAGTGTGCTACTGGGAGCCGAACGGCAGGAAGCCAACAACTCCGGGTTCTGGGCCTTCCGCCGCTACTTCCCCTCTACCCAGATTGATATACTTGATGTGGGGGGCGAGGAGCAACAGGATCTTGGGGGCGGTTCACGACAGGTAATTGATGACCGAAATAACCAGGAAGCCCGGCTCAACTATTTTACCCGCCTGAATTACAACTATCAGAGCAAGTATCTCTTCGAATTCGTCGGTCGGTACGACGGGTCCTATATCTTTCCCGAGGGCGAACGGTTCGGTTTCTTTCCCTCTTTCTCCCTGGGATGGCGACTGAGCCAGGAAGACTGGTTCCAGGATGCTACGGGCGACTTTTTTGACGAGCTGAAGCTACGTACTTCCTGGGGACAGACGGGCAATGACCGTATCGAAGAATGGCAGTTCCTCTCCACCTATACGTTTGGCGGGGGATATATCTTCAACAACTCGGTGATGCAGAGTATTTTTCCGGGTCGCACGCCAAATCCAAATGTAACATGGGAGGTAGCCAACCAGTTTGACGTCGGCATAGAGTCAGCAATCTTTGACAACCAGTTGTCGATAGAATTCGACTACTTCAACTACCTGAGGGAAGATATCCTGTGGTGGAGAAACGCCTCTGTTCCGCAGACAGCTGGCCTTGAACTCCCGAGGGAGAATATCGGTGAAGTGAAAAGCTGGGGATTCGATGGCTCCATCTCATGGCGCAAGCAGCTGAGCTCCAACTTCCTGATCGATGTTGCGCTTAATGGTGGCTATGCTACCAACGAAATCCAGTACTGGGATGAACCGCCGGGAGCTCCCGAGTGGCAACAGTCGACGGGAAGAATGATGGAAGCTCCGCTTTTGTACAACGTCATCGGTGTATTCAGCAACCAGGAGGAAGTAGATAACTACCCCCACTGGGATAATGCCCGACCCGGTGATCTTATTTTTGAAGATGTGAATGATGACGGTGTAATCAATTCAGATGACCGAATCCGGGTGGAGAGAACCGATCTTCCAAAATGGAACGGGGGATTAAACATCAGTGGCCAGTACAAGTCCTTCGACTTTGTCGTATTCTTCCAGGGTGCGGCAGGCGCTTCTCAATGGGTGCAGACCCAGTCCGGAGATTTTGGGAACTACTTCCAGGAGTTTGCGGAAAACCGGTGGACCCCCGACAATCCGGATGCCTCGGGACCGAGAGCATTTCAGCGTGAAGAGGAATACTGGATTTCTCAACAAAACACCTACTTCTACCTGAATACGGATTACGTCCGCCTGAAAAACCTGGAAATCGGGTATAATGCTCCCACTTCGTTCACAAGCCAGTTGGGACTTGACCGATTGCGGATATATGCAAACGGGTTCAACCTTTTGACGTTCAGCGACTTTTGGATGGATCCGGAAGCACGCAATGCCTCAGGATCATACTACCCGCAGAAAAGGGTTGTTAACCTGGGACTCTCGCTGTCATTTTAGCGGTTTGCCGGTGCCCGCCTGATCCCGCAACAGCTCGGGTGGGCACCTCCCTTAAAACTATTGAAGATAAAAGGAAATACGATGAAGAAACTACACACTATATATCAAATACGATTTAAGGTTCTGGGCGTCCTCTGCATCCTGTTTTTATTCGGGTCGTGCAGCGAAGACGTACTGAATCTCAGTCCCACGGACCAGATATCTGACAACACCGTTTGGGAGGATCCCGCGCTGATTGACCTGTATCTGGCAGATATTTACAGAAGAATGCACCACGGACTTGACGAGGTCAAGCTTTCCTCACTCTCGGATGACACGCATTTCATCCACGGGTACGGCACGATCGAAATTGTGCAGGGCATCTCCAGCCCGAGTAATATCGGGGCCTGGGGGCGCGGCGATCTCCGGCACTTCAGGTGGGATCATCTGTACAGCGCCATACGCCAGACCAACATTGTGCTGGCCAATATCGATGAGGCCAATGTCAGCGAGGAGTTCAGAGATCACGTGAAAGGGGAGACGCATTTTTTGCGCGCCTTTTTCTATCACAATCTCGTCCGAAATTACGGCGGTGTCCCGATCGTTACGCAAGTCTTTGAGCTTGATGACGATTTGCTGGTTCCGCGGAACAGCTTCGAAGAGAGCGTCAACTTTGTGGTGGAAGAAGCCGACCGCGCTGCAGCCCTGCTCCCGCTGGAAGCCCGCGATTTAGGTCGGGCGACCCGGGGTGCGGCACTGGCGTTGAAATCGCGAATACTGATTCATGCGGCCAGCGACCTGTTTGCGGATCCCATCGGTTCAAATCCTGAAGTGACGGGGTACACCTCCGGCAGCCAGGAGGCTCGCTACCAGGCTGCCAAGGATGCTGCCGAAGCCGTAATGAATATGGGAATCTACAGCCTCTTTGAACGGGTTCAGGGTGATCCCGCCACGAATTATGAGCAGATCTTTATTGTAAATGAAGATCATGAAGAGACAATCATGGCGCGCTTTTTCCTCGGAAGCCGCGACTGGCAGGATCGCTTCCTGCCCCACCAGTTTAACGGTCCGAACGGTTATCGCGGGTGGGCTGGTAACACCCCGCTGCAGTCGCTGGTCGACGCCTACGAGATGGCTGACGGCACTGCGTTCGACTGGAACAACCCGGATCACGCCTCCGATCCCTATGCCAACCGGGACCCCCGCCTTTATGCCTCTATCCTTTTTGACGGGGCTCCCTGGGTAACGCCTCCCTCCTTCAGGGAACCGTATGACGCGTTCGGAAACATCCAGACGTTTGAACGGGTGACGCTCCCGGATAACTCGCAAGTTGTGGGGGTTGATACCCGAAACGGTCCGATAGAGGACTGGAACGGCAGCTATTCCCGCTATTATTTGCGGAAATTTATCGATCCCACGCTGCCGCCACAACAGCGGCAGGAAACCCCGTGGATCTACTTTCGTTACGGGGAAGTGATACTCAACTATGCTGAAGCGTGCATCGGACTTGGAGAAGAGCAAAATGCAAGGGATGCCATCAACATGATTCGGGAACGGGCGGGCATGCCCGACATCACCGACAGCGGGCAGGCGTTGATTGAGCGGTACCAAAATGAACGTCGTGTGGAGCTTTTTGGTGAAGAACACCGGCTGTTCGATATCCGGAGGTGGAAAACCGCTCCCACCAAGTATGAAGACGCCCGTGGTATCCTGATAACTGCGGAAGCGACCGATCCCAGGGATCGCAGCACATATTCCAATTACACCTATGATCCCACCCTGCACGTGCAAGACAGGGCGTGGGATGACAGCCACTATTTTGCACCGATCCCGTTTGACGAGATCAATCGAAACGACCAGCTGGTGCAGAACCCGGGATATTAATCCCGTAAAATGCTGAAAAGCAGTTCATAATTGTGAAGCAGGTCCGATGGCGTTGGACCTGCTTCTTTTTTACCACCGTTTGAGGAAGCATGAGCAGAGATTCGTGAGGTTATCTCACGTCAGGCGGGCGAATTTCGCTAACGATAACATAATGTATTCCCGTTTAGAGATTCATAGCACCTTGCTACACCTATTCCTCGGTGTACTGACCGGTTTTGCTGCCGCTCCCATTCAATCGGCTGCGCAGTCTTCGTTGGTGCAGGGAATAGTGACAGACCGCGCCTCGGCACGCCCACTGGAAGGAGCCAACGTAGTCCTTCAAAAACCGGGAGGCGAGCAGGAGATTCGCCGCGGGATGGCCACCGACAACAACGGATTTTATCAGATTACGAATGTGCAGCCCGGTTTGTACCTCTTCCAGGTCAGCTTCGTGGGATATACGACATTCAAGGATACACTGACACTGGAACGAGAAGAGATACGGACGGTCAGCGTAGCCCTGGAACCGGATGAAGAACAGCTCAGTGAGCTTGTCGTATCGCCACTGCGGGGAGCAGCCCGGCTGGAGGCGGGCCGGCAGGAAATATCGTCGGTGGAGATCCAGCGGGTTCCGTCTCCCTCGGGTACGGGTGATCTTGCCAGCTACCTCCAGGTTTTGCCGGGTGTTGTATCGACAGGAGACAGGGGCGGACAGTTTTATATTCGCGGTGGTACACCCACCGAAAACATGGTACTGGTCGACGGAACATTGATCTTTCAGCCTTTTCATATTCTGGGCTTTTTTTCGGTATTTCCGTCGGACCTGGTCAGTGAAGTCAATTTTTATGCGGGGGGATTCGGGCCGCGCTACAGCGGGCGGCTCTCCTCGGTGCTGGACGTGAAGATGAGGGACGGCGATCGTTACCAGCCGAAGGGAGCGGTCAGTCTGAGCCCGTTTCTGGGAGAACTCGCGGCTGAAGGCCCTGTTAAAAAAGAAAAATCCTCCTTCATCGCCTCGGCACGACGCTCTCTTGTTGAGCAAACCAGTCCCTGGCTGCTCAATGAAAAACAGCCGGTCCATTTTGAAAGCCAGTATCTTAAAATAAGTCACTTTGGAGAGCAGGACTCCCGCTGTTCCGCCCTGGCGCTCCGGACGCTCGACCGCGGCCAGCTGGATATCGAAGGTACGGAAGTGACCCAGTGGAAAAATTTTCTGCTGGGGGGTCGGTGTGTTGTGTTGCCGGTTGACACCGACCTGCTGTTTGACCTGAACACCGGTTTTTCTCACGTGTCAAATGCGGTGGGCAGCCGCGGTGACCCGGAAAGATTTTCATGGATTACACGGTTTAACCTGGATGCCAACATCACGCGGTATATCCGGCAGACAAGATTCAACTATGGACTTTTTGTACACATTCAGTCGCTGAAGTACGATTTCAGGGACCAGTTTCAGGTGCCCCAGCTGGCGGCTGCTCATCTGTTGAACGGAGGAGGCTACTTGGAAGCCACCATACCTGTGGGTCGACAGTTACGGCTGTACCCGGGAACAGTTTTTACACTCTACCGGGAAAATTATAAGACAGGGTTGCAACCCCGCTTCAGAGTTACCTGGCAGCCGCGCAATAGGGAGGATGCCGCGTTGAATTTGGCGTTAGGCCGCTATACGCAGTCGCTTGTGGGACTTAGCGATACCAGAGACGCCAGTTCTGTTTTTACCGCTTGGATGCCCGCCCCGGTTGGAACAGCTAAAAAAGAATCCATCCATGCGCTGATGGGGTGGAACCAGGCGCTGGGTCGGGGTATTCATTTTACGGTGGAAGCGTATCATAAATGGTTGCGAAACATCCCGGTGGCAATCTGGAGCACGCTGGCGGAATTCACGACCGATCTGGGCCTGGCCAACGGGCGCATCTACGGTAGTGATATCCGCCTTGAATTAAATTATCACAAGTGGTATGGATTCCTGGGCTATGGATATACATGGACGGAGTACCAGTCCGCGCAAGATCATTTCAGCATCTGGTTTGGAGAACCGGTCCAGCACTATCATCCCCCGCATGATCGCCGGCACAAACTCAATGGATTGATGAGCATGTCGCTTGGAGCGTACGAGTTTGCATTTCGCTGGGAGTTTGGCACCGGGGTGCCGTTTACGCGACCGATCGGGTTTGACGAAATATTTTTCTATAACGAGCGGCTCCCGGATCTGAAACGGGCATTCGGCACCTCGCGTGTCATTCTCGAAAAGCCGTACCAGGGTAGGACCCCGGCCTATCACCGGTTGGATATTTCGCTAGAACGCTCGTTCAGATTTAAAACCGCCAGCCTGGCACTGCAGATCGGGGCAGTAAACCTGTATGACAACAACAACCTTTTCTATTATGATGTTTACACTCACCGGCGGGTAGATCAGCTGCCCCTGGCTCCCTATCTTTCTATAAAACTCGGGTACCGCTGATGATCCCACTCCGCAAATTTACACGAAATATGACCAGTAGTTTCGGGTTCGTTGCGCTTTTTCTATGCAGTTTGTGGGTGGTTGGTTCATCCTGTGAACAGCCTTTTGAGCCGGTTCGGGAAAATGAGCGACATTTCTTTTCCATCAACGGGTACCTGGATGTATCGGCCGACACCCAGTGGGTACGGGTGATGCCGGTTCGAGAAACTATAGGCCTGTCCCCCGGACTGCCGGTCCCCGTGGTGGCGCTTGAACACCTGCAAAGTGGTCAACTCGGTACCATGAGGGATTCACTTTTTCGATATGCGGGCAATCGGTACGCCTATATTTTCTGGTCGACCATGCAGATTCTGCCCGGAGAGAGATACCGGATTTCGGTAACCGACTCCGCTGGCCGCAACAGCTACGCAGAAGTTACGCTCCCGCAGGATTTCCCGGTCCCGCAATTTAGTGAACCTGAATTCGGAGCCGATATCCTGACTATTCGGCAAGTTGAACGGCTGGCTGATGTGCAGGTGGTCTACCGCATACTCTACGATGAAACCGGGAAAACAGTTGAGGTTTCGTTTCCCTTTCTGCAACAGAGTGTCTTTATTCCGCCGTCAACCTACCGGGTTTCGATTAATCCCGATTTCGGGCGCTCTATGATCCGTGAAATGTATTGTGGCATTACCGTGACCGAGCGGAATGTGTTTGTGGCCTCGGGCGGTCCTGAATGGGTGGATTTTCTTTCCCTTGACCGCCATACGATCGCTTTACCTGAAGGGGTATCCAATATTGAAAACGGGGTCGGATATTTTGGAGGAATTCTCAGTAAAACCTTTCCCTATGTGAACAGTGAAGGAGATCGGGGGCTGTTTCAGGTGCCTTGCCCTTCGTAGATCTCGTTGACACTTAGCCCGGATTTCACCAAGAATTTTTTTAACAAGGCGAAGGGCAAAGGGCCGCGCAGGCGTACGTTGGTACATTGAACAGGTGATTTGTCCTTCAACGCAGCTGAAAGGCCCATTTCGCAGCCTGTTACGAACTGTAATGATGATTTGGCAGTAAAAAATGGGATAAGTTATGGTCATCCATGAAGTTACATGATTTTATCCAAAATACTCGTGAGAAACCCGGGTTAGGACGTTCACAAAAGTCACGCTCTTCCCCGTAGGGTCTTCCTAATCATCCTTGCTTGTGTTCATTTTGAGTGGTTGACCCAGGCTCAAAAATGCGGGGTTCAGTAAAATTGCTATGGCAACAGAGTACCACTCAGGGTTTGAAATGGGCAGTGACCTCCGTTGGGTCGTTGGTACTTCGGCCTTCGCGGATATGCAGAATTTCATTCAGATTAAGTTCTGGCCCCTTCAGCGTATCGGTCCGCCCCGAAGGCCATTGGATGGAAAGTTTTTTAATGACTGATCTCCCCAGCCCAAAGAACAGTGATTTGCTGCCCGAACTCAGGTAGGAGTTGCCCGCCGAGACAATTTGATGTTGGGTTAATCCATCTTTTCGCTCAATAGAAACACGGGCACCGATCGCATCCCGGTTGGAAACCGTCCCTTCAAGATCAATTTTGATCCAGTTGTTTCCAGCAGTCTGGTTCAGAAGCAGCTGCGGGGCAGCCCCGTCAATATTGGAAAAGATGAGATCCGGTGTCCCCGAGCGATCCATATCGATCACAGCCAGCCCGCGGGTGAGCTGGTTATTTGGAAACTGTACGACGCTCTCCGTAACATCTTCAAATCCCCTATTGCCGGTATTTTTAAAAAAGAGGTTTTCCGCCTCCTCATATTGATCCCAGATAGGCCCGCCTGCCATCGCCAGGTCCAGGTGCCCGTCCAGGTCAAGGTCAACAAATGTGATACCCCAGCCAGAAGAGCGGGCGCTCGGTATTATGCCGGTGTAGAAAGTGGCAAGATCGAACCGAAGATTTCCATAATTCCTGAACAGGGTGGTCATCTGGGGCGCCAGGTTGGTCATAACCAGGTCCATGTATCCGCTGTGGTTAAAATCGGCGGCATCCACTCCCATGCTGCTTTTGTACTCATCGACAAACCCCGCCTTGCCTATTTCAAGGAAGGTCCCCTCGCCGTTGTTCAGGTACAACCTGTTGGGCGACATATCATTCGTGATATAGATATCGGGCCACCCGTCGTTGTTAAAGTCAGACCAGATGGAAGAAAGGCCCTTTCCATTCTCACGGTAACCGGTTTCATCACGGTTTGTTATGCCGGTCTCATCTGTTACGTTGGTAAACGTGCCATCCCCGTTGTTTCGGAAAAGCACGGAGGACTGCCCGTTATAATCCACCGGGATGAGCGCCCCCCTCCCGTAGTGCGCAGGACTGTTAATATCCCAGTCAACATTGTTAATTACCAGAAGATCCACGTGCCCGTCCCGGTTATAATCTCCGGCAGATGCGGCAGCTGCAAGGCAGGGGAGGGCTCCGCAAAGTCCGTCCAATGCAACGCCCGCCGAGGCTGTAATATCGGTAAAAGTTCCCCCGTGATTCTTGAAAAGCTGTCCGCCGTTGTATGCAGCAATATAAAGGTCCTGGCTGCCGTCATTGTCAAAATCAAAGAAGAGCGCCCCCATCGGGTAGCCGCGGATATTATTTAGTCCCGCTTCTGCGGTTCGGTTTTCAAATGTTCCGTCTCTCCGGTTCAGGTAAAGGGCCGATTGTGAGTATGGTTGTGGATAATTCGGATCAAAAGAGGGCATACCCGTAAAGAAGAGATCCTCCCAGCCGTTGTTGTCAATATCGGCCACGGCTACTCCTCCGCCCATTACTTCCAGGTAGCTGGGATTGGCCCCGTAAATCGGGGCTCGCCTGTAGGAATCGAGTCCGGCCCGTTTTGTTACGTCAACCAGTTCAATGTTGGGACCCGAAAGAAATTCCATTTTGTAGAAACCGGAATAATAGCCAATGCCCGCAAGCAGAATAACAGCCAGGCCGCCAATGGCGATATATAATAATCTCAGGCGGGCGCCCTGAATATTTTTTGTTGAGCCGGACATAGGCAGATGTGGATATTGCACTTGTTGATGTTGGCAATTGTAGGTAAAATGAAGAAAAAAGTTTTTCGAAACCACTGGTTGGTTCAATTTTTTGAACAGGCAGGCTGAATCGCCAGAACCCGGTGCCGGGAATACAATTACGGAACATTTAATATGGGCAGGGAATTGAAGTTTATGATAACGGTTTCTGCGGTGCTGCTGGTAACGGCGCTCTTGTTTCAGCTGCTGCTCGTTCCCGGACCATTCGAGAATAAGAAACAACAGTCTGCTGCCGATACCGGTCCTGACCCCGATATACCGGAAGGGAGACGGTTGTCCGAGATACACTGCAGCAGCTGCCACAAGTACCCGAGTCCCGGGCTGTTGCCCTGGCAAACCTGGCGTTTTGAGACGCTGGGGGCAATGGCTCCCTTTCTGGGAATCGATGATCCCTCGACGAGCAGTGGTTCACGTGACCCGCAAAAAAATCCCTACATCCCTGACAGCGTGTATCCGGCGGAACCCAGGGTTAGTGAGGAAGAGTGGCAAAAAATTCGTGCTTTTTACCTGTCTGCTGCCCCTCGCAAATTAGCAAGGAACGAAGCGAAACCCCGGATAACGGTCGACTCACTTTACTTCAGATCCCGTACGCCGCGTATGATGCCGCCAGACTTCCCGGCGGTTACTGCAGTTGCATTTGATCCTGGGAACCGGGTGTTATTCATTGGAGAAGCTAATGAAAGTAGGATATTGATTTTCAATCAAGAGCTGGAGGAGGTGGAGCTTTACGACACCGATTCGCCGGTCTCCCATATTAAGATTCTCGGCGATACTATGAAGCCGGGACCACGCAAGATCTTAATTACCCTGATCGGAAACCTGTACCCGGGTGATGCCCCATATGGGTCGGTGCTGTACGCACGTTATGATGCCGAAGATCAGGTCATGCAGGTGGATTCCGTTCTCTGGGATCGTATAGCCCGCCCTGTGGAAAGTCAGCTTGCGGACCTGGATGGAGATGGATCAGACGACCTGCTGGTCAACGAGTTCGGGCACCGTGCCGGAAACCTGTTTTGGATGGACAATATTGGGAACAAGGTCCAACACGAAAAAAAGATACTGATCGACCGGCCGGGCTGCATTCAGTCGCATGTAATGGATTATACCCGGAATGGCCACCGGGATATCTTGGCACTCTGTACCCAAACTGAACAGGCGATATATCTTTTTGAAAACAGGGGAGCAGGGGAGTTCCACAGGCAGACATTGCTCCGGTTCGAGGTTACCGCCGGGTCCAGTTCGTTTGAAGTCCATGATTTCAATCAGGATGGAAACCCGGATATCCTGTATACCAGTGGAGATAATGCCGACTTTTCCCAGACGCTGAAGCCGTATCACGGCGTCTATATTTATTTGAATGATGGCCGCGGCGAATTCACAGAGGCGTGGTTCTACCCGGTAAACGGTGCATACAATGCAAAAGCCCGGGATTTCAATGGTAACGGCCGGCTGGATATCGCCGTAATTTCCTATTTTGCCGATTATACGAATAGTCCGGAAGAGGGCTTTATTTATTTCGAGAATCAGGGAGATCTGTCTTTTATCCCATACCATCACCCGGCGGCCGGTGCGGGAAGATGGCTGACGATGGATGTAGCAGATTGGACCGGCAACGGAAGGCCGGATATTGTGTTGGGCAGCTTCCCGGAAGGCCCCTTCGCAAATACCAGCCGAAATTCGGAGCAGTGGAGAGGGGGACCCTGTTTTTTGGTGTTGGAAAATCAATCGCACGGGGCGGAATGAAGTTGTCATCTTCCGGCAGTGAAGACCCGGGGCCGGCTGTATAACTAAGGATATGATTCTATCACGGAAATAAAGCTAACCAATTGTTTGCAATCAATTTATCAAACGTGAATCGAACCTGTATTAAAACATTATCCCTGTTTTTAATAGTTGTCGGGGTTTGGGCGGGATGCTCACCGGACAGCGACCTGCAGTGGCACCAGGAAGAGGACTATCGCTGGGCGGAACTTTCACCGGGATTTTGGGGCGGCACCGGGTTTCGTCAGCTTAACCCGTCGTCGACAAATATTGAGTTCATCAACCGGGTGTCGGACCAGGATGTGCTGGAAAACAGGAACTATCTCAACGGATCGGGAGTGGCCGCCGCGGATGTAGACGACGACGGGCTTGTCGACCTCTATTTTGGGCAGCTGAACGGCCCCAATAAACTGTATAAAAATTTGGGAGGACTCCAGTTCAGCGATATTACGGACGAGTCGGGCGTGGCGCTCGAAGGATACAACACTTCGGGCGTCCTGTTTGAGGATGTGGATGGAGACGGGGACCAGGATCTGTTGGCAACTTCTCTCTCAAAACGGAATGAACTCTATATCAACGATGGGAAGGGGTATTTTGAACGGCGGGAAAACAGCGGGCTTGGGCCTTCAAAAGGAAGCAACACAATGGCGATGGCGGATATTGACGGGGATGGGGACCTGGATCTCTATATCACCAACTACAAGTTGAAAACCGCCCGGGATATCTTTACTGCTGACGAGCTGGCACTCCAAAACACCGTGGAAAAAAGGGGCGATTCCCTGGTAGTACTTCCACCCTACGATGAGTATTTCGGGATTATTGAAACGGAGGGTCAATCCTACCGCAACGAATATGGAGAGGAGGATGAGCTGTACCTCAACGATGGGAAGGGATATTTCCAAAAGGCCGAAAACCTGAACCAGCGGTTCATCAATTATGACGGGGAGGGAAAAGGATTGTCCCGTGACTGGGGGTTAACGGCAAAATTTTACGATATCAACGGTGATCACCACCCCGACCTGTATGTGGCCAACGACTTTTGGACCCCGGACCGCATCTGGATAAACCAGGGCGACGGAACGTTTAAAGGAATTCGCAGGAATGCCATTCGCAGCATGAGCTTCTCTTCCATGGGGGTCGACTTTTCAGACATTAACCGGGACGGGCGGACCGATATATTCGTTACCGAAATGTTAAGTGCTGATCACGAGCACAGGATGCGGCAGATCTCCGATTATCTCGATCCCATTGATGGCCGCCCGCAATACAATCGGAACTCGCTGTACCTGAACCGGGGCGACCACACGTTTGCCGAGATTTCATACCTGGGTGACCTGGAGGCAACAGAATGGTCGTGGGCCACCAAATTTTTGGATATCGATCTCGACGGGTACGAGGACCTGCTGATTACGACCGGGAACGGGAATGACTACCAGGATATGGACACCCAGATTGAGATGCAGCGGCGGGATCAAATGAAACCGGGTTCGGGTGACCTGCTGAAATACCCGGTATTGAACCTGCCGAACAAGATGATCAGGAATAACGGGGACTTGACTTTTACCGACAAGAGTGCCGAATGGGGATTTACGGATCAGGATATATCGCTGGGAATGGCCGTGGCCGACCTCGATAACGACGGAGATCCCGATCTGGTGATAAACCGGCTGAACCAGGGGGCTTCGCTCTACGAAAACCGGTCCAATGCCCCGCGGATCGCCGTGCAGCTCATCGGACTTGAACCCAATACCGCGGGAGTAGGGGCCAAAGTTGAGCTGCGCGGCGGCCCCGTTCCCCAGCAAAAAGAGGTGACCTCCGGGGGCGACTACGTATCGGGATCCCAAAAGACAGTTTGGTTTGCCGCTGATAAAGATAACCCGGACCACCAGCTTGTCATCCGCTGGCCTGACGGCAAAAAGAGTACAGTCGACAATCTCCGGGCAAACAGGATATACGAAGTTGAACAGCCCGGCGTGAACCAGGCCGAAAAAGACGTTGACAGTACATACCCCGAAAACCTTGAGACGATGTTTGAAGATATATCGGACCGGATCAACCATGTTCATCACGAAGCACCGTATGACGATTTCATGGTACAACCGCTACTGCCGCGAAAATTAAGTAGACAGGGTCCCGGCGTTTCCTGGCTGGATTATGACCGGGATGGGGATGACGACCTGTTTGTAACGTCCGGAAGAGGAGGCTTGATCGGGATCTATTCCAACAGGGGAGACGGGGAATTTCACGCCACTTCAATCGATGGGGTCTCGACGGAAGCCCCGGGTGATCAGACCGCTGTCATCGGATGGGGGGAGGAGGGGCAATTCCAGCTTGTCCTGGGGTACTCCAATTTTGAGGGGGGCGATCCCGGGACCCCATCAGCACTACAGGTGAAGATACCGGCAAAAAGCGCCTCTGTTGTGCATGATATTCCCGGGATCCTTTCCAGCACGGGTCCCATAGCCGCCGCCGACTACGACGGTGACGGGGATGTAGACCTGTTCGTGGGCGGTAGCTTTATCCCTGGCCGTTATCCCGAGGACGCTTCATCAAGGTTGTTCCTCAACGAAAACGGCACGTTTATACTCGACCAGGTTAACTCGCGCAAGCTGTCTGGTATCGGGCTGGTCTCCGGGGCGGTATTCAGTGATTATGACCGGGATGGTGACCCGGACCTGCTGCTTGCCCGCGAGTGGGATTCGATCGTGCTCCTTGAAAACAGGGAGGGCAACTTTAACGACCGCAGTTCAGACCAGAAACTGGCTGGCTACCGGGGATGGTGGAACGGCATCACAACCGGCGATTTCAACAATGACGGTCGCCCGGATATCGTAGCAACCAACATTGGTAAAAACAGCGTTTATCAGCTGGAAAATGAACAGCCATTGAAACTATACTACCAGGATTTTAATATGGACGGAGTGCTGGATATTATAGACAGCTATGTTGAGCCGGCCACCGGCCGGTATGTCCCCCGGAAAAAGCTGTACGAGTTCGATTCTCTGCCGTTTATCTACCGCTATGTCAACACGCACGAGCGGTTTGCCCGTTCGTCACTGGCCGATATTTTCGGGCAGGACTTCAGCCGAATTCCATCGAAAGAGGTTAATATGGTGGAGCACGTTCTCTTTTTGAATACCGAACAGGGCTTTGAGCCGCATCCGCTCCCCCTGGAAGCGCAGTTCAGCACCGCATTCCAGGCCGTGGTGGCCGACTTTGACAACAACGGGAATGAAGACCTGTTTTTGAGCCAGAATTTTTTCCCGTTTCCTCCCACAATACCGCGGGCGGATGCAGGACGTGGCCTGATGCTGCTCGGGGATGGAGAGGGTAATTTCAATGTTAAAAAGGGACATCAGAGCGGGTTGGAAATTTACGGGGATCAGCGGGGATCGGCAGCGGCGGATTTCGACGGAGATGGCAAAACGGACCTGGCAGTCTCCCAAAATGGAGATAGCACCAAGCTGTTTTTAAACCGGTCAGAAAAACCGGGAATACGCGTACAACTTGTGGGCCCGCCCGAAAACCGGGAAGCGGTCGGTTCTGGAATCCGGCTGTTATACGAAGATGGATCGCGGGGACCGTGGCGCGAAATACAGGCCGGGACAGGATACCGGTCCCAGCACAGCAAAGTACAGGTTATGGGGTCCGCCGGACCGGTGACGGGAATTGAGATTACATGGTTCGATGGAAAAAGCACTCGCGTGGAGGCCATGGAAGTAAACAGGAAATATGTGATCAGGTACCATTAAAACTACCGGTTCCGGCAGAAAGCGGCTGGAGTATTCTTGTATTATTAACACTTATTTTTTATTCTCAGGAAGTGGTTTCAGTGAGTGACTTAAGATAAAAATAACAGCCTGTCTCAGGTGGTCATCGCAGCTAATAAGGGAAAGGGTACTACATGAACCGACCGGATAATCTGGATCTGGTGCCGGATGTACAAATCTGGAAATTATTAAAAAGTGGAGATCGAGCAGCGTTAAAACAGCTGTTCGAACGCCATTACCATGACCTGTACCTGTATGCCTACCGGTTGAGCGGAGACAGGTTCCTGGCTAAAGATTGTGTCCAGGAGCTTTTTTTCAGAATATGGGACCGCAGGCAGCACCTGGCAGACAGCTCGAATGTAAAAGCCTACCTGTGGATTTCGCTCCGGAGAGATGTATTCAAGGCGATCGACCGGGAATTTCATACCGTCAGTACTGAGGATATCATTTCGTATTCAAGCTCGATATCATTTACCAAAGAAGATTTGATCATCCGCAGGGAACAGAATCAGGAGCAGACCGAGGCCCTTGTCAACGCGTTGAATGCACTTCCCGACCGGCACAGGGAGGCGATTTTCCTGAAATATTTTAACGGCATGGGATACGAAGAAATCCAGCAAATTATGTCGATTAATTACCAGACCGCACGCAACTACGTGTCAAAAGGGGTTAAGGCACTTAAAAAGCAATTGGAAGGTCGTACGTTTATCTCCTCCTGGGAGGCGATCATGTAGCTTTTCTACTGCACTTTATCCCTACCATAAACTTATTCCTAATGGTGTTGGTACCACGGCTTCCTGGAAACGATTTGGTAACCCTCTTTCGTGGCCAGGATGTTTTTTTGTATGCCCAAAAACCAGCCTGGCAACCACACTACCGTTCATTAACCCGGATTATTCACCAGGAAATTTGGTTGTGCACGAGGCGAAGGAAACATGACCGCGGAGTAGTACAGGTGTACAGTGAGCACCTCATGTTTACTTCAACGAAGTGCACGGCCCAATTCCGCAGCTATTTGTGAGGATACCCAAATTTGAGCTACCGGGTACTATCGCTGGATATCATAATATCATTGGCTTAAGCCGTAATTTGTTCTACTTCGTGAATAATCCGGGTTAAAGTTTCCCCGCTCCTCCCTTAATTAATACTCCTGCTGTTGCTGTACAGGCCCAGTTAACATCGTTATTGCCGGGTCACAACTTTTTTTTAAAAAAATCCATTACAAAGCAACCAACTGGTGCTCTTTATTATCTGATTATGTTTAAGAAAGAATTTTTATAACCGAATAGGTTTGGATAATGGAGATTTCATCGGTAGAAGAATTAACAAATAACCTGTCGTTTATCCGGTGGGCCAAAGGGTCCGGATCCCCGGAGGAGATGAAAAAATGGGATCGGTGGGTTTCTGCCAGCGCCAGGAATGAACAGCTGGCGCGGCGTGCGCAGCAAGAGGTGCTTGGAATCGATTTCGTCAACACCGGGTCTCAGGAACTGGATTTGAACAGGGAATGGGATGAGCTTGAACAGCGGATAGACCAGAAAAACAGTCTCAAAAGATATGCAGTTTCTTCTGCTCAGCGCCGGCAGCGGGGCAGTTGGTACCTTAAAATTGCCGCGGCTATGTTGGTGGCTGCACTGGCGGGCGTGGTATCCTACAATATCGTGTCCAACCAGAAGGCGAACTCGGAGCAGCAGGCCCAGCTGGAATGGAGGACCATTGAAACCGATTTCCAACAACAAAAAACGATTGCATTGTCCGACGGCTCCACGATACGCCTGAACGCCAATTCTGCTATCACCTACCCGGCAGGATGGGTGCGCGGCAATCTCACGGAAGTGTACCTGGAGGGGGAAGCCTACTTCACGATTGTCAGCAGGAAAGAGGGCAACCAGCCTCCCTTCCGCGTTATTACCGATGACGGTGTCGTAGAAGTTATGGGAACCCGATTTGTAGTAGCAACCAGTGAAAAAGACACCCGCGTGGGACTGGAAGAGGGCAAGGTGTCGATCCGGAAAAGCAGCGATGCTGAGGGAGGCGACACCGAATCGAAAGAGTATATCATGCAGCCCAATGAAATGGCTCAATTCAGCAGGGATGCGCAAGAGGTCAACATCAGCTCTCATAAAAATCTTGATATCTACACCTCATGGATTGACCAAAAGCTGATACTGGACAGCTCGCCCTTGTCATATCTTATCTACCGAATCGAATATACCTATGGTGTGGATGTCGTGGTGAACGACGAAGAACTTTACGAACGCAAACTGACCGGAACAATACAACTAAAGGATCTGGAGTATCTGACCCAGTCCATTTCAGAAGTGATGGACGAGGAGGTCTCCCTGTCCGACGGGAAGGTCTATTTCGGAAATCTTAATTAACAACAAAGGGGGTTTTCTATCAAAAACCGCAACAGACCAAACATACAACCTATAACCACAACTACAATGTTAAAGCACTAAATACAGGGATTATGAAAATACTTAAATCTATTTTTAGCGTCCTGGTTGTGTTCTGCATGCTCGTGCCGGATGCAATTGCACAGGATAAGATTGACAATGTGTTTACCCTGAACGACCAGAAAAAAGTACATCTGGTGGAATCGGGGACACTACTCAGTGACGCACTGGCAGATATCGAAAAGAAGTATGATGTTGTTTTCCTTTATGAAGATCGCCTGCTGGAGTCCAAGCGGATCGATCGGGAGGTTGTGCTGACTGAAAACAGTATCATGAAAGGGGTCCAAAATGTGATCCACGGATATCCGCTGGCCCTCAAACAACTGGATAACAGGTTGTTTGGTATTATTCGTGCTGAAGTTCCCGAGAAGGAAGAGAACCAGAATATGGAAACCGTCAGCGGGCAGGTTACCGACAATGAAGGTGAAACCATCCCCGGTGTTAATATTATTGTGAAGGGGACTACCACCGGTACCACGTCGGGAGTCGACGGCAACTGGGAACTGAATGTACCTTCCCTGCAGGATACCCTGATTTTTTCATTTGTCGGGTTCCAGCGACAGGAAGTACCCATCAACGGCCGCACCTCCATCGATGTGACGCTCATGCCACAAACCGTTTCAGGAGAAGAGCTTGTAGTTGTGGGTTACGGTGAACGCGAGAAAGAAACCTTGACCGGCTCCGTAAGCGCGGTTGGCGGCGAAGATCTGGAGAAGGTGCCTACCAGCAATGTTTCCAATACGCTGGGCGGCCGCATTCCAGGGCTTGTTACCGTAAACAGCAGTGGAGAACCCGGCTATGACGGATCCACTATTCGCATTCGCGGTAACTCTACGCTCGATGATGATCGCGGTGACGGACTCGATACCAATGCTCCTCTTGTCGTAATCGACGGGGTTCCGAATCGTTCCGGCGGACTTGACCGCCTGAACCCGGAAAATATTGAGAGCATCAGTGTACTCAAGGATGCTACCGCAGCCATCTACGGTTCACAGGCTGCTAACGGTGTTATTCTGGTGACCACCAAGCGTGGAACCAGCCTTGCAGGCGGACCTCAGTTTAATCTCAAATTCAACCAGGGGTTTAACCAGCCAACCCGTATTCCGGAGATGGCGGATGCCCAGCAGTACCTGAGCATGCTTAATGAGATCGATCACTATCGCGGTCGCCCGTTGAGCTATACTGAGGATGAGATTCAGAGATATGGAAATCCCGATCACCCGGAATATGATCCGTGGCTATATCCGGATACCGACTGGTTTGCAGAAGTGCTGAAGCCGATGTCGTACCAGACCAAGGCCGACATGTCCGTTTCCGGGGGAAGTGAAAATGTCAGCTATTTCCTCTCTTTCGGAGGTCTTACTGAAGATGGCTTTTATGAAAACAGCGCCACCCGTTACAACCAGTACAACTTCCGCAGCAACATCGACGGGCAGATTAACGACAACATCAGCCTGCGGTTCGATGTCTCCGGCCGCCTGGAAGACCGCAACTTCCCGAACCGTTCAGCGGGCAGTATTTTCCGCTTTACGATGCGCGGGAAGCCACACCTGCCGGCCCGATGGCCCAATGGACTGCCGGGACCCGATATCGAGAACGGAACCAACCCGGTTGTAGCAGCCACCCCGGAAACGGGCTACTCTGACGACGAGCGATACTACTTCCAGAGTAACCTTGGACTGGATGTAGACATTCCGGGCGTTGAAGGCCTGGGCGTGCGGGCAAATGTGAGCTACGACAAGAACTTTCAGTCCGTCAAGAACTGGCAAACACCGTGGACACTCTACCAGTTTGACAGTGGAGCCTACCAAAACGCGGGTGATAACGCGGATCCGGAGCAGTTCCTGACGGGAGCCCCCCGCGGATTCCCCGAACCACGACTTTTCCAGGAGTCAAGTGAAGGCTACAACGTACTGTTGAATCTTGTTGCGGAATATCAGCGCGATTTCGGGGATCACTCCACCAGCTTCCTGCTGGGTACCGAGCAGACCCGTTTTAAAAGCAACTGGTTTAATGCATTCCGTCGCTACTACATCTCCGATCAGGTAGACCAGATGTTTGCCGGCGGCGATTCAGAAAAAGACAATGACGGAAGTGCTTCAAGTGGTGCGCGACTGAACTACTTTACGCGAGTTAATTACGACTACCAGGACAAGTACCTGTTCGAGTTTGTCGGCCGTTATGACGGTTCCTATATCTTCCCTGAAGAGGGACGATTTGGATTCTTCCCAGCATTTTCAGCGGGATGGAGAATTTCGGAAGAAGATTTCTTTTCCGACAACGTCGGTTTCATTAATGAGTTGAAACTGCGCGCCTCCTGGGGACAAACCGGTAACGACCGTATCGAACCCTTCCAGTATCTCGCGCCTTACGGTTTTGGAGACGGGCGCGTGATGGGCGGCGGATCTATTCAACCCTCCGTTTACCAGACTCGGGTACCGAATCCGGAAGTTACTTGGGAGGTTGCAAACCAGCTTGACGTAGGTATCGATGCAACGATGCTCAACGACAATATTTCGTTGACCTTCGACTACTACGACTACCTCCGCGAAGACATTCTCTGGTGGCGCAACGCTTCCGTTCCGCAGACATCAGGACTCACCCTTCCGCGCGAAAATATCGGTGAGGTTCGCAGCTGGGGATATGACGGATCCATCACCTACCGCAACCAGGTGGGGAACGATTTCTTCTACGATGTAACCCTGAACGGAACCTATGCGCTGAACGAAATCAAGTTCTGGGATGAGGCCCCGGGCGCGCCCGAATGGCAGCAGTCCACCGGCCACCCGATGTTTACCAGTCTCTATTACGTAGCAGACGGTATCTATCAAACCCAGGATGAGATCGACAACTCAGCACACTGGGATGGTGCCCGACCCGGTGACGTGATTTTTAAAGACCTGAACGGCGACGGCGAGATTACCGCCGACGACCGTAAGCGGATTGACAAAACCGATGTTCCGAAGTTTACCGGGGGACTTGAGTTTTCCGCCTCGTACAAAAACTTCGATTTCATCGTGTTCTTCCAGGGCGCGACAGGCGGCGTGGTCTACACGCAGACCGAATCTGGAGAGATCGGAAACTTCCGTGCCGATTTTGCGGATAACCGATGGATAGGAGACCTTGACGGAGACGGATCTCCTGACCGACCCAGCACCACCGATCCACGCACGTGGAACCGCGGTGATGAGTACTGGGCCAGCAATGCCAATACCTACTTCCTGGAAGAGACCGACTACATTCGCCTGAAAACGGTTGAGATTGGATACAACCTGCCCACCGACCTGCTTGACAGGCTGGGTATGCGGAGCATGCGGGTCTACACCAACGGCTTCAACCTTGCCACACTCAGCAAGATCAAGTTTATGGATCCCGAAGCCGGCGCCGGTAATGGTCAGTATTACCCGCAGAAGCGAATTATCAATGTCGGTTTATCCGTATCATTCTAAGCAAAAGTAAATGATCATTATGAAGCAATTTATTTATACATCAACACTCGTTTGTTTTGTATTCCTTGCCATGACGGCTTGCGATACCTCGATCCTGGACAAACAGCCTTTGGATACGGTATCGGAAGAGAATGTCTGGCAGGACCCAGCATTAACGGAAGCGTACGTAAATGAGCTGTATGTCGGCATGGGAAGGGGCTTCGGGGAGACCATGATGTCCTCTCACGCCGATGAATCACATTTCATTCACGGGCGCGGTACCATCGATGTTGTACAGTCCAACATCAGTCCCAGCAACATGGGAACCTATACGGATGATGAGTTGAGCCATACGACATGGGGAGCAATCTACGAAAATGTTCGTTCTGCGAATATTTTCCTCAACAACATTGAGGATGCCGCCGTAGAGGAGTCACTCAAGGAGCGATTGACCGGCGAGGTCTACTTCCTGCGCGCCTACTTTTACTACATGGCGTTCCGCCAGTGGGGAGGCGTCCCGCTTGTGGATCAGGTGTATGAACTCGGGCAGACTGAGGAGATGCTGATTCCGCGAAACACACTGGAGGAGACTGTCAACTTTATCGTTTCCGATCTCGATGAAGCCGCCTCGCGATTGCCGCTCGAGTACAGCGGCGAAGATGTGGGACGAGCCACCCGGGGTGCTGCTCTGGCACTGAAATCGCGCGTGCTGCTTTACGCGGCAAGTGACCTGTATCACGATCCCAGTTGGGCCGGCGGGTACAGCAATCCGGAATACATCAGCTACTCCGGTGCCAACCGTACCCAGATGTGGCGAGATGCCAAGAATGCAGCCAAAGCGGTAATGGACCTGGGAGTCTACCAGCTTTATGACCAGAACCCGGATCCGGTGGCCAACTACACGGAGATGTATCTCAACAACTCCTCCGAAACAATCATGAGTCTCAACGTGAACTCGGAATTTCCCTACGAGTACAATGAAGCCGATCACGGCCTCTACAACGGGCCCAACGGCTATCACACCTGGGGTGGTAACGTTCCGATTCAAAAGCTGGTTGATGACTTTGACATGGAAGACGGCTCCGAGTTTGACTGGCAGGAGTTTGAAAACGGAGACCCGGTGTATGGCGACTCACCGTATGAAAACCGCGATCCCCGCTTCTACGCCAACATTATGTATGACGGGGCCGACTGGCAGCAGCGTCCACCGGACGTAACGGGGGATCCCGAAGGACGGATTCAGACTTTCCTAGAATACTACAACGTGGACGACAACGGCAACCGGCTCAACCCGGATAATCCCATTCCCGGACTGGATACCCGCAGTAGTCCTATCGAGGACTGGAACGGAACCACGACCGGCTATTACGTACGCAAGTTCATGGATCCGGCCGTGGATCACCAGAATGAGATCCAGGAAGTTCCCTGGCCCTATTTCCGGTATGCGGAGATTCTCCTGAACTATGCGGAGGCTTCCATCGAACTGGGTGAATATGTCGACGCCCGCCGCGAGCTGAATAAGGTCAGATCCCGTGCCGGCATGCCGGACATTACGGAAAGCGGGCAGGCGCTGATGGAACAGTACCGGGATGAACGCCGAATTGAACTGATGTATGAAGAACATCGCTTCTTTGACGTTCGTCGCTGGATGATAGCCCCGGACGAACTGGATGACAACGCCCTGGGTATCTACCTGACGGCTGAGCACAACGAAAACGACCCCTATTACGAGTACACCTACTCGGATATCGAGCTGATCGAGGTTCAGCAGCGGGCGTGGGAAAACAAGATGTACCTGTACCCGATCCCCCGCGAAGAGGTCAATCGAAATGATCAGCTGGTGCAAAATCCACTGTACAGCACAAACTAAAGAACACTGGTAGTCACGCGAACCATGTGAATAAACACGTAAATTGCTGGAACGTGACTTGGTTTGTGAGATATTCAGCAACTGTGCTGTTATAAATTATGGAAGCAGGCTGGAACTTCAGCCTGCTTCTTTTTTTATCTTCAACCGTTATTCAGGAACTGCTGAAAACACTATATTAATTTTGAGTGGAAAGAAAACCGGGAACTCCTTTTCTTTGCGCTCAAAATTGGATATGCTTTCGAGTTCAACCAATAACTAAAACCAAAGGGATATGAACAGGAAAACATTTTTACGCAACAGTGTGCTGGCGGGCTCGGCGATGGCTGTACCCGGGAGTGTGAAGGGGATGAC
>NZ_JBINJF010000042.1:0-25722 GCF_043951865.1 Halalkalibaculum sp. DA3122
GTCCCTTTTGGCTTGACCCAAAAGGAACCAAAAACTCAAGGCAGAGAATGGGCCAAACGCTCCGGCCTCAGCAGGCGTGGATGTTGATGGTCCGTTGCGCAAGTTGCCCGCTATCAAAACCTTCACCGGCAGGGCATCCACCCCGCCTGCTTCGGCCTCCGCACCCCATTCAAGGCCGGGAAAGACCAGGTTGTATATTTTGTAGCTCGCTCCCTCGTCAGACAGAAATTCTTCCGGTCTTGGACATGATGCTATAACTCGTTCATACGATCTCCCCTTCGAAATTCATCATTTTTAATTCTTCATTCATAATTCCCTTCCACCACCCAAAAGATTAAGAAATTCTTAACATTATAATTATATTCCCGCTTGACATAAAAACCCTCAACCATTAACCTTACGCCCGTTATTCAACCGTTGAAAAGTTTAGCCATTAAATCGTTGAGAGGTTTAGACGTAGAATCAGTTGAATCGTAGAAAGGGTAAGCCATTCAGGCAACAAACCCGGACCCGAACCAAGCCCAAAACAACAAGCGCCTGTTCCTCGCAATCAGCAAAACCATGTATTGACCCATAAACAAACAGGCACCTGCACCCACACCCAAAATACGCAATACCCAATACGAAATAACATGATCTCCAACTTCCTGAAAAAGCCGTCAGCAGCCATCCAGGCACTTCCGCTGACCAGGACCACCCCCTCGACCTCAACCTCAACCTTAGCCTTACTCATACTCCTGCCCCTCCTCTTCCTCGCGCTGTCTCCATCTCAAAGTGTTGCGCAAAATAGGGGGGTCCCAGAATCCCAGCAATTCCGCATGGCTGAACGCATCATTCGCGTGGCCGAGCCGGGGCAGCTGGCGGATTCGGTCAATGTGTGGGGCGATGTGGGCAGTGCCGGCCGCTATCTTATTCCCCGGAATACCAGTCTTCCGGAGCTGATCTCCTACGCTTTTGGACCCCGTACCATCAGCGATGACCAGACCCGGCTGGACTGGTCGAAGCTGCGTGTGGAGGTCAGTGTCTCGGAGTACAGCCAGGAGACGGGCATGGAGGAGGTACGGACGTTCCGGTACCGCTTCAACGAGCCGCTGCCCGACGGCATGCGGAATTTTGAACTGAAAAACAACCAGGTGGTGGCCCTGCAGGTGAAGCGCCGGCCCTCCTTTGTGGATTATGTGCGCGTGGTGGCCCCGGTACTGTCAAGTATTGCGACGGGATTTTTGATTATCGAGCGGTTGCGTTGAATCGATCACCGACGACTGACTACCGACCACTGACCACGGCACCCCGGTCGTCCGTGGTCCGTCGTCGGTCGTCCATAACTTTAATGAAACACACAAACATTGAGTAGCCCCAAATCACAAACCATCCTCGTAACCGGCGGTGCTGGCTTTATTGGCTCCGCCCTCGTCCGTTATTTAATTCGGGAAACAGACAATACTGTTATCAATGTAGACAAATTGACCTATGCCGGACATCTGGAAAACCTTGAAGAAATTGATCACTCCGCAAGATATCACTTCGAAAAGGCCAATATCTGCGATTCAGATGAAATGAAAGATATGTTCCGGAAGTACAAGCCTGATGCCGTCGTGCATCTGGCCGCGGAATCGCATGTCGATCGCTCCATCGACGGCTCGGCGGAGTTTATCCGAACCAACATTGTGGGCACCCACAACCTGCTGGACATCGCCAAAGAATATTATGAGGAACTGGGGGAGCAGAAAAAGAAGGAGTTTCGCTTTCTCCATGTGTCCACGGACGAAGTATATGGGGAGCTTGGGGAAGAGGGATTTTTCAAGGAGACCACGCCCTACGATCCCCGGTCGCCCTACTCGGCCAGCAAGGCGTCCTCCGACCACCTGGCCCGTGCATGGTTCCACACCTACGACTTCCCGGTACTGATCACCAACTGCTCCAACAACTACGGGCCGTACCAGTTTCCGGAAAAGCTGATCCCGGTCGTCATCCTCAAGGCCCTGCAGGGAGGGGATATCCCGGTGTACGGCACCGGCGAAAACGTGCGCGACTGGCTCTACGTGGATGATCACGCTCGCGCCCTCTACAAGGTATTGCAGGAAGGGGAGATCGGTGAAACCTACAACATCGGCGGCCATAACGAGAAGCAGAATATTGAAGTGGTTAATACGATCTGTTCTATTTTGGATGAGTTACAGCCTAAAGATAAAGGTACCTATGAGGATCAGATCACCTTCGTCACCGACCGCCCCGGCCACGACTTTCGCTACGCCATCGATGCCTCCAAGATCGAAGCCGAACTCGGCTGGAAACCCGAAGAAACCTTCGACTCCGGCATCCGCAAAACCGTGCAGTGGTACCTGGACAATATTGACTGGTGTGAGGCCGTCACAAGCAACAACTACGACTTAGAAAGATTAGGCACAAAATGAAGGTCGAAGGTCTGAAAGTCGAAAGTCGAAAAGTCCAATGTCCGACCTTTGACCTTCGACCGTTGACAAAAATCGAAAAATTTCAAAAATGAAACTAAAAGCTATAACAACATGAAAGGCATAATTTTAGCTGGTGGAAGCGGAACCCGCCTGTATCCCATAACAAAAGGCGTATCCAAGCAGCTGCTCCCGGTATACGACAAACCGATGATTTACTACCCGCTTTCGGTGCTGATGCTGGCCGGCATACGCGACATACTCATTATCTCCACCCCCAAAGACACGCCCCGGTTCGAAGAACTCCTCGAAGACGGCAGCCAGTGGGGTCTGAACCTGCAGTACGCCGTACAAGATGAACCCAATGGATTGGCCGAGGCCTTTATTATCGGGGACGAGTTTATAGGCGATGATGATGTGTCTATGATCCTGGGCGACAACATCTTCTACGGGCGGGGCCTTTCGGAAATGCTCCATAACGCCGCAGGACGCGAGCAGGGCGCCACCGTCTTCGGCTACCAGGTGAGCGACCCCGAACGCTTTGGCGTGGTGGATTTTGACGAAAACCAGAAAGCGCTCTCCATTGAAGAAAAGCCGGATGATCCCAAAAGCAACTATGCCGTCACCGGCCTCTACTTCTATGACAACCGCGTGGTCGATATCGCCAAAAACATAGAACCCTCCGACCGCGGGGAACTCGAGATCACCGATGTGAATAAACAATATTTAGTAGCAGGTGACCTGAACGTAGAACTGCTGGGCCGCGGCTTCGCCTGGCTCGACACCGGCACCCACGATGCCATGCTCGAGGCCGCCCAGTTTGTAGAAATTATCGAGCGGCGGCAGGGACTCAAGATCGCCTGCCTCGAAGAGATCGCCTGGCGCAAAGGCTGGATCGACGACGGCGAAGTGCTGGCTATGGCTGACGAACTCAGCAAAAACGGCTACGGCGAATACTTGGAAATGCTTTTAGGCTCAGGTTAAGGTTAAGAAGAACCTCGGGCCTCAACCTCAGCTTCAACATTCAACAATGAAAATTCTAGAAGAACCCTTCCCCGGCTTACTCGTTATTCAACCTGATGTCTACAAAGACGAGCGCGGCTTTTTCCTGGAGACGTGGCAGCAAGAACGGTACAGGGAAATAGGAATAAAAGAAGACTTCGTACAGGACAACTGGTCTCGCTCCACCAAAGGCGTGTTGCGTGGATTGCACTTTCAGAAAGAACATCCCCAAGGCAAGCTTGTTAGTGTGCGACGTGGAAAAGTGTTCGATGTAGCGGTGGATATCCGTCCGAAATCAGATACATTCGGAGAATGGTACGGTAACGAACTGAGTGACCAGAATCACCTGCAAATGTATATACCACCGGGTTTTGCCCATGGGTTTTGTGTGTTAAGTGAGGTAGCTGACTTTAATTACAAATGCACAGATTATTATCATCCTGATGATGAAGGGGGGATTGTCTGGGATGATCAAATTCTGAATATTCACTGGCCCGTTAATGATCCCATTATTACAGACAAAGATTTGGAGTTGGGCTCATTTGAAGTATTAAAAAAGGAATATGTCACTTAAAGCGGAAGCTTCAAAAGGTGTACTTTGGGTGATCGTAGAACGGTTTGGTCAGCAAATCATACAAGCTATAATATTTATTATTCTTGCACGACTGCTGACCCCTGAGGATTTTGGCCTTATCGGTATGATTATGATCTTTTTTGCCGTGGCCCAGAGTTTCGTTGACAGTGGTATGGGCCAGGCGTTGATTCGTGAAAAAGAGATTACCGATCAAGATCGGTCCACGGTGTTCTGGTTCAACCTGTTACTTTCCATAATTTTTTATGGATTACTTTACATATGTGCACCCTGGATTGCCCAATTTTTTGAACGCCCGGAGCTGGTGAACTTAACCCGTGTTATGGGAATAACAGTTATTTTTTCGGGCATAGCTATCGTACAGCGATCTGAAATGACACAGCAACTTGAATTTAAAAAGCAGGCCTACGCCCAGGTACCAGCTATGTTTATTGCCGGAATGGGATCAGTTACTATGGCCTATTTGAACTATGGGGTGTGGGCATTGGTGGCTCAGTATTTATTGATTACGGGTTTTAGCAGTCTTTTCTTATGGTTATTACAACCGGCGAATATTCGATTTCATTTTGATAAAGACTCGTTTACCAAACTATTTGGGTTTGGGTATAAATTATTGCTATCAGGACTGTTAAATACCACCTATCAGCATATTTATAAGTTGGTGATCGGTAAGTTTTTTGCCGTATCCACGCTGGGATTTTATACCCAGGCAAAAAAAGTGCAGCGGATGGTAGGCCAGAATTTAGCGGGCATTATCGAAAAAGTAACCTATCCCTTGTTGTCTAAAGCAGGTAATGATCCAGCGCGTTTAAAAAGGGGGTATCGACAGATTGTAAAATGCAGCTCATTTGTGATCTTTCCGGGTATGATGATGCTGATATTGTTAGCTGAACCATTGCTGGTACAGGTATTGGGTGAGCAGTGGAGGCCGGCCGTCCCTTTTCTTCAGCTGCTTTCCTTAAGTGGTTTGTTATATCACTTACATTCTATCAATCTGAATATACTTAAGGTAGTTGGCCGTTCGGACTTGTTCCTGAAACTTGAAGTTATAAAAAAGGTAAATACTACTATTGCCATTGTTGTTGGCATTCAATTTGGAATATACGGATTGCTCATTTGCCAGGTGATTTCATCATACATAGCGCTTTTTATAAACACCTGGTATACAGCCCGGTTCTTGAACTACTCTATTCCCGAGCAGGGAGAGGATATAGGCAGGGTGTTGGTACTATCTATACCCATGATTTCTATTGTAGGAATAGCAACTTATTTATACCCCGCTCATTCACTGTTGCTGTTGATAGGTTATTTATTATTAGCCGGCATAATATACATTGGTGGGAACTTGCTATTCCGTACAGAAACGGTTGATATAGTGTTGAAAATAGCCCGGCCCTATTTACCGAATAAATTTAAATTACTATTACACATATGATTCCTGTCACCAAACCCTTTTTACCGCCGAGGGAAGAATACGAAGCACTGCTCGACAATGTTTGGCAGCGCAATTGGCTGACCAATAACGGCCCGTTGGTACAGCAACTGGAAGATGAGTTGGAAGATTATTTAGATGTGCCTCATTTGAACTATGTTTCAAACGGTACCATAGCCCTGCAAATTGCAATTAAAGTATTGGGCCTAAAAGGCGAAATTATTACGACTCCTTTCTCCTATGTGGCTACCACTTCCAGCATTGTCTGGGAGGGATGTACGCCTGTATTTGTAGATATAGATCCAGAGACCTTGAATATCAATCCTGATCTGATAGAGGAAGCGATCACCGGTGAAACGACCGGTATATTGGCCACGCATGTATTTGGCAATCCCTGTGATATTGAAGCTATCCAAGATATAGCTGACCGACATGATCTTAAGATTATTTATGATGCCGCCCATTGTTTTGGGACAAAATATAAAGGCAAGTCGGTCTATAGCTATGGAGATATAAGCACAGCCAGTTTTCATGCTACCAAGTTATTTCATACCGTAGAAGGTGGAGCAGTAATTACCAAAGATCCGGAAATTAGCCATAAGGTACAACGCATGCGGAATTTTGGCCATGCTGGATACGAAGAGTTTGAGGGCGTAGGAATTAATGGAAAAAATTCGGAATTCCATGCGGCTATGGGATTATGTAACCTTCAATACATTGAAGACATTTTAGTAAAAAGAAAAACACAGTGGTTGTTCTACCAGGATCTATTTGAAGATGTTGAAATAAAAAGTATTACTCTAAATCCTGAAGCAGTTTTTAACTATTCATACTATCCAGTCATATTTGAAAATGAGGACATTACACTAGATATAAAAGAATCACTTGAAGAGGCTGGTATATCACCGCGCAGATATTTTTATCCGAGTTTGTCCGATCTTGAATATGTGAATGGAAAATTGATGGAAATATCAAAAGATATATCGCAACGGATACTATGTTTGCCACTTTACCATGATTTAACTGAAGTACAACAAAAAATCATTTCAAGTACGATAAAAAAGACATTTCAGGTTGTATGAAGAAAATATTAATGCTTGGGGCTAGTCATTTTCAAGTACCTGCTATAAAATATGCAAAAGAGGCCGGATATTATGTTATAACAGCTGATTACAAACCTGATAATCCCGGGCATAAATTTTCAGATGAGTATCATGACGTTAGTACTATAAAAAAAGATGAGATTTTAAAACTATCATCAGAACTTAATATAGATGGAATTCTTTCTTATGCCTCCGATCCCGGTGCACCCACGGCGGCTTACGTATCAGAAAAATTGGGACTTCCTGGAAATCCCTATAAATCAGTTTTGACATTACAGAGAAAGGATTTGTTCAGGAGATTCTTAAAACAGCATAATTTTAATGTTCCAGAATCAGATTCTTTCAAAGGACTAACTAATGCCAAAGAGTATGCTGCCTATTTATTAGATAATTTTGAAAACATTATTGTCAAACCGGTAGATTCCTCGGGTTCAAAAGGCGTAAGCAAATTGTCAGCTATTGACAAGTTTGATGCTTTTTTTGAAAAGGCAAAAGATTTTTCCCTTTCTGATCAAGTTGTAATTGAGCAGTTTATCGAAAAGAGATCCTATCAAATGGATGGTGATGGGTTTGTCTGGGATGGCCATTTATCTTTTAGTTGTTTTGGTACGCAGCATAATGATTATGAATGCCATTCTCACGTACCGGTAGGTATTAGTTTCCCATATGTGGAAAGCGAAGAAATTCAAAAAAGAGCCCGGAAGCAGATTGATCGGATAATGTCTCTGCTTGATATGAAGGTCGGGGGGCTTAATATAGAATTTATAATAGATCAGGCTGACAATATTTATATCATTGAGATTGGCCCGAGAAGTGGGGGCAATTTGATTCCGGAGGTTGTCAAATATGCCACGGGTGTAGATCTTATAAAATATTCAGTAGAAGGAGCTTTGGGTAAGGATTGCTCCGATTTGAAACAGGTGGATACGAAGGGATTTTACTCATCTTATATTTTGCATGCCCGTAAGACTGGAACGGCTGAAAAAATAGTTATCGATGATGAAATAGTGCCTCATATTGTTGAGCAAAATATTATGGTAGAAAAAGGAGACAAAGTGCAGAAATTTGATGGATCCCATAATACGCTGGGAACTTTTATCCTGAAGTTTAAAGACCATCAGGAAATGATTAATAAACTTGATGAAATGCATAAATATATAACAGTAAAAACTTATTAATTAACATTTATGAACATTTTACTTATTGGCCAGTGTACGTTGCATTGGGGTCGCATGGAATTTGGTAATATTGGTAATTATTACATCATAGAACCTTTTATAAGGGAGCTGCATCGCGTATATCCAGATGCGGAAATCCGAACCACATTTCAAATGTCGGATCGGTTTTGTGAAAGAGAGAACGTTACTGTAATACCAATGGAATATTATTACAACTGGTCTGAAGATGATTTAGACATTGCATTAACAGAATTAGCGAGTGCGGAAATTTTCGAGAAATCAGGGTATTTGCCTAAAAAAACACCATATATCAAAGAAGTATTGGAGGCTGATTTGGTAATAGACTTTAGTGGAGATATTTGGGGTGATAATGCGAATTTAGTTGGTGATGATCGTTTTTTAGTGGGATTATGCAAAAATCGGGTAGCTCAACTCTTAAATACACCGACAGCTATGCTTGCGGGCTCACCCGGACCTTTTAAGGAGCAAAACACACTGGAGTTTGCGAAAGAGGTTTTTAAAGAGTTTGACCTGGTTACAAACAGGGAAGCTATAAGTAAGCAACTGTTAAAAGAGCGGGGATTCGATATTTCCAAAACACATAGTTTGGCTTGTCCTTCCTTCTTGTTTGAACCGGCCGAACAGTCAGAGATAGAGGGTGCAGTAATTAAAGAGCAAATAAATGAGACGGACAGACCTTCAGCTGGTTTTATTTTATGCGGATGGAATTTTACGGAAGCACCATTTGATAAGTGGCCTCGTAAGGACAAAGATTATGATCAGTTTGCTGATGCTGTTGAGTATATGATTGATGAACTTGGTTTAGATGTATTTTTAATGTCTCATAATAACGGTTTCCCAATTCCACCTAAGAAATTTGAGTTACAACATGGCCGTGATTATCCTATTGCTAAACAGTTGCAAACTGTATTAGAACAACGAGGTAGAACCAAACATGTACATGCTATAGATGGTGTTTATTACCCGAAAGAAGCGAAAGCATTAATAAAGAATTTTGATTTCCATGTTAGTGGTCGCGTACACGGTGCGGTTGCGGGTTTGTCTCAGGCAATACCTACGGTAATTATTGATTACGGCCATGAACCTAAAGCCCATAAATTAGAAGGTTTTGCCAAGGTGACCGGTATGGAAGATTATATTGCCGATCCTTCTTCTGGCCAAAGTTTGATTAAGACGATAAATGAATGTTGGATTAATAGAGATGAGGTAAAAAAACATCTTAAAGATCAGTTGCCAGTAGTTAAAGAAATGGCTCAAAAGAGTTTCGATCTACTTAAAGAAATTTAATATGAGTATTGAAATTGAAATAGTTGATAAATCAGCTATTAAAAGAAAAGACGTTTTAGAGGTGTTGGAAAAGTTAGATGACCATTATACCCCCCCGATTAGTTCACTAGTTGATTTGACCACGTATGCGGGAAAAATTGTTCAAAATGCTGAAATTCTTTTTATAAAATCTGGCACTAAAACTGTGGGTATGTCAGCAGTGTATTGTAATGATTATGATAATTACACTGCTTTTATAACAACTATTGGAATGATAAAAGAATACCAAGGGCAGGGTTTAGGAAAGAAATTACTGGAGAAATCAATTGAATTGGCCAGATCAGAAGGGATGAGGGAAATAAAATTAGAAGTACATAAGGATAATATTTCAGCTATTAATTTTTATAAAAGAAACTATTTTATAGTAAAAGATGAGAAACTGCGTCTTTTAAGTAGTAAAGATAGACAACGCTGGTTGATAATGGGAAAAATGATTTAATGATAATTTTATGAAATAAACTACTGATATATAATTTATAATGAAGTATTACCTCTTCCTAACAACTTTGATCAGAAATATTGGTGGTGGTCACATATACACTGCTAATAAAATGAAGTCTTTGAAGAGTTTAGGATATGAAGTTGATTATTTTCATGCTGATGTTAAGCATGGAAAATTATTTGTTCAAGATTTCATTCCATTCAAGAATAATTGTGATAGTCGTTTGCAATTTCCTGCTTACTATTGGGATAGCGAGACTCAAAAAGAAGTAATTAACCTTATTTGTGAGTCTATACCTAGTAAATGCAGTGAAATCATTATAGAATCTCAAACTCTTAATTGTGCTACATGGGGTGAACTAGTCGCGGAGCATTTAAATGCAAAACATATTATTTATTGTTTGTCTGAAGATCCCAGAATTCCAAATAATGATATGTTTGAGTTTTTAAACTTTAAACTTGATAGAGGAGAATTAGCAGGAATTACACAGAATTCTCTTCTTTATATGTTCAATGGATGGCGGAAAATAGGAAGAGATGAATCATGTTATTTGACCGCACATGGTGCAAGTGGGATTCATGTTTTAGATGAAATACCTTATAAAAAGATAGATTCTATTCCTCAAAATGACTTTATCATAGGATCAATTGGAAGAATTGATAAATTATTTTTAAAAGAATCTTTAAATAGTATAATACGTTTCGCGAAAAAGAATAAAAACAAAACATTTACGGTACTACTTATTGGTGGTGCTTCAAATAATAAGTCGAGAATTGAAATTGAAGATAAACTTAAAAACATAGATAATGTAGATTTACACATTAGTGGTTTAATTTTCCCTATTCCGATTGAACTTGTTAAATTAGCAGATGTATATTTTTCCAGTTCGGGTGCTTGTCGAATTTCTCAGGAGCTTGGAATTCCAACAATCGCAATTGATGGGAAAGACTTTAAACCTATTGGAGTGTTAGGGGAAACTACAGAAAATACATTGCATAGAGATGATGAGCCAATTATTTCATTTACTAACTTACTTGAGGATATATTAATTAAGGACAGATTTAGTGAAAACGGGAATTCACGGATTGGTAATAGAAAACCTATTGTAGACTATTCAGATCACCTTGACTTCATTGAAAAGTCAGCAAATTCAAGTGAATATTTTGATATTAGCGAAGCCACACTATCTATGAATGAGCGATTAAAAAAAATAATATTGACAATCTTTGGAATAGAATTAACGGCCAAAATAATCAATAAATTAATATCGCCTATTTGGATGAAATTAAAGAGGTATGATTTAGTTAGTTAAAATAGTTTATAAAGAACTTATTATGAATATCGCATTTATCTTATCTGGGCCAACGTTAGCACCTTCCAACGGAGTTGTAAGTCAGGCACGTACATGGAAAGAGGGGTTGGAGCGTTTGGAACATAATGTAACGATGATAAACATGTGGAATAAAAACTATTGGGAAGAATTCGATATCATCCATTACTATGGGTTTAGTATTTATATGCGTGATCATATAATGGGTGTTTCAAAAATAAATCCCAATATTGTAGTTTCACCCATCCTTGATCCTGATTATAGTGTAAACAGGTTGAAACTATATGCTCGCTGGGGTAGTCTAAAATTGGGATTAACCAACAGATACCACAGCTTTAAATCGGTTACAGATAAAATAAAACTGTTCCTTACCCGATCAGAATTTGAACAACGTTATATCACTAGAGGACTTGCAATAAATGGTGATAAAAGTGTGGTTGTACCTCTTTCCTATAATATTACTACCAAAGACAATATTCCTGACAAGGAGCCTTTTTGTTTCCATCTAAGCTTACTTACTGATGAGCGTAAGAATGTAAAACGGTTAATACAGGCTGCCAATAAGTACAAGTTCAAATTGGTATTGGGGGGTAAACTAAGAAACCAAAAGGAGCGCAAGCTGCTTGATAGCTGGATCGGAGATAGTAAATATGTTGAATATCGGGGCTACCTTTCAAAAGATGAGCTAATGAATCTGTATGCCCGTGCAAAGGTGTTTGCTTTGCCCAGTACTAATGAAGGAGTTGGAATTGTAGCCCTTGAAGCAGCTGCAATGGGTTGTAATATTGTAATAACAGAATTGGGTGGACCCAAAGAGTATTATGATGGTATGGCTGAAGTTGTTGATCCATATGACATTGATGAAATTGGGAAAAGCGTTTCGAAATTATTAAATGGCAAAACCTATCAGCCGCAGCTCCAAAAGAAAATAAGGAAGGAGAACTCGCTTAATGCAGTTGCTCAAAAGCTTGAAACTGCTTATCAAAAAATACTGTAATTCTGATTTATCTTACCATTTTGAAATTTGGGTAGTTAGCGTCGCAATGCCTCATTTAGCATGAATTTATCTTCAACATCGTACATAGGTCGATCAACCTCAATTTCAGCATCAAGAATTTTGCTGTATCTAATACTGGTTTCTCTGGCCGTAGCTCCGGCTTTTGTACTTGGTCAAGGCAACCGGAATTTGCTGCTGATCGGGGTCATGGGCCTCTCACCGCTGGTTGTAATTGCTATACCCAAGTTCTACAAAAGTGATATCTGGTTGTTGCTGTTTATGGCCAGCATCATTGTGATTCCGCTGGTGCACCAGCCGGAACATATGCGGTGGTCCACGGTGCTCTATTCCTGTATGTTTTGCGGTGCCTTTATGGCGTATAATCGCCTGTTGCATGTGAACTCCTTTAAGGTTGAGCAGTACAGGGATCTGCTCAAATATTTGATTTACGCTTATTTTATAGTGCTCCTGATTCAGCAATTTTGTGTGTTAACGGGTTTGCCGGTGTTTAATGCAAGTAATTATAATTCTGAAACCCCCTGGACGCTGAATGCCTTGGCGGCGGAACCTTCCCATAGCGCCAGGATCGTGGCATTGCTGATGTACTGTTACATCACGGTGCGTGAATTAATTTTAGATCGAGCTTATAAATTAACCTTGGATGTTTACAATGACCGCTGGGTGTGGATGGGTTTTCTTTGGACTATGGTAACCATGGGCAGTGCCACCGGTTTCCTGTTTATTATTATTGTTCTCCTCAAGTTCATGCGATTGCGTAACCTGATTCCGCTGGCAGGAGTGTTGGGTCTGATTGTACTTATTATTAACTGGATGGGAGTTGAGGCTTACAAACGTACGTGGGATACATTTGTGGCTACGTTATCGCTTGATATACAAGCGATAATTCAGGCTGATCTTAGCGCCTCCTTTCGGATTGTTCCTTTCATAGTTCTTAGCCGCATGATCGATGTAACGACACTTAATGGTTGGTTTGGTCATGGGATTGACCATGTTTCCACATTCTTATCAACAATCATACCGGCTTCACCCGAAGGATTAACAGGAGGGGGGCTTTTGCAGGTATGGATTAATTTTGGGTTTTTATCATTTGCCCTATTTTTCGTTTTTTCGTTAATGAGTACTTTTAATAAAAGTGATTATTTAAGCCTTCTTTTTTGGGTTTTATTAGTGTTTATGTATGGTATAAATAATCAGATTGTTTGGCTATGTATTGTACTTTTATATACGAATAGATTTTTCAGTAAAAATTATCACAAATAAGTAATCTGTCTGCAATGAAGATCCCCAAAATAATTCATTATTGTTGGTTTGGGCCTAAAGATATTCCAGATTTAGAACGTAAATGTATAGAGTCGTGGAAACAATATTTACCTGATTACAAATTGAAATTTTGGAATGAACAAACTTTTGATATTGAGTCATTTCAATTTGCTAAACAAGCGTATGAGAATGAGTATTATGCTTTTGTAAGTGATTTTGTAAGAGCAATGGTATTATATAAGCATGGGGGGATATATTTAGATACCGATCTGGAGGTATTACAAAACTTCACACCTTTATTGAAAGGAAAAGAAGCAGTTTTAGGGTTTGAAAATAGTAGTGATGTAGGTACGGCCTTGATGGCGTTTAAACCAAAACATCCAATAGTAAAAAATTTTGCAGACCATTATAAAAATCGATCTTTTATAGATTCCGATGGGAATATACAGCTTACCGCTAATCCTCAAGTGCTTGGGAATGTATTGGTTGAATTTGGTGTAGAATTAAATGGGAAAGAACAAAAAATTGACAGTCTACATGTTTATAACCGAGAAAAATTTTTCCCGAAAAAGATTGAAAAGGGTGAATTTAAAACTACAAAAGAGACAGTAACTATTCATCATTATAAGGGTAGTTGGCTAACTAAGCGACAAAAGCAAAGAGGGGAGAATAAATTTTGGGTCGAGGTATGTCGACCGATTCTCAGAAAGTGCAAGGATTGGAGTTCCAAGATTATAGGCAATAAACAAACAAAGAAATTAGAGATTAAAGTAAGAAATTGGTTAAGATAGAAACGCTATAATGAATTTACAGACTGATGGAAAATTCCATATAAAGTGGGGAGAATTACATACAGAAATATTATCTGATTTTATACAAGAACTAAATAAAGCTGAAATTCGGTATTTTATACTTCGTAACTATGAGGGACTTCCTAAACAAAATAATGCAAAAGATGTTGATATTATTATAGATTGCGGTACCTATGATAAAGCTGCTTCAATTCTTCGTTCTATATTTCAGAAGAAAAACATTTCAAATTTCCATGTTGTAAAATATGAGAGAGTGCGATGCTGGTTTGGAATTAATGTTGAAAATAATTTTTCTATTCACATTGATTTAATTGAAGGATACCTTTCCAAGGGTTTTGAAATATTTTCTTTTGATATACTTTATCAAAATACAAAAGCACATAAGAATTTTAGGGTTTTAAATGAACCGTATAATGCTCTTATGCTACTATACTATAAATTAATTGGGGCAAATTATTTAAAAAAAAAATATCAGGATAAGATTAATTCAATATATAGTAGATATGCAGATTGTATTAATAATAAGATTATTAATACGGCAGGTGAAAAATTAGGAAAAGAAATCATTTCTTCATTGGAGAACGAAAAATTTTCCCGAATAGAGAATATGGCCTCTTTACTATCGAAAGAAACAAAAAAGAGAGCATTTTTACGAAAGCCTTACAAGACATTAGTCAATATTTTTAAGTTTTTGGCTGAGAAATTTTATCGAATAGTAATTTGTCCCCGGAAATTTCAAAAATTTATTTCTGTTCATGGTCCAGACGGATCTGGAAAGTCGACATTTATCAATGGTTTAACAGAATCTATAGAATATTATTTTTTGGCCGAAACAAAAACACATGTTTACCATCATCGCCCAACAATACTACCCAATTTAGGAGCAGTCGGTCATAAAGCCGGATTAAAAAAACAGGATAAGAACTTTACGAATCCACATCGGGCTGAACCAGCGGGACAGGTAAATTCATTTCTACGAATGGGGTATTACTGGCTTGATTACCTGATCGGTGTACCTTTAAAAATAAGAAAAGATGTTCAGTTCGATAGGTTTACTATCTATGATCGATATATCTATGATTTTTTGATTGATCCCCACCGGTCTCGCATCAATTTGTCCTACTGGGTACGAAAAATATTTACAAGGCTGGTTCCGCACCCCCAAATTTCTTTTGTATTGCTCACGGATGCCGAAACAGTTTACGAGCGTAAACAAGAACTATCACTTGAAGAAATTGAAAGACAATTGAAGGAATTCAAAAAGTTGGCAGATACCAATGACCGTTTTATTGTAATGGATGCCTCAAAGCCCCCCGAAGACCTGGTAGAAGAAGCTACTGAAATCATTATTGAAAGGTTTACAAAAAAAGTATAGTGAGAAAAATTTTAGTTAGCGCGTACGGTTGTGAACCACTTAAAGGATCGGAACAGGGCGTTGGATGGAATTGGGTGCTGCAAATGGCGAAACATAATAAGGTGCACGTCATTACCCGCGCCAATAATCAAGAGCCCATTGAGGCCCATCTGTGTGAAGACGTGAAGTTCAATATCACTTTTCACTATTATGATACCAATGATTTTATAAAGGGACTGAAAAACAAGGCCAAGGGATTATATTTTTATTATTTCTGCTGGCAAGTTGGGATTATCCCGTTGGTGTTAAAGCTGAAAAAAGAGATCTCGTTTGATTATTCTATGCATCTTACATTCGGCAGCATGTGGATGCCTACATTTTTGCCTTTATTTAATATTCCATTCATATGGGGACCCGTAGGGGGAGGGGATAATGAGCCAGAATCATTCAGTACTGTTTTATCATATAGAGAATGGTTCTTACACTATGTTAGAAAACTGATGCACAGGACCAGTTTTCTAAACCCATTTATTATGTTGCCTGCTATTAAAGCGCAAGCAATTTTAGTACGCACAAAAAATTCGGCACAAGTTATTCCTGGTAAATATCGAGATAAAGTCGAGGTTATATTAGAAACAGCAATGGAAAATGATGTATTTAACTACTCAAAGGATTATAGTTTATGTAAGGATTCGTCAATCCGATTAGTTTCTACGGGACGTTTAATGCCGTCTAAGAATATTGTATCGGCAGTTAAGGCTTTAGATCAATTACCTTTCTCCAGACATGTAATATATACTATAATAGGATCCGGTCCGGAACGAAAGCGCATAGAACAGGAAATAGATGGCCTTGATTTAAATGACCAGGTAGAAATAATCTCGGAAGTACCCAGGAAACAGGTACTTGAGAAATTATCGGAATCAGATATCTATTTATTTCCAAGTCTTCGGGAAGGAGGTAGCTGGGCATTAATGGAAGCTATGGCAGTAGGGTTGCCTGTTATATGTCTCAAATGGTCAGGGATGGAAATTATTACAGATCAAGAGTCAGCCATTCTACTGCCCGTCACAGATCCCGAACAGATGCCCAGAGATATGGCCAAAGCAATCTGCAGGCTAATTGATGACCCGGAATTAAGGAAAAGGATGGGAAAGGCCGGCCGTGAACGTATAAAAAATGAATTCAACTGGGAGGCCAAGGGAAAATTTATGGAGCGTCTCCTGGATGAATTGGATGGAAATGTAAATTAGCCAATGGCAAAATAAGGAGGTGGTAGTATTAAAGAACTCTTGAATAAAGTTATAGACCAAAGAGGGGATAACGTATTTATTTTCTTTTCTAATAGTGATGACAAGCAATGGGTGATACCCCAAAGAAATATTAAAACAGGGTTAAATCTCTATCAGCCCAGCAGCTTAAAAGGAAAGCTTCTTAAACGTTGGTTACCATCACTAAAAAATATAGATCTGGTTCAGTCGGTAATCGGGATTGAGGAAAGGCAGTATGCCCTTTCTGAAGAGTTGGAAGTATTATTTCAGAAGCTATTTGGGATTGAGAACATAGAATTTTCAGTATTCGGGGGAACACCGTCGGTCCACCAAAAAATGACTATTCAAATATTCAGTGAGGATCGTATTCTGGGATACTGCAAGGTTTCTAATAACACAGAGATTAAAAAAATATTTCGGCATGAAAAAGGGATTCTGGATGAGTTGAAGCAAAAAGGTATAGAGCAGGTGCCGGAATGCCTGTTTTGTGGCAATTTCAAAGAAGATATTGACCTTTTTGTGCAAACCACGGCAAAGACCAATGCATCAAAGACGATACATCAATGGGAAGATCAACATTCGTTTTTTTTGAAGGAGCTGCACGAAAAAACCAGGCGACAATTACCATTTGGGGAAACCGCATTTGCGCGAATGCTTGATAAGTTATCCCAACAATTATCAAGGGTTTCTGCTGTTGAGGGTACGGTGCTGAAAAAAGGGATTGAACAGGTGCGGGACCATTATGAAGGCAGGGAGGTCATGTTTTCCATGTTTCACGGTGATTTTACTCCCTGGAATATGTTTGTAGAAGAGGGGGAGCTGTTTGTCTTTGATTGGGAGTATGCCAAACGAACCTGTCCACCCTTTATGGATCGATTTCATTTTTTTACCCAAACCGCCATTTTTGAAAAAAAGATGACGGGTCAAGAAATATTTGATATTTACCAATCTATCAAGAAATATTTTTTGAAATATATAAATAATCCAGATTTAATTTTTCAATGTTATCTATTAACTGTAGTAAGTCAATATTTAGAAAGAAATAAATTAAGCGGACTGGAAGAAGATATACGAAAGCATATGCATAACTGGCTAGAAATTTTAAATAAAATTAATGGAGTAGTTAATAAATGAGTAAAAAAATATTATCAGTATTTGGGACTCGTCCTGAAGCTATTAAGATGGCTCCGTTGGTTAAAGAGTTGAGTAAGAGCAAACAATTTAAAACTAAAATATGTGTGACAGCCCAACATCGTGAGATGTTGGATCAGGTTTTGGACTTTTTTGAAATTGAACCTGATTTTGATATGGATTTGATGAAGGAGAATCAAACCCTTAATGGCTTATGGGCTGATATTTTGGTTAATATCAAATATATATTAGATGATTTTAAGCCAGATTGGGTGTTGGTTCATGGAGATACAGCAACTTCAACAGCTGTAGCGTTAGCTTCTTATTTTTCAGAATGCAAGGTTGGACACGTTGAGGCCGGTTTGAGAACCTGGGATAAATGGGCTCCCTACCCAGAGGAAATGAATAGACAAATTACAGGTAGGATTGCGGATCTGCATTTTGCACCCACTAAAGATGCTAAAAGTAACTTAAAGAGAGAGGGCGTTGATTCAGATAATATTGTTGTAACTGGAAATACTGTTATTGATGCATTGATGTATAGTATTGAAAAAATAAATAGAGGTTATTCAAACGAAAAAATAAAAGAAATAGAGAGAGGGATAGATTTTTCAAAAAATATAATCTTGGTAACAGGTCATCGTAGAGAAAATTTTGGTCAAGGATTTATAAATATCTGTAATGCACTAACAGAAATTGCACAAGCAAATAATGAGAATGAAATAGTTTATCCAGTACATTTAAATCCCAATGTCCAAGAACCTGTTAATAGGTTACTACAAGGAATTCCTAATATTCATTTAGTTGATCCGCTAGCATATCCTTCATTCGTATGGTTAATGAATAAGTCAAAAATAATCATTACAGACAGCGGTGGAATACAAGAAGAGGCTCCTTCATTAGGTAAACCGGTGTTGGTAATGAGAGAAACAACGGAGCGCCCTGAAGCTTTGAAGGCTGGGACCGTAAAACTGGTAGGTACAAGTAAAGAAAAAATTGTTGACGAGACTCTAAAACTTTTGAATGATGATAAAAAATATGAGGAGATGAGTGTATCGAATAATCCCTTTGGTGATGGATCAGCTAGTAGTAAAATTGTAACAGCTTTAAATTAAACCTATGAGAGTTCTATTTCAGTCACGAAAGACTTTATTTTCAGCTCCAGGAGGAGATACCACTCAAATTCTGAAAACTAAAGAACATCTTGAGAAATTGGGTATTGAAGTTAATATATCTCTTGAATTAACTCCCGACTTATCAGATTATGATATTGTTCATGTTTTTAATTTAATGAGACCGCAGGATTTATATTTGCAGGTAAAAAATGCAAAAGAGCAGAATAAAAAAATTGCTCTTTCAACAATTTATGGACCTTATGAAGAATACGAAAAAAAGGGGCGAGGTGGGTTTCTTCAGATACTTAATAAAACACTATCAATAACCCAGATTGAATATTTAAAAGTTGTAGCAAGAGCTGTATTAAATAATGAATTTAGCAAAGGAACTTTATTATATTTAATAAATGGGCATACAAAACTGCAAAAAAAGATATTGAAATATACAGATGTTTTGTTGCCTAATTCAGAATCAGAAATGGAGAGAGTTATAAATGACTTTAATCTTAATGGCTATACTTATAATAGTGTCCCAAATGCAGTAGATATAAATAAATTTAAATATGAAGAGGTAGAAGTTCCGTCTGATATTGAAAAATATCGAGACTGCGTATTATGTGTTTCACGGATTGAAGGTAGGAAGAATCAGTTGAATGTTGTTCGTGCTGCTAAAGCTTTACCATATAAATTTGTATTTATTGGTAAAGCTGGTGCCAACTTCAAAAATTATATGCAAAAGTGTATTCAAGAAAGCCCAGCGAATTGTGAATTTATAGGTCCAGTTGCTCACGAGGATCTGCCTAAATATTATAAAGTTAGTCGTGTACATATATTAGCTTCATGGATGGAAACTCCAGGATTAACATCGTTAGAGGCGGCTATTATGAAGAACAATATCGTAGTTACTAAAAAGGGTGACACAGAAAGCTACTTTGGTGATATGGCGTATTACTGTGAGCCAGATAGTGTAGAATCGATAAAAAAAGCAATTGTTTGTGCTTATAAAGAGCCATTTAAACTCAAGTTGACTAAAAAGATAGTAAATAACTATACATGGGAGGATACGGCACAAGAAACATTGAAGGGATATAAAAAAATTATTTAATCGTTTTAATGAAAATAGCAATATTAGGTACACGCGGAATTCCTAACAAGTATGGAGGTTTTGAACAGTTTGCAGAGTATCTTTCTTCCGGACTTGCGGATAGAGGACATACCGTAACGGTGTATAATCCCCATTTCCATAATGAGGCGGGTTCCAGTCTGGGGAAAGTTAATATTTGTTATCAATATTGTCCTGAAGAAAAAGTTGGTTCGTTAGCTCACTTTATATATGACTTTTTCTGTTTAAGGGACGCCCTAAAAAAAGATTTCGATGTAATATTGGAATGCGGGTATGGGACGGCTTCTGTATCATATTTATTACTGCCAGTCCAGAATTCCAATATTATTACTAATATGGATGGCATTGAATGGAAGCGGTCAAAATTTTCCGGGCTTGTTAAAAGAATGATGCGGTGGTTTGAAGAAATTGGTGCTCGTAAATCGGATCATCTGGTTGCTGATAACTATGGGATCAAACGCTTTTTGAAACAAAAGTATAATGTCGAGTCAACGATGATTCCATATGGAGCTACGTTGTTTGAAAAGCCGAATCCTGCCTATCTGGAATCCTATAATGTGTCACCGGGCGAATATTTCATGCTCATTGCCAGGTTGGAGCCTGCAAATAATATTGAAATGATTCTGGAAGGATATGATCGCTCAAATAATACCATACCATTTCTGGTGATTGGTAATCACCAAACGGAGTATGGAAGGTATTTTAAAGAAAGATTTAAACACAATGAGAAAATACAATTTCTGGGGGGAGTGTATGATCAGAATGTGGTAAATAATTTGAGATATTTCAGTTCGGCCTATTTCCACGGTCATTCGGTTGGAGGTACGAATCCATCGTTATTGGAGGCCATGGCCTGTTCATCGTTAATTATTGCGAATGATAATATTTTTAATCGGTCTGTTTTGAAAGAGGGGGGGCTATTCTTCGAAGACTCAGAAGATATTGCCAGGATGTTAAATAATTATTCAGCTATTAGAGATAAAAGAGAAAAGCTGATACAAATGAATATTAGCAGAATAGATAATTTTTATCACTGGGATATTATTATCGATGCATATGAACAACTATTTAAGGAAACTTGTGGTAACAATCGAATAGAAAATGAATAATATCAACGTATTTGCTTTTAAGTTTTTGGTGTTCAACATAGGCATTACCTATGTTTATTTTGAGACTGAATTATCATTTATAGCATCATGAATACCGCAGATATTGATAGAAGACTTGTTGAAAGTTATACCACCCTGTTAAAAAATATGAGTACGTCTAATAAACTTGATTTGATTTCGAGACTTACCGAATCGGTTAAGACCGATATTTCTGAAAGTCAGAATAATATCTACGAATCATTTGGCGGATGGAAAGGCGATGAAAGTGCAGATGAATTGGTACATGTGATCAGGGAGTCCCGTACGTTTAACAGAGACCGGGAAGAGTTATCTTAAGGTCTAAAGTTATCCTCGCTTATTCGGACTGAACAGTCATTGAAAATTAACACAGTCACAACGATACACAGATTTAAATTTTTTATTGTACCTTCTTTCTGGTTGCCAAAATGCAGGATTTAGGGAGACTGAAGCCCTTGCGCCCTCCAGGGATAGAGAACAATGCCCTTTCTAAAACCCCGGGGGTTCGAACAACGCCTACCTCCCAAACCTGCGAGGTTTCCTTTCCCGTATAGGCAGTGGCCTTGAGAGGGGTCGTCCCTTCCGGAGTAACAAACCTCGCAGGTTACGAACCATGCTTTGGTTGGAGAAGAGGGATTTAGCTTGCTTAACGAAGTTTCAACGTAGTTGAGGGAGATTGAATAAATAGGAATTTAAAACTGTTAATTATATAATCACTTAAATTGAAAATGAAAATAATTAACGTTGCAAGCGCCCGCCAAAAACATCTTGATAAATAATCAGGGTAGATTTTTGTTATATTTATAAACAGAAAGATATTATTTAAAGCACAGGAAATGTGATTATGAGTAGGAAAAAAGAAATAACGACCGATGAACTTAATAAGGCGTTGTGGCATATATCGCGCGAGGCTCGCAGAAAGAACAGGGCCCTGGGATTAGACACGTTGTATGAAAAGGATGGTTATCTGGTTAAATTAGATGCTTCCGGTGAAGAACACAGGATCAAAAAGCTTGAGAAAAAGAAACAATCCTCCCCGCCTCGAATAGTGATCTTTGATTAATGCCCGTACCACGAGTTAGAATGTTTGCCGGACCGAACGGATCCGGAAAGACCGAACTCATCCAAAGGTTGGATAACACCGGAATACCACTGGGACCGGTGTTGAATGCAGATAAGCTGTTGAACCAGCTTGAAAATGCTGGATATCTGGATCTGAGAGAGTATAAGCTGACCGGTGTACTTCAGGAAAATTGGACGGAAGCTTTAGAGAAGGTTGGGGAATTACAAACCCGTATTGAGAAGGCGGGGAATGTTCCTCATGTACGGCTCAAAGAAGATATGCTTATTTGTGAAAATAATGACTTGGATGCCTATACGGCTGCTCTTATTACTGATTTTCTACGATACAGGATGCTCGATGAGCAAATAAGTTTTAGTTTTGAGACAGTAATGTCGCATCCCGGTAAAATTGACTTCCTGGAGTTTGCTAACCCGGAATATTCACCAAGAAATTTGGTTGTGCACAAGGCGTCCCGACAATGGCGCAGGAGGCGTACCTCGGTACGTTGACGAGCCATTTTCGGGAGACAACGAAGTGCACGACCCAATTTCGCAGCCCGTTGCAACTACACCCAAATTTGAGCTATAGATAATTTTTTGTATCTGAAATAAAATCGATTACTAAACCTTCATTTTCTATTATTTCGTGAATAATCCGGGCTAAGTCGAAGGGATACAAGACATATCTTTATTTTATTGCAACGGATGATCCCATGATCAATATAAGCAGGGTGAAAAACAGGGTCGAGAAGGGTGGGCATCCGGTTCCTGAACAGAAGATTATTGAAAGATATGAACGGAGTTTGTCACTTCTATATAGTGCCCTCAAGACAACAGACCGGGCATACATACTGGATAATTCCAAGAGACGAAGTTCCGTACTGTTTGAAAAGAAGAATGATGGCAAAGGGTATCTGCAGATTGAAAATTATCCCCGCTGGTTTGAGAAAGCCGTACTGGAAAAGTTAAATTGATTTTGGAACTCTTGGAATAAGATCTAGCTCAGTATGCAATAAAGGCACTGTTAAAATCCCTTCCCGAAAGCGGTCGGGACAGGCTTTGGTTGGAGAAGAGGGATTTAGCTTGCTTAACGAAGTCTTCATTCCTCATTCCTCATTCTTCATTGAACATCCCCCTGCACCCCCTTCGAACATCATTTACCGCTTTTTCAATCATTGCTGCCACAAGGGGGAAAGCCCCGGGTTCTCCGTTTCTGCCCCTTCGAAATTCATCATTCATCATTCTTCATTCTTCATTCATAATTCCCATTCTCCGGCGGCGATTTTTTTGGTATTCTTCGATGAAAAAATGAACAAGGAAAGATGATTAAGAAGCCTGAATGTGAAACAGGAGACTGTTTTCCCCAACCGAGGTGTCCCTTTTGGCTTGACCCAAAAGGAACCAAAAACTCAAGGCAGAGAATGGGCCAAACGCTGCCGCCTGTGCAGGCGTGGATGTTGATGGTCCGTCACGCTGGTTGCCTTCTATCGAAGTTCTCACCGGTGCAACATCCACAAACGCCTGCTTCGGCCTCCGCGCCCCATTCAAGGCCGGGAAAGGGCAGGGTGTATATTTTGTAGCTTGTTCCCTCGTCAGACAGAAATTCTTCCGGTCTTGGGCATGATGCTATAACCCGTTTATACGAGCTCTCCCTTCGAAATTCTTCATTTTTAATTCTTCATTCTTAATTCTTAATCCCCCGCTGGCCTGCATTTGTTTGATCCATGGTTACTTGGTACATTAATTTTAGAAGAGGTTTGGGACCTGCAGACTAGTGGATCCGAAACCTCTAATAATATTAAATTCATACTTTATGTCTGCGTATGAAACGTGTTGTCAATATTGCAAAAGATAAGAATGAGGCCGATAAATGGGATATCAGGCAAGCGACTCGTATGTCTGTTGAGGAACGTCAAAAAGTTGCCCGTACCTTAAAAAAGCGAGTATATGGAAATACACCTGATATTAAGGAATGGAGAAAGCTAAATAGATGAGAGCAGAATACTTTTCTCCCGATACCCAACAATTTTTGGTGTTATTAGATAAATATGAGGTAAAATATCTGATTGTGGGAGGCGAAGCCGTCATATATTATGGGTATCCTCGTTTAACAGGTGACGTTGATTTTTTTTATTCTTCAGATAGTGACAATGTCGTCCTGTTGTTCGATGCATTATTGGAATTTTGGGATAATGATATCCCCGGATTAACGAAGCCTGAAGAGTTGCAAAGCCCCGGATACGTTATCCAATTTGGTGTCCCTCCCAATCGAATCGATTTGATAAATGATATTGAAGGAGTGCGTTTTGATGAGGCATGGGAGGGACGTGTAACAGAATCTATTTCCATAAAAGACAATAATATACCGGTTTACATTATTGGATTATCTGATCTTATTACTAACAAACGTCAGGCGGGCAGGAATAAAGACCTGGAAGATTTAAACTATCTGGAAAGCATTGATTAGAGTAGCACAATTCCGGATTGCAAGGTGCCTTAACCGAGGTGTCCCTTTTGGCTTGACCCAAAAGGAACTCAACAATCAAGGCGGGGAATGGGGGCACCCGCTGCCGCCTGTGCAGGCGTGGATGTTGATGGTCCGTCACGCCGGTTGCTCGCTATGAAAACCTTCACCGGCAGGGCATCCACCCCCGCCTGCTTCGGCCTCCGCGCCCCATACAAGGCCGGAAAAGACCAGGTTGTATATTTTGTCGCCCGCCCCTCGTCAGACAGGAAATTCTCCCGTTTTCGGAATGATTGCTATAATTCGTTCATACAATCTCCCCTTCGAAATTCATTATTTCTAATTCTTCATTCATAATTCCATCCTCCTTCCGCCCTGGCGATTCGTAAGCCGTCCGGCCGCATGCAGCGGCGGCGTGAAGAAAGAACCCCTGCAGCAAGAAGTGTCGTCCCTTCCGGAGTAACAAACCTCGCAGGTTTCGAACCATGCTTCGATCGACAAAACCAGCCCCGGTGCGGTCCACCTGCCCGGTGGGGTACCTTGGGGGAAGGCACAGTCTGCGAACCCTAAACCAACGCCGAGCCATCATTTCTCTTGGCAGATGCTTTTTGTAAGGATTGGCTGCGAATTCGGTCGTACTCTATAAAGCAAGATTGTATAAATAGCTAAAAATACTATTACCAATATCAATCCTCCTGTCCTCCTTCTCCAAGGAGGCACTCAGTGACAAGAAAATGGCTCTTATTGTATGGAATGGGCACTTACAAAGTCCCTCTTGGAGAAGAGGGATTTAGGGAGATTGACCACGCCTTAATTATTTAAGTGGCGTTCCCCTTATTGGACTTTTTGGACAGCCTCATAAAAGCCCTGCCCCAAGAAATTAAGAAACAATGTTAAAGCTGGAAGCTAGAACTCACGTTACTTATTTTTCATTCCTCACTGAACATCCCCCTGCACCCCCTTCGAACATCATTTACCGCTTTTCCATCATAACTGCCACAAGGGGGAAAGCCCCGGGTTCTCCGTTTCTGCCCCTTCGAAATTCATCATTTTTAATCACTGTTGTCCGGGGAAAATAGTAAGAAAATAAAAAAGCGGAGTCGCATTTGACCCCGCCTTGCGGTAGTTTTTGGAAGCACCACCAACCA
>NZ_JBINJF010000043.1:0-25565 GCF_043951865.1 Halalkalibaculum sp. DA3122
GACGCTATTGCAGTACATCAATTGGCAAAACGATGAACCCATTAATCGCATTAAACATGCATTGGCTGCTTAAGGTTAACCCCTAAACGCGTTCTTTAAGTTTCTTTCGGAAGAAGATAATAACCAGATCATCTACACATCTCATTCTGAGAACTTCATTGACGTTGGTCAATGGAGAGGAATTCGAAGATTAGATAACAATTTTGAAGCACACCCCAAGCAGAATGTTCTAAGTCAAAAACTGAGCTACAAGGGGTATGAACAAACCATCGAAAAGCATCTGAATGATCTCTATAAGTACTATTTTGATAAGTCTGTTATTACTAAGGAACACAACGAAATTCTTTTTGCAAGAAAATGTCTATTAGTTGAAGGCCCTATTGAGAAATATGCTTTCGATGTACTTTCAAATAGGTTCAATTATGAATTTGAGGATCTTACGATCATCAAAGCAAACGGTAAGGAGAAGCTGAAAAACTTACAGCTAATCTGTAAAGCATTTGGGATACCCTACTTCACAGTCTTTGATCTTGATGACAAAGATTATGAAGACGATGAAAATAAGGCGTTAAAATCCTTCTCTGGTGACTCAAGCTACTATACATTTCCTAAAACATTTGAACATGTACTAGGCACACAAAATGCCGACAGAAAGACCTCAGAATCAATGTCAAGAATTGAAGAATTGGACGAACTACCAAAGCCTATAAAAAAGGCTCTTGATGCAGTAGATAATTTCATGCAAGCTTCTAATTAGATTTTCCAATATATCACCAGATTATTCCCTGAAATTCACCTCAAAAAATACGTACTTGGTATTTCCTAAAATCCAACGAACGCTATGTTATGGCCAACAAGCCCCAAAGGGAAAAAGAAACCAACCCCGATCAGTTTCAAGGAAGAATAATCCGAGCGCTAGATTTACTCTAAATGTGCAATCTTAAAAAAACTGATGTTGAACATTATTCCGGGTACAATCCAAATCTTATGGGTTTGGTAGAGCCTATCAGAGAGGGATATTATAAATTGGCAGATGTGGCTGTGTCGGGCAACGCTCCCAAAGATTTTATCAGGATCTATGAATATGGTGAAGCAAGAAAAGACAATCCCCAGAAGTGGCCTGCGTATATTGCCAAAGTGGGACATAAGTGGTATCCCAATGAATCTATAACTGAACAATTCATGACGCGAGTTGGTCAGGAATTGGGGTTTAGAGTAGCAGATTCAAAACTAATGCTGGCGAAAGGGCAATTGCGTTTTCTTTCTAAGTATTTCCTTAATGCTGAAGATGAGCAGTTAGTTCATGGTTCTGAAATTTTTTCAGCACATTTTGAAGATGAGGACTTTGTTCAACAAGTAGATGATGCCGATAAAACAAAAGAACTTTTCACATTCCAATCGATAGAAGATGCAATAACGGATGTTTATCCTGATTCTTCAGAAAATATTTTAACAGATTTTGTAAAGATGTTGTTTTTTGATGCCATTGTTGGAAATAATGATCGGCATTTCGAAAATTGGGGTGTTATTGAAAGTATTAAAGAAGATGCCGAGCCCAGGTTTTCCCCGATTTATGATACGGCAAGAGGTTTGTTTTGGAATTATCCGGAGTCAAACCTTGATGCTTATCTTGAACATGAAAGCAAGTTGGAGTCATATATTAATGGTTCAATGCCAACTACGGGATGGGATAAAAAAGGAGAGTTAAATCATTTTGGATTACTGGAACAGGTGATTTATAACTCTTCAGAATATTGTGATTTTATACTTACATTTGATTTCAATAAGGCGATAAGTGATATTGAAGAAGTACTAAATGATGAGTTTGAAGAATTTTTTAGTACTAAAAGACGTTGTTTAATTGAGAAATGCTTGATCAAACGAATTAACCGGATTAAGAACTTACTCCCATAATATGCTTGAGAAAGCAAAAAATAAGTTAATTAAATATCTCAATCGGCATTCAGAAGGACATGAAGACCTTGAAACCCCTTCAGGTATCAAAGCTGAGTTTGAGTTAAAGTATAAATCCCTGACTGTTGGTTATTTAGAACTCAATGACGGGGTTTGGAAGTTTTCCTATTCTGACGAATTCAAGGAGCAGGATGAACTGCGTCCGATTGTACAGTTCCCAGATACCAGCAAAGTATATGAAAATGAGGAGCTTTGGCCTTTCTTTACTATCCGCATACCCGGTTTGAATCAGCCAGAGATAGAGCATATTCTTGAATCTGAGAATATTGATCGATCAAATGAGGTTGAATTATTGAAGCGCTTTGGGGAAAAAACCATTTCTAACCCTTACGAGCTTGTCGGCGCTGCCTAGATCTTAGCTCCTCCTTTGAGACAAACTCAAGTTGTGGGATAATAGATATTCATTCCTGGAAACGTGGAATATGTCAATAACAGTATCAGCCAGTTGGTTTTAGTGCCAGACGATTTTTGGTAGTAGAAACGTATAGTTTTTCATCTGTAAACTATTTGTATATTCAGAACGTATTGTTAAGGCATAAAGCCCAAAAACCTATTAGCCAATACCATTACGGTGAAAATTAGCCACCTAGCATATTATATCCTGGAAAACTACTCTTCTGTAGAAGGTGGGATTACTCCACTTAAGCTGCAAAAGTTGCTGTATTATACCAAAGCCTGGGGATTGGTTTCCGGGGAGCTTAATGTGGGCGGGCAGTTTAAAGCCTGGAAAAACGGTCCCGTTAATGGCTATATCTATCACCAGTTTAAAGAATATGGCGATCAACCTATTCCAAAACAGGAAGCAGGTCCAGTTTCAGCTGATAAGAAGAAGCTGATTGACTTTATTTTGGAGAGTTACGCTCATTTTGATGCGATCACGCTCTCTGCCATGACCCATGAAGAGGAACCGTGGGAACAAACTCAAAAAGATGAAGTGATTAGCGATCAGGCTATCAAGGAGTTTTATAGCCAGCAGCCATTTGCCAAAAACTTCCCCTTGAGCGAAGATAAACCGTATTACCCTGTTTACACGGATTTCATGTATTCCTTCATTTTTGATTTTCAAAATGATGATGAGGCAAAAGAGGTTAAATTTGACTCCTTTGCCGAATACAAAGAGTTGATGCAACAGTCCAAGAAAGATTTAAAGAATTTCTTCGCCTTTGAGTCCGCGTAGTGCAGAAGTCACCTATCTAAAAAAGCTCATTGAAGACTTTCCCTCTGAAACCGATTCAGAGGATGCCGCTAAAGCATTACAGAAAATTGCCGTTCGATATCAATCGATTGAAGGGGAACAATATTTCCAGGGCATTTCTGCATCAGATTTTAAAGATCTTGATCTATCCAAAAGTCTACCACACATCTTAAAACAGCGTGCCTTTTTAATCCATAGATTTCTCTTCAAAGATATTCTTTCTAATGCGGGGGAAATGCGAAAATCTTCTGACCCAGGCGGTGGCACCATTGGGTTTGGTGGCACGAAACACCAGCGGCAGCGCATGCGATTTAAGGGAACTAACCCCTCCAAAATTGATGAAGAATTGGATAAAGCCTTCTCCCATCTGGGTATAGAACCAAAGGATCCTATCGAGAATGCGATGCGATTTTACCAGCATTTCGTCTATATTCACCCTTTTTATGATGCCAATGGTAGAATCGGGAGGGTAATCGTATCTACCTATCTCAATTTATTTGGCTATTACGTTCAATGGGGAGAATTCGATGGCCCTAATAACAGCAAATTCATCAATAAGTTGAATGCTTGTCATGACCGGATGGAAAGCGGACATACTTTTGAAGAATACTTTGGGTATCTCCTTTCTTTTTTCAAAAAGTATGTGATATCCGTAGATGAGTTGAGTGATTTCGAGTAGATCAAATTCAAGGAATATTTTAGGCTTGTTCTGGGTCTTTATCGATTATTCTCTTTGTCCAAAGCTAAAAAGGAGTGAGTAAAATAACCCCGTAAATGATACGGCTGAAACGCTTTCCCTAAATTTCTGATCAAAAAAAGTCTTTTTATACCCCAAAATCACGGTTTAACAATCTTGGTATGTCAAGTAAAGAGCGTAAATAACTTGACATAGGTAGCGATTAAATGCTATATTAATACAAGCCGTTGAAAGGCCATTAGCATACCACGTAGCATTATGAGTACTGCAAAAAGAATTAAAGATAAAGTTTCCTCCTTTGACGAAGGAACGACGTTTAAGTATAACCAGCTCGGCATTGATAATAGCGAGTACGGGGCTGCTACCAAGGCCATAGAGCGGTTGATATCCAGTGGGGTCGTAAAAAGGATTTCCAAAGGCCTGTTCTACAAGCCCAAGAAGTCGCTGTTTGGCGATTTAAAGCCTAATGAAGAGCAGTTGCTCAAACCCTATATGTACGAAGGCGACAATCGTATCGCTTATATCACCGGCTTGTCCCTGTACAATCAGATGGGGCTAACGACACAAGTTCCCAAAACCATTACTTTGGCCTGCAATAAAAAGAGGATCAATACAGAGATCGATAACCTGAAGATAAAATCGGTCAAAAGCTATGTGGATCCTACGGACGAGAACATCCGTTTCCTGGAGATCCTGGATGCTATAAAGGATTTCAAGAAAATTCCGGATCTGGATATCGATAATGCTATCGGGCAACTTCAAAGTCGCATGGGTGATTTGAGTACTCCCGACAGAAATAGGCTGATTACCTATGCCCTGCAATATCCTCCCCGGGTGCGTGCGCTGCTGGGAGCCTTGCTTACCGATCAGGAATTCAACAGCGCTTTTCCCAAATTGAAGAATAGCCTGAATCCCTTGTCGAGTTACGAGTTCGGTAGTCTTAGCAGTAGCTTGTCCACAGCCCCAAACTGGAATATTGTTTAGATGAACCTACACGAAGATGCCGAAATCTTTCGGGATGCCATAAGGGCTACCGCCGATCATAAGAATATCCGGGAAATCTATATCGAGAAAGACTACTGGGTAACCTATGCCCTTCATGCGATCTTTCATTCGGATATGAAAGACGTTGCCGTATTTAAGGGAGGCACGTCGCTATCCAAATGTTACCAGGCGATCAACCGGTTTTCGGAGGATATAGATCTTGTGGTGTTAGAAGATCCCGACCTATCCAACACCCAAATGGACAAAAGAGTCAGGGACGTCAGCAAAGTAGTCAATGATACTGATTTGGGGGAAGTAGAATTACCCGGGATTACCATGAAACGTGGGAAAAATAGAAAAGTAGCCTACGAGTATGCGAAACATGGGTACGACCAAACCTATGGCCAGGTTCGCGATAAAATCATTGTAGAAGTATCGAGGTTAGGACATTTCGAACCTCATGAAGAAGTAGCAGTTCATTCGTTCATTGCCGACATGATGAAAGCGAGAGGTCAGGAAGAGCTTGTTGCACAATATGGATTAGCTCCCTTTCCCTTGAAAGTACTAACAATAGAACGGACCTTTTGCGAAAAAATAATGTCGCTGGTCCGATTTTCACATGCCGAAAACCCGTATGAGGATCTCGGAAATAAAGTCCGCCATATCTATGACATTCACATGCTTTTAAAGCAACCCGCGATTCAAGATTTCTTTGAAAGCAAAAAGCTGGATGAAATGCTACTTCAAGTCGGTGCCGATGATATCGAAAGTTACGGCGACCAATACGATTGGCTATATGAGCATCCCGCCTCAGCCTTACTCTTTGACAAACCCGAAGAAACCTGGGATAAGATCAAATCTGTTTATAACGGCACTTTTAAAGAGTTGGTTATTGGGGATCTCCCAGAAGATGATGCCGTTCTGAGTGATATTAAAAGGGTTGCTGAGCGGCTGAAATCTATTGATTGGGAGCTATAAATTACCTCTTTACATAGACCGCTCCTTAAAATGCGTCCCCTTCGCATCCAGTTCGTTAATGCCGTGATCCACCGTATTTAAGCCGAAACGATTGTTCAGATGATCTATCGCTTGGTACATGCGTGTAGCCACGGGTTCTCTTGGAAGAAGGGCTCAGTTTGTGTAGTCATATTTAGTTCCGTGGTCCCAAGCATATTGGACCGAAATTTTTTGTCTTGGTTTTTAGTATCGGAACCACCTTGCGCAGGCACTGGCACAGCACGTATCCATCCAGATTGGTTAGCCCCAGTGCCCGGAAGTTAAACGAAAAGCCCTCCTTCTCCGTGTCCTGGAACCGCACGTTACAGAAGAACTACTTATCGGCCTTCTTGCCATAGCCCCGCAGCCGGTAGCAGACCTGCTTGGTGGCTTTACCGAATTCGGCAGCCACCTTCCACGGGTCGTCGGTCCAGGTAGAAAGGTGTGCCCATATGAGACCCGCTCGGGGACGTATTCGGTGTCGTCGCTGACCACCGCCGGTCCTTTCCAGCCACGGTCTCCCACAGCATTTTTCCGAAATACTGGCTGTCGAAACATTTTCTGAAACAGCGGGAGCTAGGGAACAAATGACTATAAGCTAAATATTATCAAATACTTATATGGACCTTTTATATATTGATATTTCTAACTAATCGGTAAACACGATAATTTCAATTCCATGAAATCAATAGTCTTTTTAAGAGGTCCGGCGGCGTTGCTGTTAATATTATTTTTAATGGGTGGATTAAGTGCATGTGATTCCGGTGACGAATCGATCCAGGTTGGCAACGATGACATTAGTGGCGTGGTTACCGGCCCTGAAGGTCCGGAGGCGGGGGTCTGGGTTATTACCGAAACGTATGATCTGCCCACCCGGTATGCTAAAATTGTGGTTACCGATGAAGAGGGGCGATACCTGGTGCCTGATCTTCCGGAAGCAAATTATAGTGTCTGGGTACGCGGCTACGGCCTGGTGGATTCTCCGAAAGAGGAGACCACGCCTGGGACCGTCTTGGATTTGTCGGCGGTGGAAGCGCCCAGTGCGAGTGCAGCAGCTGAGTACTATCCGGGCGGCTACTGGTTTTCGCTAATCGATGTGCCGGGTAAAAATGAATTCCCAGGTACCGGATCAGACGGGAACGGAATTTCACCTGACATCAAAACACAGGCCGATTTTCTGAGAAATATAAAATCGGGAAATTGTATGGCCTGCCATCAACTTGGCAGCATAGGAACACGGAAGTTCCACGATTCTTTTGATCTTGATAGCTTTGCTACCTCGGAAGATGCGTGGGAGCGCCGTGTTCAATCCGGGCAGGCCGGTGGCAGCATGATTTCGAGTATCCACCGCATGGGCCGGGAGGGCGTGCTGGAAATGTTTGCCGACTGGACCGATAAGATAGCAGAAGGTGCGGTACCACCTGAGCCGCCTCGGCCACAGGGATTGGAGCGAAACGTAGTCATTACGCAGTGGGACTGGGCGGACCCCAAGGCCTACCTGCACGATCTGGTTTCAACCGACCGGCGGGATCCGACCGTCAATGCCAATGGTCCTGTCTATGGCGCCCTGGAACTTAGTGCCGATTATCTGCCCGTCCTCGATCCCATACAACACGATTCAAGCCGTGTTCCGTTGACAGTACGTGATCCGGATACGCAGCCGGCCGCTGCACAATCAATGCCACAGCCTTCTCCCTATTGGGGGACTGAACTTATATGGGACAGCAAAGCGAATGTGCATAATCCCATGCTTGACGGGCAGGGACGGGTCTGGATCACGGCTACCGTACGTCCACCCGAAAATCCAGGTTTTTGCAGGGAAGGATCTGATCACCCGTCAGCCCAAGTATTTCCTGTAGATCGTGCCTACCGCCACCTTGGGGTCTATAATCCGGAAACAGAGGAATATACCCATATCAGCACATGCTTCAGTACGCACCACCTGATGTTTGCCGAAGACAACAACAATACCCTGTGGACGAGTGGCGGTGGAGCAGTTGTGGGATGGCTGAACACCAGGATGTTCGATGAAACCGGCGATGACCAAGCCTCCCAAGGCTGGACTCCGCTCATCCTCGATACCAACGGGAACGGCCAACGGGATGAGTATATAGAGCCGGGAGAACCTGTCGATCCGACTATGGACAAGCGTATTACGAATGGGCTATATGCAGTGGCCCCGGCTCCGGATGGTTCGGTCTGGGGATCATCGTTGGGCTATCCCGGCGCCGTCGTCCGTCTTGAGCCGGGATCAGATCCGTCGACGACAGCATTGACAGAACTTTATGAACTCCCGCTGGATGAGAACGGTGAACCGGTTGAAGGATTCTCGCCGCGTGGAATGGACATTGATCGAAACGGGGTAGCCTGGGTTGCATTAGCCAGCGGACACCTTGCCAGCTTTGACCGGCGAAAATGCGAAGAGCCGCTCAACGGACCGGAAGCAACCGGTCAGCATTGCCCCGAGGGATGGACATTTTATACAGAGCCCCTGCCCCAGCTTAATGGTGTGACAGATTCGGGCAGTGCCGAATCCAGCTATTACACGTGGGTGGATCAGTTCAATACACTGGGACTGGGTGAAAATGTACCTATTAATACAGGGAATGAATCAGAAGGACTCCTGGTACTTAATAATGGAGAGTGGGTAGTATTGCGCGTTCCCTATCCCCTAGGTTTCTATACAAAATGGATGGATGGGCGAATTGATGATCCGGATGCCGGCTGGAAAGGACGAGGGGTGTGGGCGACAGTCAGTACCCGGGCCCCTTTTCACATGGAAGGCGGTAAAGGGACGACAAGCAAGGTCTACAAGTTTCAGCTTCGCCCAGATCCCCTTGCGCAATAATAGTGAAGTGCAGTTGATGCAAGCTATGACTATATAGCAATCATCGGGAGGGAATGATAAGGCCTGATTACAGACCATCTACTCTGGATATAACCTGCTTATCAGTAAACTCATAAAACCAAGTTAACTCATTAGGGCTTTGCAAAGCCCTCTCATCCAAATTTATTTTATAAAGCTGGAAATTCAGATCATTTTTAAGCAAATTGAATATATAAATGATAATTAAAGGAGGGATAAGTTATGTGTAAACGAGATGAGTGTCCTGAATGCGGTGCTACTGCCTTGGAAGCTTGTCATAAAGAGCCTGAAAAGGATTACTGTGCAAGAGAAGTTGTTGAATGTCCCCAATGCGGTGCAACCACGGAGGAGCCTTGCCTTGAAGAGGCTTGATCTTAGCTAACTTATGATTAATGAATTCGGAATTCAGCTTATGTCCCCTCTTCTTTTAGTCGCTGTGGACTTGAGGAAGCTGTTTGCCTCCCAAGCATTATTTACAGCTGCTCGTACTTGGTTTATTATTCCATCATCTCACCGGATAAATCATTCCTCCAATTCATAAGCTCTGGAATATGTAGATAAACGCTCATCATTCTGACCAGCATTTTAACTTTCCTCCCCTCCCTTTAGTGCCCATTAACATCTTGGGATACCTCCCGTTTTTTTCTATCGCTGGAAATAAATTGGATATCGAGCCATAAACTGCTAAAATTCTGGTGTGATTCTGTTTCGCGAAAAGTTGTACTCTTAATTCATGAGGGAGGTAGATATGGCGACATCACTAAGAGCAGAAGTTGAAAGGCTGCTGGATGAGGCGGGGATTCGCATCAACGGACCGGAGCCCTGGGATATGCAGATCAACAATGACAAGCTATTGGACCGGATCATGAAGGAAGGCTCGATAGGGCTGGGTGAGGCCTACATGGATGGCTGGTGGGAGGCCGACCAGCTGGATGAATTTTCGAACCGTATTTTACAAGCCGAGCTTGACCGTCATTTTACCGGAACCCTGTCCAAAATCCTCAAGAATGTCACCTCACTGTTCCGTAATCACCAAAACAGCAAAAAAGCCTATGAGGTTGGAGAACGCCACTACGACGTAGGCAATGACCTCTACCAGGTGATGCTGGACCCGCGAATGGTCTACACCTGTGGTTACTGGGACGGGGTGGACAGGCTGGCCGAGGCGCAGGAAAACAAGCTGGACCATGTATGCCGCATCCTGGACCTGCAGCCCGGCGACAGGATACTGGATATCGGGTGCGGCTGGGGCAGCTTTGCACAGTTTGCCGCCGAGAAATACGAGGCGGAAGTGGTCGGGATTACGATCTCAAAGAAGCAGGCGGAGCTGGCGCGCGAGCGGTGCCAAGGATTGCCTATTGAAATTCGCCTGCAGGATTACCGCGAAGTGGACGAGAAGTTTGACCACATTATCTCGCTTGGGATGTTTGAGCATGTGGGCCCCAAGAATTACCGGACCTACTTCCAGGTGGTTGACCGCTGCCTGGACGAAGAGGGCATTTTCGTACTTCATACCATCGGGGCGAACCACTCGAACCGACGGACCGACCCCTGGACGGAGAAGTACATTTTCCCCAATTCCAGGATCCCCTCGATCCGGCATATCGGGCTGGCTATTGAGCATCTTTTTGTAATGGAGGACTTGAGCAATCACGGTCCCGACTACGACAAAACACTGATGGCCTGGCACCAAAATTTCAGCAAGGGCTGGGACCGGATCAAGGACCAGTACTCGGAACGCTTCCGGAGGATGTGGGACTACTACCTGCTGATGGCAGCGGGCGGCTTCCGAGCACGCAAAAACAACCAGTGGCAGATTATATTGACCAAGAAGGGGCGCCGGGGACGGGTTAGAATTCCTGCCTTGTAATGTTCTCTGGATTCGACGAAAGATGAATCGAGGTGGCGATCTGCTCGTCCGTTTTCAGCTCAGCCTTAGGGAAATTGCCACAGAACTGCCCGGGATGATGCTGGACTAGCGGGTAAACCCATGTTCTTCCCAAAGTGACTAGTCCAAATTCGCTTTGGTTGTATTTTGATGTATTGTTTTCCGTTTAAACGGGCTGTTCAAGGAGTTCGACAAATTTATCAGCACTTATGATAGGTGCAAAAATGTTATTTATACGTTCCATGGCAGCGGCCTCATGTTCTGGTTTTTCACAACCAGTGGCATCGCCAATAACAATGGGTAAATATCCGTGGTCACGGGCCAAACGAGTATTTCCCTCTATGCACCAGTCCAGGTGAAGGCCTGTAAATATGATAACTTCAACATCCTTCCTGGATAATTCCACAGGAAGCGGAGTACCGACAAAAGCCGTCTGCAAGGCCCGTTCCCGGAAGTGATTGTCATTGGGGGCCACTAACTCCTGCAGTTCATCGGGAAGTTCATTATCCCATTTTCTTTTTTCCTCTGTCACATCCAGGTCTTCCGTCCATGTCTCATACTGTACCTCATCAAAGATATTTTTGGGATAGTCATCGCGGTATATATCGTAGCCGATCCAGTTAAATGAGACAAAGTTATCCGCTTTTCTTGTTGCTTTTACCACTTTTATCGTGGCGGGAAGACTTCCCCGCGACCGGTGATTTTCATGTCCCAAGGCTCCCTCTTCTTCATAGAGGCATTTATTCTGGCTAACAGAAACAAAAGCAGCCTTTCTTTTAAGAATTTCCGCTAAATTTAGCTTTTCCCATTGGGGAGCAAGCTCGGGGATGGCATGAATACCTCCCTTATGCTTGGCAACATCTGTATCTTCCTTCAATCCAACATTTTCCATTATATGTATCTCCGTTTTATTGTTAACATTTTTTTGTAGATCCGTCGGAATCCTATAAAACAAAAAAGCCCACTCACCTGATTGATGAGTGGGCTTTTAGCTCGTTCGTCTAAATTGTCATTTTCCTTTGAGCAAAATCAAGCAGTAGCTACTCATCCAACAGGTATAATACATGATACCCGGACAACAACACTCGCACATACACCTGTTGGAACGGTAGTTCTTCATTACTTTTAGATAATAGCTGGCTTGAAATTTGAAATTAAATATACCAATCATACCACTAACACCCCAAATATGAATTACTTCATCATGAAGTAAGAACTTAAGCCCCCCCTTGGGGTACACCAATATCGCTGATGAAAAGTGGCACAATATGACCGAAATAGCCAGGTGGGGATGCTGCTGGATTAGTAGGGCGACTTAAACAATCCCTGCTCGTTGGATGCTCACAACATTCTTGTATTGAATCGATAATAAGTGGAGAGAGGTATGATTGAGGATATGGATGAAAAATATTATGGCATTACCACCTACTAATATCGAAGAAGTTGCCCGAAGAACAACTTTCAACAAATAGACGGTCCGTTACTACGAGGAAAGAGACCTTATTCCCACACCTGATCGCAAGTGGACGGGCTACCGCATTTTCACCCAACGACATGTTGATCAGATTAAATTCATAAAACGCGCACAGGAGCTTGGTTTTACCCCAGTGAAATTAAAGAATTGTTAGAATATACGCCTATATGAGCTGACTTCCTGATCAGAAATCAAGGAAGAGGCCCGGCAAAAATATCAAGACGTCACTCAGAAGATTAAGGACCTGCGCCAAATATAAGACACGTTTGTTGATCTCATCGATTCCTACTCAGAAGGTGGACCTATTGATGATTGTCCAATACTCAATGCACTGGAAGGCAAAAATGAAACCGGCCCGGAACTACGACAATGAGCAATGCGAACCACGAAATAATGCTTCACTTCAGTCAACAATCACTTATCCGAAATGTGGCCATCAGTTGAACAGCCAATTGGCCTCATTTTTGGAATTTTAATCAGTCTGTATTTTTTAACTAGACTCTTTTTTATCGGAATGGGTTCTAAGGCTGAATACCACCCAAAAAAATATAAAAACCAAACCCACGATGAGTATTAATCCGTCAAAACGGTTGATTACTTGGTCTATGCTAAGAAAAAAGACTAAAACAGAAACGAAGATCATTAGAGGTACATCAAAACGAATAATCTGTTGAGAAACGGATAGTGGTACAATGAGTGCTGAAAGACCTAAAATAAAAAGGACATTAAAAATAGTATTCCCAATAACATTCCCAACGCTATATTAGCCTCTTCTGATAGAATCACTTCTGGTACCGTTAAACGGGAGAGCCAATCCAGATAATTCGTCCGAGAATTTCGAAATTGGTTTCATTATCAAGATCAATGAAAATGGGATCAAACTTGTCATTCATGGTAGTCAGCTTGATTTTATTGTTGGGCAGGCGCTGGACAAGCTTCATTCGGATAACATCGTCGATGCGGACGATGAAAATGCCGTCGATGGTTGGGTTGGCTTCCCGCCTGTTGACCAGCACCAGACTGCCGGGCTTGACTTCTGGGGCCATGGAATCGCATTGAACGCGGATAGCTATGTACTCTTCTGGATACGTGTCAAATACAGACTCCAAAAAATAATTACCCAAAGGAAGGGTGCTGGGTGGGGATTCCCACTTATCAGCCGCCAATGAGCCCTCGGAATCGTTTTTCCGGGGTTTCATAAAATAGAGAGGCACTGCAGTAAAGTCGGGTATATTGTCAATTTGTTCTTTTTCCAGTTCTAAATTAAGAATAGGTCCCACACCCGAGAACAGCCACTCTATGTTAATTTTATTCTCACTTTTGAGAAGCTCAGTTAAAAAACCAATGTCGGGATTAGTTTCTCCATTTCGATATCGGTAGTAGGTTGCTCGACTGCATTTCCCCATTTTAGCCATTTCAATCGGGGTTTTTCCCAATACTTCTTCAATTTTCTTGAGACGCTTGGCAAATATTTTACTCGCAACCATTTTTTTCTCCTAGATAAATCTTGTTTTTGAGATTCGGTAATACTATTGTTAAATTTTGCAAGAAATTTACTTTTCTCCGTGGTAACAGGATGATTAGTGTAATCATTCTTTGAAATTTTATCATCAATTACTTGTTGCTGGCTGTTAAAAAAGCTTTAGGGGTTATTTTTTTAGATTACGAATATCAAACGTACCGGGGAACAGATGGAGACTACGAGTAAGTTGCTTTTCGAGGAAAATCCAGTACCCATGCTGTTCTTTTCTGGAAAGGATCGTATAGTTGAGGATGTGAATCAAGCCTTCTCGGAGCAGTACAGAGAGCGCTCCGAAATAATCGGTCGCTCGCTCCATGAAGCTGCCAACCCCATTCCACGGGACCTTATGTCAGAAGAAATTGGTACCTTCGCAGGCAGGGAATACATCACGTTATACCTTCCGGACCAGGGAAGTGTCTTGGTTGAGATGCTGATCAGACGGGACGATTCGGACGAGAACTCCAGGTATCTCGGTGTCATACAGGAACTGTTTCCTCCCATGCACTGTGAGAACTGTATCGATCATCCCCTCTTTAAATCGGTTTTTGACAAAGCCCTGGATATGATACTTGTAGCCGACGACAACGGGTCATTTGTCCAGGTGAATGAAACGGCCTGCCGGAAGCTCGGGTACGATAAACAGGAGCTGCTCGGGATGGGCGTGATGGATATCACGCATGGCCCGGCCCGTTCTTACGGCAACAAAAAATGGGATGATTTCCTCCAAACCGGTGTGGACGAGGGGGAATATGTCCTAGAGACCAGCGACGGGGACCTGCTGCATGTGGAGTACCGCGCCGTGGCCAATATCCGACCGGGCCAGCACCTGTCCATCCTGCGTGATGTAACCCCCTTCGAGAAGCTCCGCAGCCGGGAGCATTTAAAAAGCCAGGCCATTGAATTAACACATAGCGGGATCGCTTTCTTAGATTCGGAGTTTCGAATCCAGCAGGCCAACCGATCCTGCCTGCAAATGTGGGGCTATAAGCAGAAAGTCGATCTTAGAGACCGCTCTTTTTCAGAACTGTTTACAGATGCTGGCAAGCTTTCTGACATAGAAAACTTGTTGCAAGAGAAAGGCGAGTGGAGCGGAGAGCTATCGGCACGCCACAGGGACGGGTCCGATTTTGTAGTATCCTTAACCATCGACGCTGTTGCTGGAGGTGTAGATGCCCCGCTGTCCTGGGTGGTCTCCATGATGGACAGGACCGAGCTTCGGGAGACCCGGCAGGCCCTTAAAACCAGTGAAGCCCGGTTCCAGCGACTACTGGAATCGGCCCCGGACGCCATCCTGATTGCTGAAGAAAACGGCGAGATCATTTTTTGCAATGCCAAGACCGAGGAGCTGACGGGTTACGAGGCGGAAGAACTGGTCGGTCAACCTGTCGAAAAACTGGTCCCCGAGGCGGCCCGCGTACAGCACATGCAGCACCGCAAGGAATATGCCCAGAATCCCCATAAACGCCCGATGGGTTCTGGGCTGGAACTGGAGGCGGTCCGCAAGGACGGGACCACCTTCCCGGTGGACGTTATGCTGGGTCCACTGCAGGAAGAGAACGGGGTCAGCGTGTTGGCGATCATGCGCGATATTACGCGTTTCAGGCAGGCCGAGCAGAAACTCAAAGACGAGCAGGAGTTCACCGGGCTGCTGCACAATATTACGGTCATAGCCAACCAGTCCAACAACCTGCGGGAGACTCTGGAGCAGAGCATTAGGAAGATATGCCGGTATATGAACTGGCCGGTCGGTCACGTCTACCTTCCCGCGGATGACGGGTCTGGCGAATTCTATCCCACCGATATCTGGCATCTGGAGCAGCCGGAAAAATATGAGGCCTTCAAGCGGCTAACGATGGTTACCCGCTTTGCTCCTCAAATGGGAATGATCGGGGATGTTATCGATACCGGCAGCCCACAGTGGTATATGAACGTTCATGAAGACCCTCGGTTTGTTCGCAGGCTCCCCGATGTGGACCTGCAGGTTCGGGCCTGTTTCGGCCTGCCGATTTTGGTGGAGGAGAAAGTTGTAGGGGTGCTGGAGTTTGGATCCCCGGCAGTACAGGCCAGCGATGCCCTGCTGGTGGAAAAGATGGCTACGATCGGGCACCAGCTGGGACGTGTGGTTGAACGTCGGCAGGCCGGGGAGCAGTTGAAACAGAGTGAAACCAAATTCAAAACGCTCTTCGAAACCAACCTGGATGCGATCCTGATTCTGGGAAGAAACCGGGTACTCGACTGTAACAGCAGTGCCGAAGAGCTGTTTGGCATACCGGAAGAGGAGCTTATCCGGCGACCCATCGATGAGTATTTTCCCGAGGTTCAACCCAATGGCAGCCAGTCCAGGACAAATTGTGTGAAAAAGATCAGGAACGCGTTTGAGGGGACTGACCAGTTTTTTGAATGGCGTTTCGAGCGAGCAGAAGGCTCATATTTTGATGCAGAAGTCAGCCTGATACACATGAAGCTGGATGGGGTCCCCCTGGTCCAGGCGATTATCCGGGATATCACCGGCCGCAAAAAGGCCGAACGACAGATGCAGAAGAATATGGTTCTGTTCAGCCAACTGTTCCAGAACTCACCGGTGGGTGTTATTATGAATAATGCAGAGGGCAAGGTTATAAATATAAATTCCAGCTTCCGGCAGATGTTTGGATACGAACTCTCGGAGCTGAAGGGCAAAGAGATTGATGACTTTATTGTGCCCGAAGCCGATGAGGAATACGCTGGCGAAATTAATGAGCTGGCGTTTGAAGGCAACGCATTTAGAACGGAAGTGACCCGCATCGATAAAGAGGGAAACGAGGTACCGGTCCTGCTGGGCGCGGTGCCGGTTCAGTTTAAAAACAAAACGATAGCCACATTCGGCATGTATATTGATATATCGGACCGGAAAAATGCCGAAAATGAGCTGCGAAAATCTTTGCGGGAGAAGGAGGTACTGCTGAAGGAGATCCACCATCGCGTTAAAAATAATTTGGCTGTCATTACAGGACTCTTGGATTTACAGGTGGACCAGACGGTTGACTCGAAAGCCACGCAAAAACTGAGGAACAGCAAGTCACGGGTTCACAGCATGGCGCTTGTGCACGAGCAACTTTACCAGACCGAGCTATTTTCCAGCATCAAATTCGATGACTATATCAAGGATCTTGCCACCACCATCAGTTCAACTTTTCATGACACCTCTACTGAGATCACATTTGTATATGAGATGGAACCGGTGCAGCTTACGATGAATCAAGCAGTGCCCTGTGGCCTGTTGTTGAATGAGCTGCTCACCAACAGCTACAAACATGCTTTTACCGACCGGAATGAAGGGGAGATAACAATTTCTCTGACGGAGCGGAAACAACAGGTAAAGCTGGTGGTGGCCGACAACGGGAAAGGCCTGCCCGAAGAAATGCGCGAGGGGCGTACGGATTCACTCGGTATGACACTTATCCACACCCTGACCAGCCAGCTGGAGGCCACCCTGGAAATCGCTAATGGTACAGGGGCTTGTTTTACGCTACAGTTTGAGAAGGAGGATAATGAGTAACTTTTCTTAAACGTGATAAAGAAATAAATTGTAAACAGTTTGATTAGCTAGAATGCCAGTAACATATACACAGCGTTACAAAGCGCTCATCAATGATGCACTCAAGCGGGTTGTTGAAGTAACACCTGATCAGGTCTGGGAAATGTTGGAGGCAGGAAGTGATATTGAATTGGTCGATGTTCGGGAAAAAGATGAGTGGTATAAAGTGCGTATTGCGGGAGCCCGCCATTTATGCAAGGGCATTATTGAGCGTGAAATTGAGCGGGTTATCTCGGATCCGAAACAGGAAATCATCCTGTACTGCGTGCGGGGATATCGGTCTGTATTAGTGGCCGACAATCTTCAAAAAATGGGATACCGTAGTATCAGATCCATGAAGGGCGGCCTGCACTCCTGGATAGAAGCGGGGTTACCGGTTGAATATTGATTATTGAGTATCGCTTGGGTAATCCCTGCACTTCCCGAAAATGCGATACGTGAATAACTGCATCAGTCTTCGTATTATCAAAACCCTGTCATTTTCAGGGGAACTTGAATAATACAGATCATATCCATTCTACACTGTACGATCTTGTCATAGTATCGCTTAACACAGTAATGCCGTGGTATCCCATAATATCCGACTCATCTGCATTCCAGTCCCTCAACAGTTCAGGAATGATCTAGATATTAGTTTCGCAGGCAAAATTCAAAAATTATTAGTAATCAATAAATACTTTAGTTTTATCATGTTGTTCCACTCCTTCCCAATCTGTCCCATCCTTTAACACCCTGTTGCACCCTATTCCAGCCCATCCCGGGGCATTTTTCCTGATTTGAAATAGTGTTACGTTAGCATCAGTTGTTAATCACAGTGGTGCTATTGCATTACGCTAACCAACACTACCCCGATGCCTGAAACGCTGGAAAATCAGCCAACCGAGACCCAACAGCGGGACTACGCCACCTGCCTGAAAGAGCTGGAGCAGGGACTGCCCATCTTTGGCCGCATTACTGGTACCACCAATGGGCTCCAGCAGGTAGAAAAGGAGCTTCCCTTCAATTTCCGGCAGCCCTTCAATGTAGTCAAAGCGATATTCAAATTGGAACCCGGCTTGTAATCCCTTTACAGGGACATCGAAGAAGATTTTATAGGGAATTTATTCGGAAAGTTTTCAATAAATTATTTGGGTAGCATAATCCCTTCTTTAAAAAGGCAGTCTCAATTAACAAAGACTGCCTTTTTGCTTTTTTCCCTCCCGGCTATTCCCTAACTTTGGGTTTGATTTAAAAGATTTTCAAATGCACCAGATCCAATCCACATACAAGAAAAGCCTCAAGGGCATCACGCTTGCCCTTCTTTTCCTGTTTGGACTGCATTTTTTGAGCATTCACGGATTTGTGGATAGTCTTGTCTATTGTTTTGAGGAAAACGGGCAGATCAACATCGAATCCGAGGCCGGCTCCCTCTTTGCCATACCCTCGGAAGATGTAATACATGCCGAGGATCAGCATGATCATGATGAACCTACCTATGATACTGTAGACGATAGCCATCATGATGTATCGCTGTCCCTGATCTGTTCCAAGGAACAACAAACAACACGTTTCGATCAGGAACGCACGCTCAAACTCCTTAATGGTATTCTTTACAGCACAGTTGAAAACCTCCCGCAATCACGGGTCTTTCAACTTGTTTCGTACATGCCTCCCTTGATTGAGGATACGATAACAGCTTCGCTCAAAACGGTTGTCCGTATTCTCTACCACTAAGTAGTTCCAGCCCTTTCCATATCGCCATTTCACTTGCAAGTAAGGAACAATTATATCCTGCCGGTTCTGCTTGCCCCCCTATAACAGCAAAAATTGGCTGGAAACACATGAAATTATCAAAAACACTACTGGCCCTCGGCATGCTTGTGCTTGCTGCCGGATGCGCCACAGAAGAAACATTGATCGAACCACCTTCAGAAAGCACACTGGGAGATAAAGTCTATGAACGTTCTCCTGCTTTAAATCAGAATATTAATCCGCAGGATACCGCAACCAAGGTCACCATTTCCGATACACTGACCTTCTCGGATGCCCTGTCCAAAGCCCTGCTCGAAAATCCCCGGCTGCAAAGCTACGGCTGGCAGGTGCGCGTGAAGGAAGCCGAACGCATTCAGGCCTCGCTGCTTCCCAACCCAACGCTCAACGCCGAAATCGAAAACTTTGGCGGCACAGGTCCCTTTGAAGGCTACGATGGCCGAGAAGTAACCGTCAAGTTAGGACAGAAAATCCTGCTGGGTGCCGACCGTCTGAAACGCAAGCGATTGGCAGGCGCCACCAAAGAACTGGCAGGATGGGACTATGAAGCCCAACGGTTGGACGTGCTAACCGGTGTTACCAAAGCGTATATCTCAGCACTGGAAGCTCAGCGCCAGTGGCAGCAGCAGAAAGAGCTGGTCGATGTTGCGCAAAACCTGTACAACTCAACATCTGCCCAGGTGAAGGCCGGTAAAGTCTCCAAGCTGGCCCAGACCAAAGCACAGGTTGAGCTATCCCGCGCTAAAATTGACCTGGAAAATGCCCGCAGCCAATGGGAATCCGCTCGTAGCTCGCTGGCTGCCTACTGGGGGAGCGAGCAACCACAGTTTCAACAGGTAAAAGGGCAGCTGAGTATGCCTTCGGCCATCCCCGAGTACGCCAAGGTGCAAACCTATATCCAGCGCAATCCAGATGTGGCGCGTTGGGCTACCGAATTGCAGCAGCGAAAATCTGCCCTTGACCTTGCACAAGCTAGAGGCATTCCCGACATCACTGTGAGTGGCGGATACAAACGTGCGGAGGATTTGGGAGCAAGCGCCGCCATCGTGGGCGTGTCTATCCCGCTGCCGTTCTTTGATCGCAATCAGGGGAATATCAAAGCGGCTAAGTATGAATTAAGTCGCCTGGAAACCCAACGGGAAGCGGCCGTCTCACAAACCTACAAGGCCTTGCAAAAGGCGTACAATAAACTGGAAGCAGCTGCCCACGAAGTCAACCAGCTGCAAGAGCAGGTACTACCCGGAGCCAAAACGGCTTTCGAGGCGGCCCAGACCGGCTACCGGCAGGGTAAGTTCGATTACCTGGAAATGCTTGATGCCCAGCGCACGCTCTTTTCGACGCGCACCCGCTTCATCCAGGCCCTGGCTGAATACAACCGGGCCGTAGCCGAAGTCGAACGACTTATCGGCACGCCTCTCTCTGAAATTTCAGCAAACTAATTTTTTGAATGAATATGGAATCAGCAATCATGAAGAATCTAACTGTATTATCGCTTATCGGACTTCTATTAGGAAGTCTTTTAACAGGCTGTGGATCTAATTCCGGTTCCCAGGCCCACACGCAAACCGAACAACATCAACAAGGATCGCAGCACAATGAAGAATCCAGTCAACACACCCGTGAAGTACACCTGACCGAGAAGCAAGAAAGTAGCCTGGGTATCAAGGTGGAAACACTATCTGAAGGAAATGCCTCCTCGACTATTTCACGCCCGGCCAGTGTTGGATACGATCTGGATCAAATTGCTAAAGTGGGTCCCCGCATCGAGGCGAAGGTTGTTAAAGTCATAAAAGACCTGGGAGATCGAGTCAAGCAGGATGAACCGATTGCGCTCATGAGTAGTGTAGGCCTGGGCAAAGCCAGAGCAGAATATATTCGACTGCGAACCGAGTTAAAAGCTGAAAAGGCACACTATGAACGAGAAAAATCACTTTATGAACAGGAGATATCGAGTCGTGCCGAAATGTTGCAAGCGGAAGCCCATTACCAGGAAGCAAAAGCTTCTTACAATGCAGCAGCCGAATCACTGCGGCTTTATGGTCTGAGTAAAGAAGATGTTCAGAATATCGAAGCAGGCAGCGATGAGCCCTTGTCTCATTTTTACCTGACAAGCCCGCTCGACGGGGTAATTCAAGAACGGGATATTTCGCCCGGACAAACGATTAGTCCCAGTGAGACGCCCATCCACGTGGCGAACCTCTCCAAAATGTGGGTCATAATCGATGCCTATGAGCAGGATATCCGGTATCTGGACAAAGGACAAAGCGTAAGCCTCTCAGTCCGAAGTATCCCGGGAGAAACCTTTGAGGGAAAGACGGACTGGGTCTCTTATAGCCTCGAAAAACAGACCCGAACCATGCCGGTTCGCGCGGTTGTTGAAAACCCGAACCGGAAGCTGAGGGCTGGGATGTTCGGCACTGCTCGCATATCAACAGGGAAAGAACGGAACGTAGCCATGATTCCCATTGATGCGGTACAAACGATTGAGGGTGAGCAAGTGGTCTTTGTCCCTGGCAACGAGAATGGCAGCTACAAGCCGGTCGAAGTGATGCTGGGTAGCGAAAATGAAGGCTACGTGGAAATTGCCTCGTGCCTGAAACCCGGCCAGCAAGCCGTCATCACCGGAGCCTTTGACCTGAAGTCCGCTCTTACCGCTAAGGGCCGAAGCGCATCCCACGGACATTAACTGCTCGTTGCAATATCGAATTTCTCAACTGACAGATTTATGCTTCAACAAATAATAGACAAGGTATTAAAGAATCGTTTGACGATCCTCATTTTGGTGGCGGCCGTTGGCGTCTATGGATACTTCTCTTTTGAGGATGTCCCCATCGACTCCTTTCCGGACGTATCGCCCACCATGGTGCAGGTCTTTACCTCCAGCCCCGGTCTTTCCCCGGTGGATGTGGAGACGCAGATCAGCTATCCCATTGAAATCTCGATGTATGGGCTGCCCAAGCTGGATCGCGTGCAGAGTACCTCCATCTTCGGGCTTTCGCGTGTGAATATATACTTCGAGGACGGCACCGACATCTATTTTGCCCGCCGGCTGGTCATGGAGCGGCTGTCCAAAGCCAGGGAATCTATCCCTGATGGGCTGGGACAACCGCAACTGGGTCCCATTACTACGGGACTCGGAACCATCATGATGTACGAAGTAACCAACACCGACACCGCCGACCACTCCCTGATGGAGCTCCGCACGGCCCAGGACTGGATCTTGAAGCCCCAACTGCGGACCGTACCCGGCGTTACCGGAGTACTCTCGCTGGGGGGCGATGTCCGCCAGTTCCAGGTCAATGCCGATATGAACGCCCTGATTTCACGCGGGCTTACCCTGGCGGATCTGGAAAAAGCCATCAACAGCAATAATCGCAATGTGGGTGCTTCTTTTCTGGAACGGGGCGGCGAAGAATACCTCGTCCGCGGCTACGGTTGGATTAAGCCAGACAAGCAGGGGCTGGAGGATATCCGAAACATCATTGTCAAAAACGCTGGTGGCACGCCCATTTACGTCAAGGATGTCGCCAAGGTGGGATTCGGCTCCGAGATTAAGCGGGGTACTCTTATTAAAGACCAAGAGGAATCGGTGGGGGGCTTTGTGCTCAAGCTCATTGGCACGAACACGCAGGACCTGCTGGCCCAAATCGATCAAAAGATCGATGCCATTAATAAAGCACTGCCCGCCGGCATGGTTATGAAACCCTTCTACTCGCAAGGGCAGCTCGTCAGCAAAGCCGTAGGTACGGTCAGTAATGCCCTGTACATGGGGGCCATTCTCGTGCTGGTCATCCTCTACTTTTTTATGGGGGACCTTCGCTCGACACTTATTATTATATCCACCGTTCCCATTGCATTTTTGATTGCCTTCATTGGGATGAACCTCATGGGCATTTCGGCGAACTTGATGAGTCTGGGGGGCTTGGCGATCAGCATTGGGATGATCGGGGACAGTGCCACCGTGATCGTGGAAAATACCTACCGCCTGCTGGAAGAACGGGATACCGAAAACGTATCCCTGGTGCGGGTGGTAGGCGAAGCGGCACGGGAAGTCATACGTCCGGTGATTTTCGCTACCAGCATTATTATCATTGTATTTATTCCCCTCTTTTCGCTGGAAGGCGTCGAAGGTAAAATGTTTAAGCCCCTGGCCTATACGATTACCTTTGCCTTGGCCGGAGCGATCTTTCTGGCCCTGACCTACATCCCGGTCATTTCCAGTTTTATCCTGCCGGATAAAGGCATGGACAAAGAGCCGTGGCTGGTCCGCAAAGTAAAAGGATTCAGCCGTCCACTGATTGAAAAAGCCACCCAATTCCCCCAAATGGTCTTTGGCGGAGCTCTCGTCCTGTTTGCCGCAAGTATGGCCGTGTTCCCCTTCCTGGGAACCGAATTTCAGCCGACTCTCCGGGAAGGTACCTTTGCGGTACGCTCTGTACTCCCTCCGGGTGCTAACCTCCCGACTACCAAGGAATACACGAAGCGTATCCAGGAGTCGATGCAAACCTTCCCCGAAGTGCAGGGGATCTTTTCCCGCGTGGGACGTGCGGAAGTAGGCGGTGATCCCGAACCGGTAAACGTGGTCTTCAATGTGGTGAACCTCAAACCGCTTGATGAGTGGGAAGCCGGACGCAGTTATGAAGAACTGCAATCGGCCATGGCTCAAAAACTGCAGGAAGACCTGCCGGGCGTGGCTTCCAACTTTTCCCAACCCATCCAGCTTCGAACGGATGAGCTGCTCAGCGGCGTCCGCGCCCAGGTCGTTGCCAGCCTGTATGGGGATGATCTGGATACCCTGGCTCAAAAAGCCCAGGAGATTGCCGAGGTCGCCAAAAGCGTAGATGGAGCTGTGGATGTCCGCGCTCAGCAGCAGGGTGGCAAACCGCAAATCCTGGTGCGACCCGATCGCGAGCAGCTGGCGCGACTGGGCATCAGCATTGACGACTTTCTGAATACCGTGGAAACCGGTATCGGGGGCTCGGTAGCCGGACAGGTATTCGAGGGCATTCGCCGCTTCGATATCTTCGTGCGACTGCAAGAGAACCAGCGGAAGCGCATTGAGCAAGTGCGGGAGTTGCCCGTCCGAACCACTAAAGGTTCCCTGGTACCACTCTCCCAGATTGCAGATGTGGAAGTCTTTACCGGGCCCAAGCAAATATCTCGCAACAAAGCAAGTCGGCGTACCTACGTGCAGCTGAACGTACGTGGACGGGATATGGGAAGCGTTGTTAACGAAATCCGTCAAAAAGTCGAAGAGCAAGTAGATCTTCCCGCCGGTTACTTTACCGAATACGGTGGACAGTTTGAAAACCAGCAGCGCGCCATGAACCGCCTGATGGTGGTTGTCCCCATTACCCTGGGACTGATCTTCTTTATGCTATTCTCCACCTTCGGCAGCTGGCGCTATGCGGTGCTCATCTTTCTGAACATCCCGTTTGCTACTATCGGAGGGATCTTTGCCCTCTGGATATCCGGGCTGTACCTGTCGGTTCCAGCTGCGGTAGGCTTTATCGCGATCTTCGGTATTGCGGTACTTAACGGACTGGTGATTGTATCCTACATAAATCAGCTGCGGGAGGAAGGTATGTCCACCGAGAAATCGGTCGTACAGGCTTCCCTGTTGCGCCTGCGTCCTGTACTGATGACGGCCCTGACCACCGGTCTCGGGCTACTTCCGCTACTGTTGGCCAATGATATCGGATCCAACGTGCAGCGCCCGCTGGCGGCTATCGTTGTCGGTGGCCTGTTTACCTCCACGCTGCTTACGCTGGTGGTACTGCCGACCATCTACAAGTGGTTTGCCGAACCGGTCACACACGCCGAACTCTAAATTTTAAACAGCAGACCTGTTAGGTTTTCGAGACCTGACAGGTCTAATTTAACCATCTAATATTATGAAAGAGATCAAAGCTTTTATTCGAACCAACATGATCGATTATGTTATTGACGCCCTTGAAAATCTTGAGAATGCCCCCGGAATCACCCTGAGTGACGTACGGGGCTGGGACCATGCACAGGAAAAAGAGTCAGCTCAGCTTGTAGAGCGTATTAAGCTGGAAACCGTAGTACCCACAGAAAGAGTAGAAGAAATTATCTCCGTAATCGTTGACAAAGGTCATACTGGAAATTATGGTGATGGAAAAATTTTCGTTTCCAGTGTAGAAAAAGCCGTACGAATCCGAACCGGAGAGACTGACGATGATGTCATACGATAACCAACATCCCATCACGATCCCTAAGGCTGTCGCTGCCTGACGGTAGCGGCAGTATTTATTCTATGCTGTAACAGTCATATCGTTGAGTATCTTAAAAAACTTATAACCCAACAGATTTGGTCAGAATGGCCGCTGGAAAAAGAAACCAAAAAGTGGGACTTGGGTATCAAAAGTACTTCCATAGATTTAACTTTTCCCATTAAAATAATATCAATACTCGGCGTTCTTTTAAGCTTAATTTAAGCCTCTCCTCTGTATAATACTGAAAGAACTACTGTAGATAGTTATTTTAAATACTGTAATACGCTTGTCATCATACAATTAACCGGCTGATACCATGGAACACTCACACGAACATATGAATCACGGTCACAATCACAGTGGCGAGCATCCTCACAACCATGACCACAAACACGATCACAAAAAGG
>NZ_JBINJF010000044.1:0-23479 GCF_043951865.1 Halalkalibaculum sp. DA3122
AAGCTGCGAATGACGGCCGCATGGTCAATAACCGCCCCGGGAGCCTCCGACAGGCGCCTCCCTTCCATCGGCACCTGCTCTTCACCAAAGATCATATGCCCCTCCATGCGGTCTCCTGAAATCGTCACATCCACAGCTATCGTGTCGTACAACCGCTCTACTTCGAAATTGAGCTGCCCATCACGGTAGACGATGTTCTGCAGTTTGCGCGTTACGGAACTGCTGGCCATGTCAAAAATGCCGCTGTATGATCCCGGCTCCCCGGAAATACTGATGGTGCCGCGGTCGGTTTCTCCCTCCTCAAATTGAATGGTGAATTCCCACTGCCCGGTAATATCAGGAGAGGATTGGGCTTGTACCAGCATCGGACCCATTAATCCCGCCAGGAAACCTAAAAACAACACTTTTTTGATAAGATTGACCATATCTGAATCACTTTTTGATACACATTATCAATAACTTAGCAAGTTCTAAATAACAACCCATACTTGTTGAGAGACTGTGTTTCTCTTATTTACCACCAGCAGGTAGATTATTCTTCCAATACCTGACCATGCTTTTCCTCAAGTGCAGGGAGGTATTGGGACGCTCAGAAATGCTGTGCGTACGCATGGGGTAGGACATCATGCTAAAGTACTTGTCATGTTTAATTAACTCATCAACCAGCATCTCAAAGCTCTGGTAGTGCACATTGTCGTCGGCCGTTCCATGCATGATCATGAGGTTGCCCTCCAGGTTTTCAGCAAAATTTATGGGCGACCCGTCATGATACCCTTCCTCGTTTTCTGATGGCAATCCCATATACCGCTCCTGGTAAATGGTATCGTACAGCCTTTGATCGGAGACAAACGCCAGGGCAATGCCCGTGTGATAGATATCAGGATATTTAAACAGGCAGTTCAGGGTCATCTGACCGCCTCCGCTCCAGCCCCACATTCCAACCCGTGAACTGTCAACATAGGAATATCGATCAAATATCGCTTTTGCGGCCTTTGCCTGGTCATGTGTCGCCAAAATACCAATTTGGCCATATATCGATTTTCTCCATGCCCGTCCCCTGGGCACCTTTGTACCCCTGTTGTCAACGCTTATTACGATATAGCCCTGCTGGGCCAGGTAGTAGTGGAACAGATCTCTTCGTCCACCCCAGTTGTTTTGGACGGTGGAGCCCGCGGGTTCGCCGTATACATAAAAGATTACCGGGTATTTTTTTCCCGGATCAAAGTTTACAGGCTTCATCATCCAGGCATCTAGTATTACCTCGCCGATATCGATGCGAAAGAACTCTTTGTAATTGATGTTCAGCGCATCAACTTTTTGCTTTAGCTCCTCGTTGCCCTCCAGCACCCGCACCTTCCTGTGGTCCGGCAAGCTGATCAATGAAATACGGTTGGGAGTATTGCGATTTTGATAGGTGTGGATGGCCCATTTCGAGTTGGCCGTCATCTGGTAGGCGTGCTGACCTTCGCTGGCAGCGGGCGTAATCCGTTCCGGGTCCTCATTGCCCGAGAGGCTGCTCCGGTACAGATACCGCTCGGTGTAATCCTCTTTGGTTGCAATATAGTAGACGTAGTTGTTTTCCTTGTCGATCTGCACAACATTGACGATATCAAACTCCCCCCTGGTGATCAGCTTTGCATCGCTGCCATCTTTGGAAATTTTATACAGGTGGCGCCAGCCGTCCCGCTCGCTGGTCCATGTAAAGTATTGGTTATCGTCCATCCATATGGTGTCGTCGTGAATATCCAGGAATGCGTCATCCCGCTCGGTCATGATATTTTCGAACTCCATAGTCAAAATGTCAGCGATCCACACCCGGTTCCGGTTTTGAAGCCTGTTTAGCTGCTGAATCATGACCTGGTTGGTATTTGGCACAAAATCCATCCGGGCCAGGTAGTTGTTGCGGGGATCCCCCGGGATGTCAAACCAGCGGGGCTGCCCGCCGTCTGCGGCAACCACACCGATCTTGACCGCCGGATTGGTGGTACCAACTTTGGGATACGGCAGGGGAATCGGCTGAGAGTAGACCGAATCGATATTATTAATCATATAAAACGTGCCGACCCCCTGGGTATTTGACTGCCAGTAGGCAATATGCTGACCATCGGGGCTCCACCTGAACCCATCCCGGAGCGACAGTTCCTCCTCGTACACCCAGTCAAACGTCCCGTTTATGATATCATCACCGCCGTCGTGGGTAATCTGCCTGATCTGGCCGGTATCCAGGTGTTCCACGTATATATTCCGTTTGCTCACATAGGCCACGCGCGAATCGTCGGGCGAAAATTTGGCAAACTTCATGGTTGTCCGTTCAACCGATTTTCCCAACTGCATAAGCTCACCACTTTGAATATCCAGCACCCAGTAATCGCCCCGGGTGTGATATCGCCAGACTCGCCTCGTATTGGTAAATATCAACAGCTTTTCGTTGTCATGCGACCATTCATAATCCGCGATTTTCAGCGGCGTATCCCCGCCCTCCGGGATCAGTTGTTCAGCCGATACAAGCACCCGACGATCGCCGTCCGGCACCGAATACCTTACGATATCCTTTTCACCGTATTCGGGGTTGTCTTCCAGCGTGGAATACCCGCGGTTGTCTTTCATCCAGCGAACCGGCCCAAAACTTTTTTGGCGATAAGTTTCTTTTTCATATATCTCCTCTAATGTTATGAGCGAATTATCATTTTGGGCCTTGGCTGAGAGGCTTAAAAACGTTAAGAAAACACAAGTAAAAAAAAGATATTTATACATAGCTCTCATTTGGATTCCGCAAATTCTTATAAATAAGGTTGCCAAAATTAATTTGTTGTGAATCATGATTCGTTTTCCCAGGGATCTTTAAATAAATAATCAATAATATCTCTTCCCTCCTATATAAATTTCTGCCATTGTAACATAATTTTATCATTTTGCCTGGTTTTTCATCGATCAAAAGCCAGCAAAGACGATATTTGCCAATGGGCAGTACTTGATCCATTCTTCATATTAGTTCTAACTATTACTTCAATTGATAAATTCTGATGTCCCACACAATTAACGTCAAGCCCACTTTACCATTGATAGTGAAAATCTTTTCAGAGCGAATTCATGCTTGTATTCAACAAATACTTTATGAAGCGTGATGAATATGCAAGATAAGGTAAGGCTCGTATCTACTGATAAATGATAATTCTAACAAAACTAATATTACCAACATAATACACTTCTCAAGCATAATAACAACTGTTTTTAAATGGTGGTTTGTTGTACTTAGGCTAGATATTAGGAATGGACTTCACCACTCGTAAATACAGAATGGATTATTAAATGGATGAAACACTGCAGGTATTTGTGTTGGGGTCGGTGCATTATTTGTATCCGAAATTACAGTTGGAATTGCATTAACCACTTATATTCTGGCATATCAATTCCATTTTAAAAAAGAATGCACCTTACCAAGCAATACTACAATTCTCCAATCGGTCGGACATTTTTACCTTCCTGTCCGGTTACAGAATCACCCAAGTCCCTCCTTGCCTCATCCGCAAGTCGTTGAAGACGCTTAACAACTTCAGGATGCTTTTCGGAAACATCAGTAGTTTCCCCAATGTCCTCTTCCAAGTTATAAAGCATAGTGGTTCTGCCTTCCTCTGGCCGAAAAAGATGCAATTTCCATTTTCCGCTACGCACAGCTTGCAATCGATCATACCTGTAATAATAAAACGCTTCGTACGGACTCACTGCTCCCGGTTCACCCGACAAAAGGGGCCATATATTATGTCCATCAATGATCCTGTCGTTCGGCAATTGTCCTCCGGTAATCGCCGCAATCGTTGGTAATATATCCATAGAAGTGGTGAGTTGTTCTGTTATGGATCCGGCTGGAATATGACCAGGCCAGCGAACAATAAACGGTACTCGAAAACCTCCTTCCCATGTGGTAGCTTTAGAGCCCCGAAGCGGCTCATTGGATCCGGACCGGTAATTTAAGTCTCCTGCCGTAGGACGTCCATCCAAATCAGAAGTCCAGACCCAGCCTCCTTCACCTTCCCAAACAGCAGCCCCATTATCAGAAGTAAACATAACTATCGTATTGTCGTCCAGTCCGAGCTTGTCGAGATGCTTTGTTATGTGACCGACGCTCCAATCAAGTTCCTCAATTACATCTCCATATATCCCGTATTCAGAACGATCTTTAAAGTGATGGGAGGCGGCAATAGGGACATGAGGCATGGAATGGGCCAAATAAAGGAAAAAGGGCTTCTCTCGGTGTTTGGTTATAAAATCAATTGCCTCATCTGCATATCGTCTGGTAAGAAGTGACTGATCGGGATCTACTTCAATCACTTTTTCGTTTCGCAGTATAGGGGTAGGACCTGAAATGAAGCCATCCTTGATAAAACTATAGTTGTTATGCCCCATATCATTGGAATAGGGTATGCCAAAATAATAGTCAAAACCCTGTCGCGTGGGAAGAAAAGGCGGATGATGCCCAAGGTGCCATTTGCCAATATGGCCTGTTGTATAGCCCTCCTTCTTTAAATAATCAGCGATGGTGAACTCATCAGAATGCAATCCGTATTCCGACAGGGGAATCAACACGCCCCATGGCAATATTTTCTTTCCTCCGATATCCTGCTCGCGCCCAGGAATATATCCAGACGCCAAACCTACTCGTATCGGATAGCTGCCGGTTAACAAAGATGCACGAGAGGGAGTACACACTCCGGATGTTACATGAAAATCGGTAAACCGCATTCCTTCTTCTGCCAGACGGTCCAAATTGGGAGTTTTGATTGTTGGATGCCCGTAGGAACTCAGATCGCCATATCCCAGATCATCCGCAAAAATAATTATGATATTGGGTGAACGATTGTCTTTAGTTTGACTTTGCAAAGCTTCCACATTACCAGATACCCCTAATAACATGAAAACTGGTAAAAGAATAGAAAAACCGATGTTATATTTCATACCTAGGAGTCTGTCGGATAAAGCAAGGATAAAGTTCATTTTTTCATTTAATGTCTTAATAATTCATCAGGATGTACTGCTTGATAATTTTCAACTTGTTGTTGCGATCCTGCCGGTCCAATTCGCTCAATTTTTATATAGTTGGCCCTGAGATTCCGGTTGCCAGAAAACCATGCTTTCAGAGCGGTTTTGCCAGGTTTTAGATGAACTAAGAATGTAGCAGATGTCATAGAATTCGTAACCTCAACCTCCTTTCCCAAATTCCCAATGGTTAAATGGGCTGTGCTAAGACTACTTATCTCCCCGCTATTCCCGGACTCAAGAGAATATCGATCAGAATGAATAGTCGAAGTGGGGTGTAAATTATGACGAAAATCAGGTCCCTGGTTTTGAACAATTTTCCTTCCCGACTCAATGGGCCATCGGGAGGTACTAAATTCATAAAGCCCTTCCTTTTCCACATTTACAGCCCAGACAATACCATCATCGCCTCTAAGTGCATCATGGGCATAAATGGTTGAAGGATTCTCCCTTTCACTTCCAATTATAATGTAGTTGTATTTATCAAAGTCTGTAGATACATCATCCCACCATTCTTCATATTTCTTCGTTAAAGCTTCAACTACATCCGAATGTCGTTCAGCAACATTATTTTTTTGACCCGGATCTTCTCTGATTTGATAAAGTTCTCGTTGTTCCCGTCCCTCTAATCTCCATTCTTCTGCAAGTACCTGAAAATCCTTGTATTTTTCCGCATACTGAACGCGCTGGTTATGGACAAAAAGTGTACGTTCAGGCCAATCTGTATCCGGATTCTCCAGTAATGGCCTCAGACTTACACCGTCAAATTCAACATCTTCTGGCTCTTCCAAACCGGCTAAATCAATTAAAGTCGGCAATATGTCAAAATGGGCAGTAAGTTTATCTACATCTACACCTTCACCAATCCCCGCCGCCGGCCAGCGAAGAAAAAATGGAACACGGTGCGCACCTTCATATCCTCTGATTTTTCCACCTCTCATCCCGGCATTATAGCCTTCCTTTACAAATAGATCTTCGTCAAGAATGATCCCACCAAACCAGGGACCCGGCCCGTTATCCGTCATAAATATGACTATTGTATTTTTCTTCAGTTTCAATCTGTCCATTTCAGAAAAGAAAATTCCTAAATCCTCATCAAACTTCGATAACATACCGTAGTAATTGGCAATTCGCTCTGGCACTTTTCCCTTATATGGATTAGAATATTTTTCCTTTACTATTAATGGGGCGTGTGGAATATTCGTAGCTATATATGCAAAAAACGGTTCGTCCTGATTCTTTTTAATAAACTTTAAAGCTTCATTAAACCATACGGTATTGCTATAGCCTTTATATCTTTCAAAAACACCGTTGCTTCTGTAAACATCATCAAAATAATCGTTTCCCCAATAGTCGGGGTGGATAGAGGAGGCACCGCCCCCATGAACAACTGTTTTCTGAAATCCACGGTCCTTCGGGCGAAAAGGATAATTTTCGCCTAAATGCCATTTTCCGAAATAACCTGTCTTGTACCCGGATTTTTTGAATACGTCACCCATGGTGACCTTATCCTTTTGCAAAAGAGACCTTCCACCGATGGTGTGCCAAACTCCTGACCGTGATGAATATTGACCTGTTAAAATTGCAGCACGCGTGGGTGAACAGCTTGGATCCACATGAAAATTTGTAAATCGGACGCTTTCCCGGTACAGTTGATCCAGGTGTGGGGTTTTTAAATATGGATTACCGTGGGCTCCGATATCCCCATACCCCTGATCATCGGTCATGATCAATATCACATTTGGCTTCCCTTCCAAATCCCCTTTGTGCTCTAAAGAGCATGAAATAAGCACAAGAATAACAGAAATCAGATAAATTTTTGCATACTTGAATTTTATTATTCCAGACATGTTGAATCTACTTGTTGAAATTGTCCAGATGCAAAAGCAGCAGTGTGCAAGGTTGAAACCTCGGATAAACTAACTGTAGATTTCGATCAAAATGTAATCCCATTTGCCTGCCCATTATTTACCGGGGACCCGGCGGCAGATGGGTAAGCAGGTATCTTGCCATCTGAAGCCTTACATGTAAAGGCGTCCCTTTTCCTTTGCTGAGCCCGTGATTGCGATTGGGATATACGAAGTAGTCGAACTGCTTGCCAAGTGTAATAAATCGATCTACCAGTCCCTCCACTATTTCCAGGTGCGTATTTGTCTCTCCACTGCCATGAAGGATAAGTAAATTACCCTCCAGGCCTTCGGCATAATTAATGGGCGCGGATTTCTCGTATCCTTCCGGATTCACCTCCGGAGTTTTCATATATATTTCCTGGAACCATGCATTATAAAGGTGTGGCTGCGGCTTGGGTACAACAGCAATACCCATGTCATAGATATCCGGCTTCCGGAACAGCGCATTAAGCGTATTCGAACCGCCACCGCTCCAACCCCAGATACCAACTCTTGAAAGATCGACATACGGCCGCATCTGTCCCAGCTGTTTCAGGCCGGCGGCCTGTTCCTCGGTAGAAAGCGGACCCAAACTACCCGCTACCGCACGTCGCCAGGCCGCTCCTTTTGGAGCGGGTGTACCGCGGTTATCCATGGAAATAACCAGATATCCCAGGTCAGCTATCGCCCGGTGGTAAGCAGCCATGGCCGAACCCCAGGAGTCCCTGACCGTCTGCAGGTGCGGTTCCCCGTACACATATACAAATACCGGGTACTTGCGGGCGGGATCAAAATCGCCGGGTTTGATCATCCAGCCGTCCATAATAATACCATCCCCGATATCTACCTGGAAAAACTCTTTTCGCTGCCAGGATGCCGTTTTTTCACTCAGCGCTTTGTTGTCTTCCAGCACCCTTACTACTTTGTGTTCCGGGAGTCGAACAATTTGGGTAACGGGGGGATTGTTGGCTGACGAATACGTGTAAAATGCCCAGTTGGCGCCGGGAGAAATGTCGTAATTGTGGGTCCCCTGCAGATTCTTTGGAGTGATTCGTTCAGGATTCCCGGTTCCATCCAGCCTTGCCCGAAAGAGGTATGACTGCGTCGCGTTTTCCGGTGAAGCATTAAAATAAAACCATCCTCCTGATTCATCCACGGCAACACGATCAATGATGTCATAGTCCCCGGGTGTTATGTTTTTCAGGTTTTGTCCATTACGAGAGCCTACATAGGCATGCCGCCAACCATCCTTTTCGCTCAAAACAAGAAACTTTTTATAATCATCAAACCACTTCAGACCCTGATTCGTGCGGTAACTCGCAACAACCCAGGCCGGATCCGATTCCTCGAATATGGTGGTGATAGTACCACTGTCAACATTTGCAATAAAAAAGTCCCGCTTGTCCCTGAAACGACTGAGTTTCTCCACCAGTACTTCATTGGAATTCCCGGCCCAGCTGATCTCCCCAGGATAAAAGCCCTCTGAAGGAATGGGTATGGGGAGCCAGCGTGTCTCCTTATTTTTAATATCGATCACCCCCGGTTGCAAGGTAGCAATAGTTCCGCCCACCCTGGCGAACCGGGTCTCTGTTACCTCTGGATAGGATGGATCAACGGGCTCTAACATTTTCCTGACTCTCACACGGGAAGCATCAGACTTTACAAATACCACCCTTTTACTATCCGGGCTCCATACTGCCTGGTTATAGCTAATGGACCCGGGAACGGCATCATTGGTGAGTGAAGTAGTGCCTTCATCCTGAATATTGTAAACATGCAGATTTCCCTGTTCAGTAAACAGAATGTGCTGACCGTCGGGCGAAATGCGGCTGTTGTTTCCAGCTGTCACTGATTGCAGCTGGCCAGATTCGAAATCAAAAATCCAGTGATGGGCGGTTTCATTTCCACTTTTCCGGCTGCTTGCCGATATCAATATGTTACTGCCATCCGGCGAGAATGTATAATTCTCAATAAATAACGGGTCTGTCGATTCCGGTAAGCTCAGCTGTGAGGCGGAAACCAGTTCCGTCCGGGTACCGCTGGCCGCATCGTAACTCACGAGAGCCTGTCCGTTGGTTTCGGGGAGCGTTTCAATAACGAGGTACTCCGAGCCGCTGGGAATCCAATCGCCCCTGAATGATTCAGCTGTGAATTCATTTTCTTCGTAAATAGCCCTCAACCTTTCAGCTGTTTCGGCAGGTACAACATCCTGGCTGGAAATATTTACTTTTTCGGATGACTGAGAATAAGCAATATCAGATAGCAACATTGCCAGCATCAATACTATTGGCGCTCTTATCATTTTGAGACTTAATCTCATAAATTCAGAAGTTGTTTGGTACTATTCATAAAAACATATAAGGCTTTCATACCTTCCGTCAGCTGCATAGTGATTCAACCCTAATCGGCTCTATTCCACCATGGTCCTTCATCCCGAATATTTATCCATCTCCTTTGCATCATCGGGATTAGATCCTTCATTAGTTCATGTTTAGTTTCTGCCAAATTGATGGTTTGTGTTACATCATTTTCAATATTGTAAAGTTCAAAATCGACAGGAAAAGCCGTTTTGATCCAATCAATTTTTTTATCACCCGCAACATTTTCAGGATTGGGAGAGAGATGTCCCACTAACACATGATTATCCTTTCTCATAGCCATATGGGCCATCCCCGGCATATGGGAATAGTTGACCGGGAAAAACCACATCGGAGATACTTCTCTATCATACTCTTTATCAAGGAATGCATTAAAAGCATCTGTACCATCTATGGGTCTGTCGTTGGGAATAGAAGCACCGGTTAAATTGGCAATCGTAGGTAAAAAGTCAGTCCCGTTAAATAATTTATCGCTCACTATTCCCGCCGGTATATGTCCCGGCCACCGGGCTAAGCCAGGAACCCTGTGTCCGCCCTCATATGGGTACCGTTTCATTCCCCGCAGCTTTCCGGGAGTTCCAAAAGACTTATCCCGAATGGGATCTTCCCACTCTCCATAAGACTCTTCAAGTGAAACCGGATACTCCGGACCATTATCACTTGTAAACACTACAAGCGTATTTTCGGCCAGCCTCTCGTCATCCACAAATTGCATAAGATCCCCAAAAGCATGATCAACCTGCGTGACCGTACCGTAGTACTCTTTCTTGTTTTTTGAAATATCACGCAATGGTCGCGGTACTCCACCATATTCAATGTGCCTTGACAACTTCTGAATCTCCTGATCCTGGTAGAGCTGGGAAAATTTCTTGGGTGGACTAATGGGGGTGTGAGGTTCATGAGTTGCAATAATTGCAAAAAAAGGATCGTCATCTTCCTTTTTATTGGTAATCCAATTGGAGGCCTCCTCTACAATTACATCTACATACCACCCTTGAACTTCACCCACAGCGGTACCATTGCGGATAAACTTTTGTGGGTTTTCAGGCCCTTCAAACGCATTGACGGAAGTGGCAAATGAGTAATCAAATCCCATCTCATTTATGCCGACCTCGTCGTCATTTTCCAATTTGGAAAGATGCCATTTCCCAAAATAGGCAGTCTCATATCCGGCCTCCTGGAGTAGGTGCCCAATGGTTATTTCCTCTTTTTGTAACGTTGTGCCCCAAAAACCAGCAATATTGTAGTATCCACTGCGGTAGGCATTTCGGCCCGTCAACAGCGATGCCCGGGAAGGCGAGCATACCGTACCGGCCGAATGCATATCCAGCATCCTAACGCCCTGTTTTGCAAAACGGTCGAGGTGAGGGGTTTGAATAACGGGATGCCCGTATGAGCCCAGGTCTCCATAGCCCAGGTCGTCTGCCAGAAATATGATTATATTCGGTCGTGGAGACTGCTCATCATCAGCTGCTGCAACCAGTGGCATCTGCAGGGCAGCAAGTAGTGAGAAACACCAGAATAGTTGACTGCAGGAATTCATCATTTTGACTCTAGTCATTTACAGGATCTCTATTAAGACGTGAAGTCATCTTACCTATGGTTTAACAAAAAACGCTATTAATCATGAAGGGAACCAGTTCAAACCATTACTTATCAAGAAATGTTACTCCTGCCGGGTTACAATCGGAACATAGCCTGCCTTCATCCCCTGGGGTGGAGTTACAATCAATCCCTCATCAATAGAGATTAATTCTCCGGTAGCCGGCGGAGCCATATACTCTTTGTCATAAGTCCACTCGGCGTGTATATTTTCAATAAACGTCTGAAGGTTTTCTTTCTTGGATTGCGTCCAATCAAATTGTTGGAAGACCGGCTGATCAATAAATCTATACCAGTGATATGTTATTGTTGAACCATCTTCCAGGGTAGCTGTAAATGGCCCGGCAGACGGACCGGGGTCATCCCACACTCCTCCTTCCGGGGTATAATACGGATCCCTTTTATCGTACTGATAATTGCCTTCAATTACTTCATTCCCGTAGCGCCAGTTATTAAACTTTGGATCGGTACTTGCTGCCGGGAATTGCTTTTCTTTCAGTGCCTCAGGTACCTCTGATACATGCACCGGTATATGTTCTTCTCCAACACGTTTAAAATATTGCGGGAATTTCCCTACAGTTGTGACATCATTGTTTTGCCATTGTAAGCCGAAAGTGTTGGAAGGAAATATTTCGGTATCAAGTAAATCTGTAATTCCCGAAATCTCATAGTCTCCTTGTCTATATGTGGTCGTATTGGCTTTAAGCGGCGGAGTCCAGGATCCCTCTTGTTTAAAATCCGTGTCACAAGCCTCGCCACCATCACGCCAGCTCTCAATACAATTAAACAGGGCATCTCTTGTATAATAGGTTACATTTTGCACAAGGACAGACCGATTTTCGTTATCAACGGGAAATTGCAGCTGGGGTATTTTGATATAAAGTGTGCTGTCAGCATCAACCATTTTGTAGGATGGAACGGTATTAATTTCCATGGCCCCGCCCCCTCCCATGCTACCGGGCCTGGTATCGAGTCCTCGCCCCCTGATGGGGGTATATTCTTCCGAAAGTCTGCTCCACATTTCCGGCAAATAATACGCAACCGGACCCTTAAAATTGGATGCATTTAAAAACAGGGTCCAGCTTTGATTTCCCGTTGGGGGTGGTCCCTCATATGCCTCTGTTAGCGGCAGTGCCATATAGGAGTAGCCCAGAAATTTATTTTCCAAACTCCCTTTGAACGTTATGCCGTCCGGCGGAATAAGAATATTATTGCTTAATTGTGCGATACCCAGCTTTTCAGCTGGTAATGCCTCATTGCGGTAGAAGAACGGCCAACCGGGTGAGGCGATCTCTGAATTATAACAGTTGGGCACCGCATTCATACTGAATTTGGGGGACCCGTAATTGTATTTATTCCCCTGCCAGTAGCCCAGCCCCCCCTCTATGGTCTGAAAAACGCTTGCCCACGTGGGGCCTCTTGGTTCCCAGGTGCGTGCAATTGTTCCCTCCGGGCACAGTGGTATTTCTTCTAGTCCAGAATTATCGGGTATAATCCAGGTGCCGGGCAATCCAATCTGGAAATTGGCCGGGGTCTGCTCAACCAGGGGCCATACGGCGGTATAAAACCCGATTCCGGCCCCGTATTCTGCCGGTCGCTCAGGAGTAGAGTACCCCGGGTACCCGTGTAACCCATCTGTATCCTGCGAGATTGACTGCTCCAAAGAATCCCGGGCCTGATTATTCCTACACTGGGTTAATACCGTGGATAATCCAGCAATAAGAATGACGACTCCATACCGGAAATACGTTCTATTCATAATAGAACACGTTTAATTTGATCAGCGTTATGAAATATTTTACTGCACCCCGGTTCTGGTATCAAACCAAACCTGTGTACCATAAAAGATGTCTACTTCATTTACGTCTGAAGGGAAGTTTTCATTAAAATCCTTTTCATCGGCCGGATAGGGAAGACGGAATGGTGGACGATTATGATTGTTATGGTACGGCGAGGCGGGCGTATCCATCAATGGAACGTCTGTTCTGCGGACTTCAGACCACGCTTCCACACTCTGCTTGATCAGGCTGATCCATTTTTGGACATAGATCTTCTCCAGGTTACTGCGGGATCCGCTGTCCCATGCCACTCCGGTTTCGCTGAGATATGTGGCTATATCACCGTCGGACACGCCGTGTTCCTGTAAAGAAGCGGTAATTCCGGCCTCGTACGCCGCCCGGGCATCCCCGGTAACCAGGCCACGCTCATACGCTTCGGCTTTTATAAAATGTACTTCAGCAACGTTCATAAAGGGAGAATATCCATCCGGATCATATCCAATCGGATCGCCGATGTGAGATACGTTATTGCCATTATTCATGGTATCCTGACGCTGCCCGGGACCAAATTCATAGCCATTATATTCCCCATATTCATTCTCATCGACAAAAAGAGGCAAACGGGGATCATTGAGAGATTTCAGCATATTAACCAGGGTATGATTAGTTCGATACTGATCCCCCTTGTTATCCGCCGTTCCCAGTCGTTCCATCCATAATTCCCGGTCTGGTGGAACCCCCGGGTACCAGAGATAGGCGTTATCACCGTTACTGGTCATAACCGGGTACTCAGAAGGATTGTTGAGAATCTCGGACAGCACGGATGAAGCCGTATTAGGGTCAACATTTGACATCCGGATTGCCACCCGCAAACGCGTTGAATTGGTAAACTTTTCCCATTTTTCAACGTCACCGTTAAAAATAAAATCGCCCGGACCGATATCTCCTGAACCGGAACCAAACATTTCAGCAGCAGATTGTAGTTCAGAAAGCAGGGCGGTATACACTGTTTCCTGCGTATCATAATTGGGGTTGGCCACTCCCTCTTCCAGAGATATGGCTTCTGTATACGGTATTTTGCCCCACATGTCAGTGGTCTTTTGCCCGGTCCAGGCTTTCATCATCAAGGCGGCGGCTTGCAGGTTGGTATTACCAGATTCCTCTGCCAGGCGCTGTGCATCTACGAAATAGGTCATAGCCCGATATTGACTGTTCCATATGCCGTTGTTAATACCTACGCGAAATTCATAGTCACCTAATCCGATAGCTGCGGTATGTTCCGCATAGGAGCCCGCATAATAGATATCCAATCGCTCGCCGAACTGATTATTGGCTACGGTTATGATGCCATCCCCAAAAACATTACTTGCAGGCGCATTCGTGGCATTATTCGGATCAGTATTGATCTGATTAAAATCCTCTGTACAGGAAGTGATCGTAAATACCATTAAAACTATTATTACATGACCTGCGATCTTAGCTATAGTGTACATGACAATTAATTTTATCTGTGAATTTTCTTAAGAACAACCAGATATGGCACTGGAGTTACAATTTAGTAGCGCACGTTTACTTTAAATCCAAATGTACGTGCAGTGGGTATCTGGAAATTTTCAAATCCGACTCCTTGAACCCCGCCACCCAGTTGGACTTCAGGATCAAGCATATACTCTTTCATATAATCGCTTCTATACAGTATGGCCAGGTTGCGTCCAAAAGCGGAAAGGTTAAGCTGGCTCAACCATTCGATACCACTTACGTCAAAACTGTAGCCAATATGTAATTCCCGAAGTTTTATGTACGAAGCATCTATTATGGAGTATTCATGGTTGTTCCATACCCATGATCCATTAAAGAAATCCTGGGCCGAAACCCGGATATCATTGGGGGTCCCGTCCTCCTTAACTGCACCATCCGAAAATCGGAATCCATCAAAAATCAACCCATTCTCTCTGACATTGTTTCTAGTGGTTACCTTGTAAGCGCCCGTTGGATAAGAGTGCCAGGCGGTAGTACTAAAAATATCTCCACCCATTTTGAAATCCACCAAAAAGCTTAACGTGGTCCTTTTAAACCTGAATGAATTCCTGATACCGCCCGTCCAGTCGGGGGTAACATTGCCCAATTTCTGCGCCTCATTCGTTGTGGCCGGCAAACCGTCTGCACCGACTACAATCTTCCCCTCATCATTTCTGACGAAAGGAATACCGTAGATAGCCCCCCACTCTTCACCGGGGACCCCGAGAGAACGAGCACCACCAAATCCAGGAGATATCTGAATGGTCTCTAAGCCTTCGTAAAGTTCATTTACCATATTCTTATTCTGGGCATAGTTTACGGTTGCATCCCATTCAAATCCTCCCGGTTCAAGACTTTGGATTATGTTACCATTCAGGATAAGCTCTATACCGCTGTTTTGAATTTCTGCAGCATTAAGCAATCGTGAGGAGTACCCGGAGGAAGTGGGAGTTGGAACCCGCAAAATCTGGTCTTCCGTTATTTGATCGTAGTAGGTAATATCGAGCCCAAGCCTGTCCTCAAAGAATCGGAGTTCAGCCCCTATCTCATATGATGTAGTCTGTTCTGGTTTAAGATTGATCGGGGGTAACGTACTAGAAGGATTGAAAATGGAAACATTGTTAAAAGACCCTGCCGAGTATGTGCGACTCAACTGGTAAGGGCTTGTATCGCTACCAACACGCGCCCAGCTCCCTCGTAATTGGCCGTATGTGAACTTGTCTGACTCTATATTGAACGCTTCCGTTATGCTAAATCCCAAACTTATCGAGGGGTAGAAATAGGAGCGATTATTCGCCGGCAGGGTAGAACTCCAGTCATTTCTTCCGGTAACGCCCAGAAACAGGAAATCCTGATAGGAGAGGTCTACGGATGAATACAGGCTTTGCACTTCTTGCTCCTGCTCATATTGACCAGTAACAGGAGTTCCATTTACATTGGAGACGGTAAAAAGGTCCGGTACCGTAAGGTCGTTCGCTCCAATGGTTTGACTGTCAAGGTTCTCACGCCTCAGGTGGGCGCCCAATATTCCATCAACTTGAATAGACTCGGTAATGCTTTTGGTAAATTCAGCCATCAAGTCAACATTTAGCTCTTTCCTTTTTTGATCATTAAGGCGAAATTGCCCACCGATTCCACTTCTCTGGAAGCCCTTGTCTTCCGAGGTCGTTACTTCATCTTGTGTTTCACCATAGAAATCCAATCCAGTACGAGCCTTTAACGATATCCAGTCCAGCAAATCAAACTGAAGTGTAACGTTTCCATACACTCGATCCCTGTTGAGAGCCTGTGTATAGATATGATAGGAAGCAAATGGATTGTTACTGTTGGGAAATATGTGCCCGTTAAAATCATCTTCATGTACATCTCTCAATTCACTTATGGGAAGATTTCTTGGTCCCCATGCAAAGGATGTCATAGACCACGTAAAACCAGCTCGGCCGGTCCAACCGTACCCGCTCCAGGGCAGATTGTCGCTCTGTTTATTAACGTATGTAAAGGAGGTCGATGCCGTAAAACGATCGGAAGGATCCAGAGTCAGATTACCTGAAATATTGGTCTGCTCCATATCCGTATTGTGAAGTATGCCGCTGGTGTTGCGATTATTGACAGACAACCGGCCGGAAGCGATTCCCTCTTGAGCGGAAATACCGATATTGTTGATGAAACTGGTACCGGTTTCAAAGAAGTTCCTAACATTGTCCGGACGCGATCTGTAAGGACTGTCGGGTCCTGAAGCCCACTGGTCCAGGGTAAGGCCGGCATCCAGGCGGGGTCCCCAGCTGGTACTTCCTCCATCATTAACCCCTCCCCCTTTTCCGTCCACATAGTTATACGAAAATTGCTTTGCATATTCGTTATAGGTAAGGTTTGAGCCGGGATTTTGATCCAAATAACGCTGGTACTCAAATTCACTACCGCGATTGCCGCCGCCATATTCATTTTGATATGCGGGGAAATATGCGGCTTTGTCAACCACAACCGAGGAACTAAAATCAATATTGACACCGGCTGTTCTGCCCTTTTTGGTTTCTATGATTATTGCCCCGTTGGATGCCCGGCTTCCGTATAATGCCGCGGCATTTGCCCCTTTCAGGACAGTCATTGACTTGATATTATCAGGTGATATATCTGAAGCTGCATTGCCATAGTCAACACCACCAATCCCAGAGAGGTTGGAGGTGGAATTGTCTACGGGCACGCCATCTACTACAAAGAGCGGTTGATTTCCACTAAATGAAGAATTACCCCTGATCGTGATCCTTGAGGAAGCTCCTACCTGGCTGCCACTGCTGGTTACCTGCACGCCCGCGATTTTACCCGAAAGCGAGTTTACGATGTTAAAATCCGGTGCCGAAGTTATATTTTCCTCACTTATGCCCTGGACAGAATATCCCAGCTTCCTGCGATCTCTCTCGATCCCAAGTGCGGTAACTACCACATCACCAAGCTCCTCGACAGACTGTTGCAGTGCAACATCGATCACTGTTTGATTACCGACAGCAATCTCCCTGTTTTGATATCCTATAAATGAGAATATCAAAACCACATTGTCGTTCGCTATTGAAATTTCATAATTGCCCTCTGCATTTGTAACGGTTCCGCGATTTGATCCCTGCACTTTTACCGTTACACCAGGGAGTGGAGATCTGTCATCAGCGTCTATCACCTGCCCGGTAATCGTACGTTGCTGAGCAGACAGATCTGTTATTAACAGAAACATCAGAGAAACAAAGAGGCCTGTAACTAGTTTAGTCATGGCGAATTTATTTTTTTATGTAAAGCAGAACAATTCCTTACTTATTTATTTTATTATCAATTTAAACGATTGTATATCAGGTTCTAACAGATTCTTACTTAAAAGTTGTACTATTTTATTGTTTGCCACGTGAACTAGTAAGAGACCAAAAGTCTAACCCGAATTTCCATATTTTTTCGTACGGTGGACGAAGTGAAAATAGCCGAAAAACGCCTTTTACAGATGTTGAGCAGGTTGCTTACGCTTCAACGCCGCTGAGGGTGAAATTTCGCAACGTTTTATGCCCTGTCATGGCTATTTTGTCATAAACCACATTCGTAATCTTTATCTAAGAGGTATAAACTGCGGTTTCATATCCACTCAGGGGTTGGCATTGGACAAAACCCCTGAGTCCTCTTTAATTGAGAATCCCTCTATTCATCAGTGCTTTCTTCCAGTGCCTTACGGCGAAGTTCTTCGATTTCTGAACTCTTTTTGGGGATGGGATTGCCCAGCAGTCTGCAGCCACCCTCAGTTACTATATAATCATCTTCGATTCGGATACCCCCAAAGTCCCTAAACTCTTCCAGCTTATCATAGTTGATAAACGCTTCATGCTTTTTCTGGCCGCCCCAGTAATCAATCAGTTCGGGGATGAAGTAGAGACCGGGTTCTACCGTTACAACAAATCCGGGCTCCACCTTACGCCCAAGCCGCAACGATTTAAGACCAAACTGTTTTGACTTGGCAAGGTCCCCGGTGTACCCAACGTATTCTTCGCCCAGATTTTCCATATCGTGCACATCCAAGCCCATCAAGTGGCCGAGTCCACACTGAAAGAACATGGCGTGGGTCCCGGCCTGTACTGCTTCCGCCGGGTTACCTTTCATGAGATTCAAGTGCTTCAGACCCTCTACCAGTTTTTTGCAGGCGGCCAGGTGCACATCCAGGAATCGGACACCGGGCTTCAGAACATCCACGGCCGCGATCTGGGCTTCCAGAACAATGTTATATGCTGTTCGCTGCAGATCGTTGAAATGCCGGCCAGCCGGAAAGGTACGGGTCAGATCCCCGGCGTAGCCGTCCGGATGTTCGGCACCGGCATCACAGAGTACCATATCACCCTCTTCAATGGTATTGTCGTATGAATGATTGTGCAGGGTCTCCCCGTGTTTGGTCAAAATGATGGGGAATGCCAGCCGACCGCCCAGCTCCAGCGCTTTTTGGTGGACCCGGCTCATCACTTCGTACTCTTTCATGCCGGGGCGGGTAGTACGGATCGCCTCGAGGTGCATCTGCCCGCTCATATTAACGGCTTCCTCAATACGAGCGAGCTCCTGCTCACTCTTCACATTACGTTGTTCAACGATACCCTTGATTAGTTCCACCGATTTACCGGCCGCTATCTCTTCAGGAGCCAAACCGAGCCATTCCTGCAACTTCAGCGTATGCCCGGGGCGGTAAGGCGGCAGGTAATGAATTTTCCGGTCTTTGGCATGTTGATCAAAATAGGCCCTGATTCCCTCATAGGGCCTGCAGCCATCCATGCCGGCCTGTTTTGTAAGCTCCTGCAGAGAGGGCACCTTGCCGGTCCACACTATTTGATCAATGGTAGGATCGTCACCGAATAAAAACTCTTTGTCCTCGTCTACGTCAATGATCGCGGCCAAACGAGATTTGTTTAATCCAATATAGTAAAGGAATGTACTGTCCTGCCGGAAACGATAGCAGTTATCGGCATAATTCATACTGCTCTCCTCGTTGCCCAACAAGAGTACCAGTCCCGAATTGAGACTCTTTTTTAGAGTATTGCGACGATTTTTATAAATCTTGGTCTCAAACATCGGTAGTGGATTGGATTATGGATTGGATCGAAACGCATTACCTTTGGAGTCCTGCCATGTTGTAGTTGCGCCGTACTTCAGCACAAAACCGAGGTCCACCGGTTAGCAGGCACACGGGATTCTCATACGTATGGAGGTCGATATAAAAGAAGCGTTTTACGCTCTTCAGGGAAACGTTTGGGATCAATATTTTTTTGAATCAATGGTGCTGATACAAAATTACAGAGAACCCGTTTTCTGCGAGCTCAACCGGGGAAGCTCGGGCCTGTTTTCGAGGGAGGTGTGTATGACCTTTAGTACCTGTTCACGTTCTTCACCAGCCAGTGGCAGGCGTGGAGGGCGTACCGTTTCAGTTCCGAGGCCTGTAGTCACTTCTGCAAGTTTAATGTTCTGCACCAGCTTGGGATTGATATCCAGCTCCAGCAGGGGCATAAACCAGCGGTAGATCTCGCGCGCCTCCTCTAGGCGGCCGGCCCTGGCAAGTTCATAAATAGCAACTGTTTCCCGCGGGAAGGCTGCAACCAGCCCGGCCACCCAACCATCGGCTCCCAGTAACAGCGACTCAAGGGCCAGCGTATCCACACCACACAGTATTTTCAGACGGTCGCCAAAACGGTTTCGATATCGTGTTATATTGGTCAAATCCCGCGTAGACTCTTTTACAGCCTGGATGTTTTCATGCTCCAAGAGTTTCTCAAACATGTTTGGAGTAGTTTCAATACTGTAATCTACCGGATTATTATAAATCATGATCGGCAGGCTAGTGCTCTCCGCAACAGTTTTAAAATAGGAAACCGTCTCACGATCGTCAGCTTTGTACTGCATCGGAGGTAAAACCATCAGCCCGTGTGCACCCTTTTCCTCAGCTTCCTCGGCCTCTTGAACTGCTCCCCTAGTAGATGTCTGTGCGATGTTGAGAACCACACTGATTTGATCCCCAACCAATTCCAGTGTCTTTTCCAGCAGAGTGAATTTTTCATTTTTTTTTAACGTGCTGGCTTCTCCCAGAGAACCTCCAAGTACGATACCATGAATCCCTGCATCGAGCTGTGCATTAATGTTATGTTCAAACATTTTCAGATCAAGTGAGTCATCCTCCTCTTTGAACTTTGTAGTAATAGCAGGGTAAATTCCATCCCAATCGACTTCCATAGTAAATAGATTTACAAATAAATATTTAGTAATACTCGATTAATTCAATAAGTAATGAAAGAGAAGCGTGTTGAACATTCTTGTACTATATTTTCAAATAGTGTTACAATCTTTCTTAATCTTTTTAAATACTTGTTTATTTAATTAAATAACACATAATTGTTAGTGGTAGTCGAAATATCACCTATTTACAACAATTTAGTATCATGTCAAGCGTCCAATCGATTTATTTTAAGCTCCCAAAAACAGTGAAGGAAGGGTTTTTTATACAATATGATGAACTGACTCATTTTTATGACCAGTTACATCATCACCCTGAACTTCAACTAATTTATATAATTGAAGGTACAGGGGATCTTTTTATCGGTGATTCTATTACCCCTTTCAACGATGGATCGCTATTTTTGATTGGAGCTAATCAAAATCACTTATTCAAAAGTGACCCATCGTATTTTGATGTAGAAAATGCTGGCAAATCACGTTCCATTTCAATCTTTTTCAGTGATGAATCTCTTGGCAATACCTTTTTTGAAATTAACGAGCTCTCTACTATTCAAGGATTAATAAAAAGAGCGGATCGGGGGATCCAATTCTTGCCTGGTATTTCAACAAAGATTGGGGCCCGAATGATCAGAACCCGGGGTCAATCAGGTTTTACTAAGTTCATTCGAATCTTAAAAATTCTTCAACGTCTTGCTGAATCTACAAATTTCAAATACCTGGCCGATATCAGCAGTACAAACCCTCCATCTGAAGAGGATAGTCGTCGAGTAAATTCAGTAATCAATTATATCCTAAAACACTATAAAGAAGATATTAAGTTGGAAACAATAGCTGATATTGCTCATTATAGTAAGGCAGCCTTTTGTAAATTTTTCAAAAAAAGGACTCGTAAGACGTTTTGCGAATTTTTAAATGAAGTGCGTATATCCCAGGCATGTAAGCAATTAAAAAAGACGGACAAAAACATTTCTCGAGTGGGATATGAGTGCGGTTATAATAATATTTCTCATTTTAATCGTCAGTTTAAAAAATTTACTGGTCTAACTCCCAGAGAATACATAAAAAAACATGAAAATTCGGTGACGGATCAGTCCAAATCACATTACCATGAGTTTGTAGATAATGCATTTACTTGATAAATATCGTGTAGTAATAAATTAATTTGGGCCCTTTTAAAATTAATGCAGGCTAGAAGGTAACCACTTCATAACCATCCACAATAAAGTTGCGCAGGCTTGGGTGCTGATCGTATTCATCCAGCAGATCTATATCGGTCTCCACTATCTCCTTGAAGACCCCGAAAGCTTTTGCACAAAACCGGCAGGCACCATGGATATTGCCTTTAACGGCATTATATAGTGGATGGGCATCGTGTTGCTCATTTTCCAGTTCCGGAATCCATTCGGTCCCGGCCCCGTCAAATACGATCGTGACCTCGTCGTCATGCTCCTGCAGCTCCTTGGCAAGCTCCAGCGCATTCACTACCCGGCCCAGTGATTCGTGAGATTCTGTTCCCGCTAACACAACAACTGCTACTTTATTCATAATGATGAGATCAATTTATTCCTGTTGGTTTTGATATACTTTGACCACATGGATGGCGGATTTCTTACAAGTAAAATGTAGAAAGGGTCCCTTATACTTGACCAGGAAGGAAATCCCAGATTGAGGCTATGGTACGCTCACTGATCTGAATGGCATTGTTGACGGCTTCTTCAATTTTGGGATGGGAGGGCGGAAAGGCTTTATAAATATATCCATCCTTAAAAGGCCCCGCAGCTCGCACCAGTACCTCAGCTGCAATATGAGTAGTCATAAAGTCGTGCTCTTCTTGATTGAACAGCTCTTCAAAAACTTCACCCGTAGTATGCTGATATTTCCTCCAAAACGATAACCAAAGCTGCTTCCATTTATTTGTTTCGCTAGATGAGGAAGCGGTGTGAGCCTGCATCCAGCAATGTGCTACAAAATGCCCTGCATCCTGTAGCGGTCTTCCATAATGGACAAACTCCCAGTCGATCAGCCGCAGATTCCCATTCTTAATTAAAATGGATGCAGGCCACAGGTCGCCCATCACAAGACATTTCCCGGGGTCCAGTAGTTTTTCTCCCAATGCTTTTGTTCGAGCTTCAAAATTAGTGTTTTGGATCGAAATGATTTCGCTGGCATAATCGGCAGCGGGCTGGTACTGAACCTGGTTGCGCGTCTCCTGGATCGGCTTGTTGTTGAACTGTTTACGTAAACCCGAATCGTTAAAGGTTTTTTTGTGAAGCTGCCCGATGAAGTGCCCCAGCAGGCTCCCGATTTGGGTGGTTTCGGCAGCGCTGGAAAGCCAGGAATCAATCGCCGGGACCGATCCGATATCCTCCATTACCAGCAACGACTGATTCGGTTCATATAGCAGACGTTCAGGCGGCCGAACCTGCGCAGACGATATCTCACTCAACGTTTCTGCGGATTCAAACAGCTCTAACGCCCTGGCTTCAAAATCGATTCGGTTGTTGTTTAGCGGTATATCAGGATTGGATGCGATGTATGGAGGGGCATGTTTGATAATCAAGTTTTTATTTTTTCCTCGCAGACGCCAAACATAATTGAGGTTACCGCCCCGCAGGGATTCGAGTGAGCCAACACGCTCAAACTGGGGCAAGTGATCCGATATTAATGCGTATATCTTTTCCTTGGAGAGCTGCATAATAGTGTTATTACCATCAAATTTTGCTAGGTATTCAGCCAAAGTTTTACACAGATAACAAGCAGGATATGTTTAAGAGTGCAGTTATTTTAAACTAATAACTACTATACTAATTAGGACTTCCTCAAAAATTTACAATAGGTCTTTTCTTAAGGCGGAGGTGTCCCTTTTTGTGTGAACAAAAAGGAACCCAATAAATCACCGGCGGGATTAGTTATTGGTTATTAGGAATTAGTTATTCGTTGTCCCAAATCATTAGTGTCCCGTTAAAAGTCGAAGAGTCCCAATTGGTTACGGGATTGGGCCTCAATATCGCTGAGTGTTTGGTCAGAAAATAGCTCTTTAAGG
>NZ_JBINJF010000045.1:0-21638 GCF_043951865.1 Halalkalibaculum sp. DA3122
CTAATTCTTCATTTTTCATTCCTCACTGAACATCCCCCTGCACCCCCTTCGAACATCATTTACCGCTTTTCCATCATAACTGCCACAAGGGGGAAAGACCCGTGCTCTTCTTCCCGGTACCCCTTCGAGATTTATCATTTTTAATTCTTCATTCATAATTCCCATCCTCCGGTGGCGATTTTTTAGGTTCGTTTTTTTATCGATGAGAAAATGAACAGGGAGGGACGGTTAGGAAGCCCCCAAAAGAAAATTGTACCAGTTTTTTTAAAAAGAGTTGTTCCTTTTATCTTGATCTTAAAGGAACTAAAAATAAGACCGAAAAAGGCACAGCCATAAAATGATTTTGGATCATCCTGGTCCCGCGTTGAGGTTATTTACCTTCGAAAGCCTCCTTTAATTTCCGGATCTCTATTTTTTTCATTTGCAGCATCGCCTGCATGGCGCGTTTGGCTTTTTCGGAATCGTCAGCATTTAGCATTTCGTTCATCCCCTCCGGAACCACCAGCCACGAAATACCGAATTTATCCTTCAGCCAGCCACACTGTTCGGCGTTGGGATCGGCGGAGAGGACGATTTTTTACCCGTGCACATCATCCAGTGTTCCCAGGGAAAGTTGCCATGTCAGTCCATATTTATCCTGCGTCAACGGGGAGTGCCGACCAATTATGTTTTCTACCTGCACGAGATCAGCCAATAAGGGATTTGACCAAGTGTGGGCAGCGGTATTGAAATATTAACCAGTTTTCTCGATTCGAGAACTATGACTATATACATTAAATCGTTTATCTCGCAGAAAGCCCACCAACGTAATACCCTTTTCTTTCGCTAATTCCACAGCCAGGCTCGACGGAGCACCAACTGCAATGATAATTGGGATCCCCGCCTGGACCGATTTTTGTACAAGTTCATAGCTCACCCTGCCACTCAGAAAAACCAGGGTGTTTTGCAGCGGCACCAGGTTCTTGCTCAGTGCAGCTCCCACCACCTTGTCCAGGGCATTGTGGCGGCCGATATCTTCACGTAAAAGGAGCAGTTCTCCATCAAAATTAAACAGGGCAGAGGCATGGAGTCCACCGGTATGGCGAAATACCGTTTGCTCCTTCTCCAGGACATCATTCAGCCGCTGGATCGTCTGGATATCCACCTTTTGGGAAGATTTCTGATTCAGGCTGCCATGGTTACAGGTGATGGCATCAATGGCGCTTTTCCCACATACTCCGCAACTGGAGGTGGTCATGAAATGGCGTTCCAGGTTTTGCATGTCAAAAGAGACCTGGGAGGCGAGCTTGACGATCACCACATTGCCCTGTTCCTCCTCCTTCACCGTGTGGCAGTGGCGGATGGTGTGGATGTCATCGACCCCGGTTATCACGTTTTCAGCGAGCAGGAATCCCGCCGCCAGTTCAAAGTCGTTCCCGGGCGTGCGCATGGTCACGGCCAGGGACTCCTCCTGCCACTGGCCCTGCTGTTTGAACTGGAGTCGAATCTGTAGTGGTTCCTCCACAGCGACCAGATCGTCAACCTGATCACAGGTCTCTCCTTTAACGCGGTCTACCGAGACTACTGATACTTGTGATTTAGTCGATATCATGACGCCGAAGGTTGTATGCTTACCTCTACAAACTTGGAGGAAGGGCAGAGGCTTTCCGGTGATTTGTTGTCGATCGCCACCAGCACATTTCCTTCAGGGAAGTACATCCCGATGCATCCCTCAGAAATATCATATGGAACAACCTGGAAGTCAGTGATGGAACGTTCCTCACCATTAAAATAGCTGGTTATGTCAACATAGTCTTTGGCTTCCAGACCGAGCTCTTCCATATCATTCCGGTTCATCATGATCACCTCGCGCGAGTTCTCGATACCGCGATACCGGTCGCTGCAGCCATAGATGGTGGTGTTGAACTGATCGTGGCTCCGCATGGTCATCAGGATGAAATGGCCCGGCGCGATTTCGTTGTTGGGCACGGGATTGACCGTGAGGTGTGCCTTCCCGTTGTCGGTTTCGAATCGGCCTTCTCGGGCACCATTCGGCAGGTAGAAGCCCCCGGGCTGCTGAATGCGGGTGTTGTAATCTTCAAACCCGTCAATGACTTCCTCGATTTTATCACGGATCAGGTTGTAATCTTCCGCATAGGCAGCCCAGTCTGTGTTGCTTTTACCATTCAACGTAGCTTCAGCCAATCCACAGATGATCGCGGGTTCGCTCTTCAGGTGCTCGGAAGCGGGCTCCAGGTTGCCCTGCGACATCCGGATACGGCCGGCGGTATCTTCGGTGGTTACAAACTGGCGTCCCCTGGATGTTTCATCAATCTCCGTTCGTCCCAGGCAGGGCAGGATCAAGGCCTGTTTGCCGTGTACAACGTGACTGCGGTTCAGTTTTGTAGAAATATGGGCCGTCAACTCGCATTTTCGCATCGCCTCAAATACCAGGTTGGTATCCGGGGTCGCCAGGGTGAAATTGCCGCCCAGCCCCAGAAAGAATTTAGCCTTGTCCTCGGCCATCGCTTTCACGGCATCCACGGCGGCTACGCCGTGTTTGCGCGGCGGATCAAAGTCGAACGCCTTCCCGAGACGGTCTAAAAAAGCATCCGGCATCTGTTCCCATATGCCCATCGTGCGATCGCCCTGTACATTGCTGTGACCACGGACCGGCAGGGTACCGGCGCCCGTTTTACCGATAGAACCTTTGAGCAGCAGCAGGTTGACGAACTCCCGGATCGTATCCTCCCCGTTTTTATGCTGGGTGATGCCCATCGCCCAGGCGATGATGATTTTTTTGTTGTCCCGGATCATGGCCGCCGCTTCATGGACCTTGTCGGCCGAAACGCCACTGGCCTTGATCAGTGCGGCCAGTGATTCATTTTCAAGCGATGCCATGAGCTCATCATACCCGTCGGTATGGTTCCTGATGAAGTCATGGTCAAAGATCGTGCCCCCGGATTTCTTATCCTCTTCATGCAGTATTTTGATGATCGCCTTGATGAGGGCGATGTCCCCGTTGATTTCGACCTGCAGGTAGAGGTCCTGTAGTTTGGTGGGCTTGCCCAGCCACTCCCACGGCTTCTGGGGATGGCGGAATCCCATGAATCCCGCTTCAGGCATCGGGTTTACGGCGATGATCTTGCCGCCGTTCTTTTTGAGTTTCTGTAGCTCGGTAAGCATGCGCGGGGCATTGGTGCCCGGGTTTTGACCGATAATCATCAGCACATCTGCTTCCTGGATATCATTCAGGGTGACCGATGCCTTGCCGATGCCGGTGGTTTCCCCAAGAGCCTTCCCGGAGGCTTCGTGGCACATGTTGGAGCAGTCGGGCAGGTTGTTGGTTCCAAACTGGCGTACAAAATTCTGGTACATAAATGCTGCTTCGTTGCTGGTGCGGCCCGAAGTATAGAAAATAGCCTCGTCCGGGGAGTCGAGACTATTGAGCTGTTCCGCCATCAACTCAAAAGCTCCTTTCCAGGATATCTCTTCATAGTGTGCGGCGCCCTCCCGCAATACCATCGGTGTGGTGAGTCGCCCCTGCTTTTCCAGCCAGTGATTAGATTTTTCCCGGAGCTCTTCTAAACTGTATTCCTCGAAAAAAGCGGGTCCAATTGTTTTGTGCGTCGCCTCCCAGGCAATCGCTTTGGCCCCATTTTCACAGTATTCGGCTATTTTTGACCGGTCATCCGGGTCGGGATCAGGCCAGGCACAGCTGGGACAGTCACAGCCCTCCACCTGGTTGAGATTGAACAGGGTTTGCAGCCCCTCTTTCAGTTTCATGTTTTCCAGCACCCGACTGCCCGTTGATTTGATCGCCGGAAACCCGACAGCTGTATCCTTTATCTTTTTTATCTCTACTTTTCTTTTCTTCTCCATAACAATCTCATTTTTTGGTAATGGGCTCCCCAATCCCAAACCTTGTTATTAGTGTAATGAATCGAAAAAACGTAAACTACCCTGAGTTCGACATAATTGTCTCAACCGGATGCCTGTTTGCCTTCAAATGGCAGGGAAACAGTGAGGCTCTCCAAAAAGTCAAGTCCAACAATCAGATTCCTAAAAAATAAGGCACATGATTCCAATTGATCGGTCAATCCTCCTGTCCTCCTTCTCCAAGGAGGAACTCTTGGATTGCGATATTGCTCAAGATACAATATAGGCACTTTTGAAGTCCCTCTTGGAGAAGAGGGATTTAGGGAGATTGATATCACTTTAATTATTAAGGCACTCATTTCCTGGTTTGGACTTTTTGGACAGCCTCGGATGTAGTACCCTTTGTTGGGAGGAGGTTGTACCACCAACCTCACATGCTCGCTAACCGGGAGTACAACTCCCTCCGAACTTTAGCAAAGTTCTCATTTAATGACTGCTGCCTTTCAAAATTCTGAAAATGTGAAAGAGCGGCGGGAAAACGGCATCCATCGATTCTTTGGCCCCGTTGGTAGAGCCGGGCAACGCCAGCAGGAGGCTGTCCCCGATGGTTCCGGCCACGCTCCTGGAAAGCATGGCATAGGGCATGCGGTCTTGTCCATAGCTTCGAATTGCCTCTTCGATGCCGGGCACTCTTCGTTCAATCAGCTCGGAGACCGCTTCGGGCGTGACATCCCGTTTTGAGAGGCCGGTCCCGCCGGTAAAGATTATGAGCCGGCATCCCTGCTTTCTGAGATCATGAACCTTCTGCTGGATTTTATCCTTTTCATCGGGAATGATGCTGTAGTCGGCAATTGTAAGATCATATTCCTCCAGTTTATCGATAATGGCCTTTCCCGCCTTGTCCTCCTTCTTGCCGGCCGAAATGGAATCGGAGCATACGACGATCCCGGCTTTAAATGAGGACCGTACAGGATCACTGAAATCGGATGACCCGCCACTTTTTTGAAGCAATTTTATATGTTGAATCTCCACCTGTTTGTCAACGGGTTTCAGCATGTCGTAGATGGTCAATGCCACTACCGACGCCCCGTGCATCGCTTCCACCTCGACGCCGGTTTTATAAATTGTTTTGACGCTCATATGGATGGCGATCTCGAGTCCTTCAATAGAAAATTCTACTGTGGTTGCCTCAACCGGCAGGGGATGGCAGTCGGGGATCATGTCACTTGTCCGTTTTACGGCAAAAAGGCCGGCTGTTTTAGCCACTTCAAAGACATCTCCTTTCGGAATCTCCTTGTTTTTAACGGCCTCTATTGTATCACTTGTTCCGACTTTTACAATAGCCTGGGCGGTGGCAGTTCGCAGTGTGTTAATTTTAGACGTTATGTCAACCATATGAGGGATTAATCTTTCACGGGGGAGTTAACTAAATAATTTGAAACTGATTACAGATGTTTTGCAATGATATCTTTAAAGAGTCTGCCAATGCATGCAAAAAAAGGTGGCATGACAGTGAATAATTGGGAAAAAAGTTTTTGCTTTAATACCAATTATTGAATGGCATTTTGAATTGGACAGAAAACCGATGCCGGTGGAGCCAGGTATGGAAAACTTATTGTGCATTTCTTTTACTTTGCTGGTGATAATCAGGCAGAAAACACTCCTTGCAAAGTATTGGTCTGCTCCTGAAGACCTGGTTTCCCCTGTCAACTGATCTTCAAGTTCTGAACATTAATTAAAAGAATAGTATTAAAAAATTACGACATCAAAAATAATTTTATTGGGTTTTGGATCTTCAGCAGTTGTATCCACCCAAAAAGATTCAGCTGTTACCTGCATCTCGTAAATTCTCGAAATCTTCTTGTGTATTGATGTTTCTAAGAGTGTAAGCTTTCTCTTCTGGCAGAATCACTGTTTTGACCTTCATTGCTGAAACGGCAGCTTGAAGCTTTAATTTATCTTGCTCCAAACGATCCAGAAATGGGCCTTCGCAGCTTTTTTTATACATCGCCACCAACGGCATCTCACGGGATCCGTCTGATAGTTGGATAATATCATATTGCTCTTCATCATGGGCGATCAATCGGTGCAACGTGTTGGTCGTTATGAGTGGCACATCGCAGCTAACTATGATGTTCCGATATCCATCAGAATTGGATAGCCCGGTGTATATTCCACCCAGTGGTCCCCGATCCTCCAGAACATCCTGATAAACGCGCAACCCAAACTGTTTATATTTGTCAGAGTTTGAAACGATGAATAACTCATCAACGAGAGGATCCAGGGCCTCAATAATATGTTCGGTAAACGTTTGTCCTTTCCAAATCATCAAGCCTTTGTCCTGGCCCATCCTGGAGCTTTTTCCTCCGGCAAGTATGATTCCGGTAACTGTATTCATCGTATCCATTCCTTTAAAAACAGTTTAAAACTTCTGAAAGCTATATTTGGTCAGGTATAAACCCCAGGTGTCGATTAATTTGTTCTGACTGGCAATAGAATGGTATCTACTTCGTCCCCCTCTTCTACCACGACTTGATCAGGTGAAAGGTAAATAAGTGCGTCAGCTATGGAAAAGGTATGCAGCATGGCGGAGCTCTGTCCTTCAAGAATTTCAACCGTATTATCATCTTTCAACTTGGCTTTCAGGAAAAGTGCTCTGCCTTCTTTTTTTGTAACAGCGCTGGAAATTCTACGCTTCTTTCGTTTAAGATGGGATTCAGTATATCCCAGGAAATGCCTGACAGCCGGTAGAACATAGATGTAGAACCCGGTCAGGCATGAAGCTGGATTACCTGGTAGTGCAAAAACCAGGGTGTCACTCTTTTTGCCAGCATAGATAGGTTTACCGGGTTTTTGAGCCACTTTGTAAAAAAGTTCATTTACGCCCAGCTCGTTCACTGCCTGGCCTGCAAAATCATAGTCTCCCACTGAAATACCACCCGTTATAATTACAATATCACTACGGGAAATTGCCTTTTTTATCTCCTGTTTCGTCGTCTCGAATTCATCTCTCACATGCTTTTCGGTCACTTGAGTAATGCCTTCCGAGGCCAGCGCAGCCTTTAAATGTGCTGAATTACTCTCATAAATTTGACCATGTTGCAGGTCATTTCCGGGGTATACGAGTTCATCTCCAGAAACCAGGATACTGATACGAGGTTTTCGATATACAGAAATTTTTTCAATTCCCATGGCAGACAGGAATCCCACTGCTGCGGGAGTGAGAGCGGTTCCCCTGGAGAGAGCCAAATCTCCTTTCATGATCTGTTCACCGCCCGGCCGTATATTATCATACTCCTCCACATCAGTTACATGAATGGTTGATCCATTTTGTTGTACCTTTTCCTGCATCACAACAGCATTGGCACCCTCCGGAATTGCGGCACCTGTAAAAATTCGAGCGGCTTGCCCTGCCTCCAGCCTGAGGTCGTGTTGCTCACCCGCTGCCACGTTAGCAATCACGGTGTATGTGGGTGAGCATCCGATTGCTACAGCATATCCATCCATCGCAGACTGGTCAAAAGGAGGGAGATTTACAGGAGCATATACATCTTCTGCTAAAATGTGGCCAACTGCCGACGAAAGCGATACTTGGTGTACCGGACCCTTATTCAGGTTTTCATTTAAGGTAGCTATAGCTTGTTTTACTGGAATCATTTATTACAAAGGATTAAACATGATTCGAAGATCTGCTTCAATATTATTGGGCTAAATGAATAGAATCTTAAAAATTTGATATTAGCCATTATTTAACTATGTTGAAAATTAGCAACAAAATTATTGCCTAGCTCATCTAGACCAGGGATAGATAACATATAAAGGATTCAAGGCGAAATTAGGGGATTTCACCTTGGTGACTGTACTCAAAATATCTGGTTACCGATATGGGAAAAGGGAAGGCAAAAAGTACGATCTGGTCGGAATTTGTAAATGGCAATAATCAGAAGAAATCCTATAAGGATCTTTTCGATGCCTATTATGATGGGTTGTACGGGTACGGGACAAAAATATGTCAGAGGCCGGAAGTTGTAAAAGACTGTATCCAGGATCTATTCCAAAATGTGTGGGAGAGAAGGGGCGAGCTGGACCATATCGATTCTCCGAATGTCTATCTCTTTGTTTCACTGCGGCGAAAAATTCTGAAAAAGCAAAAAAAGAATAAAAAAATCGGTGATCTCAGTGAGTTGGATCCAAATATTTTTATTGAGTTCAGCAGGGAAGATTTGATAATTACCGATGAGATAAAGCATAAAAACAAAGACAAGCTTCAAAAAGCTCTCAATAAGCTACCCGAGCGACAAAAAGAAGTTATCCTTCTTCACTTTTTCAATGGGATGAGTTACGGCGAAATCGAAGAGATTTTATCCATAAACAGGCAATCGGTTTATAATCATATTTATCGAGCCATGGAGACGTTGCGATCGCTTCTTGATAATGAAATCATGAAGCTCGTCATATCAATGATGCTTTCCTTTATTTCATACTCCCATTTTTTTATTGGTTGAGTTACTGCTTCTCCCGGTAAGTGGCACTATTATTTTATTGCATAGTTTTTAGCAGGCTGTTTTTCCACTTCTTCTGAGATTTTTGGACTGGTAGCATGTTTTTAATTTTTTGAAGAAATGAGTAGAAAAGAACGGATTGATACTCTCCTACAATGAGTAAAGTGGATTTATTCACTGTTCTAACCTGTATTCTTACAGGAGTTTAGTCTGAATTCATGCAATACCATGATACACAATAAATTACATTGATCTTAACCGTTTACCGGATAAAAGTGATCCTATTTTCTAGTTTCGGAGGATCAATCTCACTAAATCCCTCTTCTCAAGAGGGACTTTCGGTGGTCATGCCACTGAAAGCAGAGAAATTGCATGTACTTTGCTATGGGAGTTCCTCCCTGGAGAAGGAGGACAGGAGGAGTGGTTCTGTATTAACGAAATAGATGGCTTAAAACAAATTGTTAACCGGTATACGCGTTGATCTTAAAACTTAATTAACTATAACGATGTGTAGCGGGCTTAGAAACTGGTGAAGTAATACGGGCTAATGGACTCAAAATTCTTATCAATTCTCTTGAAAAATACTCGGCATAGGGAAATCATCAAATTTCTGGAGCACTGATGCCTAAAGTTAAACTGGTACTTGTATATGTCTGTGTTGCGCTCCTTCTTGCTGTATGTAAAAGAGATGTAGATCCGGCCGAGCAGGCATACACCACTGGCAGTTCCAGTACAGGAGCTCCACAGGAAGAATTTCACGATTGGACTCCAGTAGAGCCGGGAAATTCCGGCGAAACCGGCTTTCAAAAGCTGGAATCTTCCGAGACCGGCATAGAGTTTACGCATCACGTGACCCAGGAGGAGATCAGTCAAAACCGCTTCCTGCTGGATGGGACCGGGGTGGCCACCGCGGATGTGGACGGGGATGGCTTGACAGATATCTATTTTTCGCAGATGAACGGCCCCAACAAGCTCTACAGGAATCTTGGGGGATTCCAGTTTGAAGATATTACGGAGCAGGCTGGTGTGGCCCACTCCGGGAATTACAGTACGGGCACGCTCTTTGCGGACGTAAACGGGGATGGCAGCCCGGATCTGCTTGTTGCCACCGTGGACGGGGAAAATGCCGTGTATATCAATAATGGAGAGGGGAGATTTGAGCTCAAAAAAGACAGTGGACTCAAACCCGGCAGCGGTTCCACCACCATGACCATGGCCGATATCGACGGGGATGGCGACCTTGACCTGTATGTCGCCTACTACCGTGAGAAGCGGGTGTACGATCTGTTTGACGAGAAAGAGCTGCGGCCCACCAATATTTTGAGAAGGGTGGACGACGGGACAAACCCGGGCAACATGCAGTTTGAATTCAACGAACCGTTCGGGCAGTATTACGATATTATTTACCGGAAAAATAAAAATCCCACTGTGGTTGAGATAGGCGAACCGAACAAGCTCTATATAAATGACGGTTCGGGGCAGTTTACTGAAGTCACCAGCGAAAAGGGACGTTTCCTGAAGGCAAATGGAGAACCGTTTACCCTCAAACCGGAATGGAGTCTAACGGCCAGGTTTCAGGATATCAACGGGGATCAGCACCCCGACCTCTACATCTGCAACGACTATTTTAGCCCCGACCGGATCTGGATCAACCAGGGTAATGGCACGTTCCGGGAAATGGATCCAAACGCGATTCGTAAATTCAGTTACTCGGCCATGGGGGTCGATATTTCCGATATCAACCGGGACGGTCACACCGACTTTTTTGTAACCGATATGCTGAGCCCCGACTACATGATGCAGGCCAGCCAAAATGTTTCCAAAGAGAAGCGGCCCGCCATGATTACCAATGCTTCATACCAGCCGCAGTATATGCACAACACCATGTACCTGAACCGGGGGGACAACACCTTCCGGGAGATCGCCTATTACAGCGGTGTTGAAGCTTCCGGGTGGTCGTGGGCTACCCGCTTTATGGATATCGACCTGGATGGATATGAGGATCTCATCATTAATACCGGGTATCCTTATGATGCCATGGATATGGATTTTATCCGCAACAAGGGACAGTACGAGGCGGTAAACCTGGAGAAAGCAGCCCCGAAACTGGACCTCCGTAACCAGATCTTTCGCAACAACGGGGATCTCACATTTTCAGAGCAGAGTAAGCAGTGGGGCTTTAATGAAACAGACGTTTCCTACGGGCTGGCCACTGCCGATTTTGACAATGACGGGGATCTGGACGTGGTAACAACGCGCTTCAGGGCTGAACCTGCAATCTTTAAAAATAAAAGTGCCGCACCGCGGATCAGCGTTCGCTTGCATGGGCAGTCACCAAATACACAGGGAATCGGGGCCAGGGTTATACTCGAGGGAGGTCCGGTGACACAATCCAAAGATCTCGTGGCGGGCGGCGATTATCTTTCCGGTTCTGACCCGCGAGTTACGTTTGCAGCAGATCCGGGCAACGCGGATCATACCCTTGTCGTAAAATGGCCCGGTGGTAAAACAACTAAAGTGGAAAATGTGGCCGCCAACCGGATTTATGATATTTACGAGCCTGAAGAGCGAGAATCCCGTTCAACGCCTGAATCCGGGAATGAAGTTCAACAACCGGTGTTTGAGGACATTTCTGCCCGTATTGGTCACCGCCATTCCAGTGATTCCTATGATGATTTTGAGCGCCAGCCGTTGCTGCCCTTCAAATTAGGTGCGGAGGGACCCGGTATCACGTGGATCGACTACGACATGGATGGCGATGACGATCTGTTTATCGGAGGCAACACCGCTGACAAGCTGAGTGTATATGAGAATCGTGGTAACGGGCAATTTAACAGGATTGAATTGGCAGGCAAGGAGGCCCTGAGCCCGGGCGTATCTACTTCAATTTTGGGTTGGCCCACTGCTGAACATTTTAATATGGTGATCGGGAATTCTGATTATCAGCTGAGCAGTGGCCGGGGTTCGATACCCGCTGGATTTCGGTTTATGGTTGGCCGGGATGGTTCCGGCAAGTTGCAGAATATTCCGGGTATCAACGCTTCGGCCGGCCCTGTTGCAGTCGCTGACTATGATGCGGACGGTGATCTGGATCTGTTTGTAGGGGGACGGGTAATACCGGGCTTGTATCCCCTGAGCGGAAATTCAGTGTTGTTCAACAACGAAAATGGCCGTTTTGTTGAGGACGAGTCCCAGGGGAGGACGTTCAATAAAATCGGAATGGTGACCGGGGCCGTGTTCACCGATTATGATTCAGATGGGGATCCGGACCTTATTATAAGCACCGAATGGGGTCCGGTTAAGCTATTTGAGAATCAAGATGGTACATACATCGATATAACCGGGGCCACGGGGCTAGGCAGGTATTCAGGTCGCTGGAGCAGTGTGGCCACCGGTGATTTCAATAATGACGGGCTCATTGATATCGTCGCCACAAATCTTGGGAAGAACTCTCCCTACCAGCTCCGCAGCGAACATCCGCTCAAAATATATCACAATGATTTCAACAACGATGGGAGCATGGAAATGATCGAGGCTCGCTATGATGTGTCAATGGAGGACTACGTTCCGATGCGCAAGCTGTACGAGTACTCCGTTTTCGGCTCCATTGTATCGGGTCCCGTTAATTCGTATCAGCAGTACGCCGGGCAGTCACTGCAGGAGCTGCTGGGCACTCCCCTCAGTCAACTTCCCTCCAAAGAGGTCAATACGCTCAAGCATATGGTATTCCTGAATACCGGTGATGGTTTTGAAGCCCATCCGCTGCCCAGGGAAACCCAATTTACCACCGGTAATGGAATTGTTGTAGCCGATTACAACAACGACGGCAGTGAGGATCTGTTCATAACCCAGAACTATTTTGATGTTCCTGAGGGATTCCCGCGGCAGGATGCCGGTCGGGGTATACTGCTAAAGGGAGATGGAACGGGCCGTTTTGTCCCGGTTGGCGGTCCGGAAAGCGGGATTAAAATATATGGCCAGCAGCGGGGAGCAGCATTCAGCGATTTCAACAAGGATGGCAAGGTCGACCTGGCGGTTGCCCAGCGCGATTCAACAACGAAGCTGTACATGAATCGCGTCAGCAGGCCGGGCATTCGTGTAGAACTACAGGGACCCGCGCAAAACCGGGCGGGCATTGGCACTGCGCTGCGTGTGATCTATGATGATGGAACCAAAGGTCCCCGGCGGGAAGTGCAGGCCGGAACAGGGCATTACTCCATGAACAGCCTGATCGCTGTTCTGGGTACGAATCCCAATAAGGAAGCCATTCAGCTTGAAGTTCACTGGTTTGACGGGGAGGAGTCCAGTATTTCTATTGAGCCCCAAAAGAAGAATTACAGAATTTTGTATCCATCCCTGTAGTATATCAACCAAAACTGGATATCTGCTAAATCTCAGCTTGAGACCTACCAGTTTGTAAGACAGATTACAGTTTTGCCATATCTTTCCGATTTATTCAGGTTGAAAAAACTGGAAAACCTGGATGGAGAGACCGTTTAACGAGAGTAAATATACAGGGTTCCAGTCGTTGCCCTATTCATTTGAGATTGTTTTAACTGGTATCTGCTTTACCAAAAATAAATTAAAAAAGATTGAGTAGATGCCGGATAAGCTTAGCTCTCCTTTATTGAGTTGCAGTCATAGATTAATGCCCAGAATCAAATAGCGTTAACAAGTGGAAGAACAAGATTATACCGTCGCAGAACTCATCCATAACGATTCGTTTCGGCGGATTATAGATGGAACTGCCAGCACCGAAGAAAAAGAGTATTGGAACCGATGGATGGAGGCCTCAGAGGTCAATCGGCAAAAAGTGCAGCAGGCGATGTCAGAAATTGCAGGATTTAAGTTTGCAAAACCGGTCGAGTCGGATAAAGAGCGTCAATGGGAGCGTCTTTACAATAAAACGATTAAAAACAAAGATAAATACAAGCGTAAAACCTCCAATAACAGTGCCCGGGTTCAATGGATGTTTAGGGCCGTAGCTGCGGTGCTCCTGATTGCTGTTGTAGGGATCGGAGTTTATTACTATGAGATTTCAAATCAATCTACTGAGCTGGCCCAAATATCGAAACGTGAGTCTGTTTCAACCAATGCCGGTCAGCAGAAAATTTTACGATTCACCAATGGGGACAAGGAAGCAAAGATTGTGATGAACGGTAATTCCACGATTACCTATGATGTGGGATTACTGGAAAACGAACCTATCAATGTTGAACTGCACGGCGAGGCGTTTTTTGATGTGGAAAAGGGATTCGCTGAATCTCCTCCGGCCTTTTCGGTTACCACTCCGGATGGAGTAATTGAGGATATCGGCACCGAATTTATGGTCACTGTTGATCCCAATTTGTCCCGTGTGGTACTGCAGGAGGGTATGGTCAATGTACAAGCTATGAATGGGACCACCGTAGTTCAAGATTTTGACGTTGCCAGAGGAGAAATGATTGAGTTTACCAGCCAGGAAATTCTGACTAAATCCAAGGTGAATTCAAGTTTTTACACTTCATGGGCAACGGGTCAGGTAGAGTTTGATCAGACAAAGATAAGTGCGTTCGCAAGATTCATCGAGAGTAGATATGGAGCTACAGTAAAAATTGTAGATCCGGATTTAGCTGATGCTACCATTGATGGTGCCGCGTATTTCAGGTCACTGGAAGAGCTGGCGCGATCGGTCTCTGATGTTATGGAGATTCCGGTATTCCAGTCCGCTTCAGGAGATACCATCTTTATCGGGCGACAATATGGTGGATAGTTAATGTTAACTCAACTAGGCAATTATAATTAATGGGAAACAGGATACAATTATGAAAGCAATAAAGCACCTGGTAACGAAAGTTGTAATACTCGCTTTCAGTTTATGTTTAATGGGAAGTTTAGGGTTGGCACAAAATGGGAGAGGCTTTTATGCTAACTCACAACAACCTGATAAGTTGGAGGTTGAGCGTGGTTCTACGCTAAAGGAAGCCTTAGAGCTCATTGAAAATAGATTTAACATCGTGTTTCTGTATGGTACTCTTACCGTACAGGGCAAGAGGATCGGTCAGGATTACAAGCTGAGTGGAAATTTCCAGGAGGTTACTTCCAAAGTACTGGAAGAACACGGACTTCAGCTTAAATATCTGACTCCCAAAACATATGGTATTTTCAAGCCAAAAGAGGAAGTTCCCAAAATTCAAGTCGTTGACCATCAGGTTAGCGGAACCGTTACTGATGCTGCTACCGGCAGAACATTACCCGGGGTCAATGTATTGGTGAAGGGTACGGCAACCGGTACCGCCACAAATGATGATGGAGACTATGAGTTAACTGCCCCCACTGCCAACGACACGCTCATATTTTCATTTATTGGGTACCAGACACTTACCGAGCCTATCAATGGTCGTTCTGAAATTAATGTTGAGCTAACCGGAAGCAGGCAGTTGCTGGAAGAAATGGTCGTTACCGGCTACAGCACCCAGCAGCGTCAGGACGTTAGTTCCTCAATTGCCTCTGCGGATGTAGAGGGGATGCAAAAGAAAGCCGTCACCAATACAAATTTGGCACTGCAGGGAACTGTCGCAGGAGTTCATGTACAAGCACGTAACGGAAACCCGGGTTCTGGAACCAATGTAACGATTAGAGGATTCTCCTCTTTTTCGGGCGATAATGAGCCGCTGGTGATTGTAGATGGCATTCAAACTGAAACAGGCTTAAGCAATATAAATTCCGATGACATAGAGTCGATTCAGGTACTGAAAGATGCTTCTTCGGCCGCTATTTATGGCTCCCGGGCTGCAAACGGTGTTATTCTTGTTCAGACTAAGACAGGAAGACGAGGGGGATCACCAATCTTGTCATACTCTAACTACCTGGGAACCCAGGTACCTTATGATGGAGTATCCATAACAAATGCGGATGAGTATGTGACCGTTCTTCAGCGCATGTATGGCGATGATCTCAGCGGGGGTACAGGTGTACCCCAGGCCGCAAAAGATTACCTCGCCAATCCAGGTGAATTAGGAAGCTACAACTGGCAGGACTTAATCTACGAGCCTGCATTCATGCAGAATCATAACATTTCTGTCTCTGGAGGCAGCGATTTTGGAACGTACCGAATATCTGCGGGCTATCTTGACCAAGCCGGCATCACGAAGGGTACAAATTATGAGCGTGTGAATCTCCTTGCAAAGGGTGAGTTCTTTGTTACCAATGATATTACAGTAGGGCAGAGCATATCGCTGAACCGATCCGAAACACTGCCTGAGGCTTTTGCCTTCAGCCGGTCCATGTATCAGCAGGCTGTGCAAATGTATCCATACTTCTCTCCCAGAACGGATGACGGGGAGGCATGGCGAACCTCATCTTTCTACTACGGAGGTGGTGATAATCCTGAAGCCTTGATCAGGAATCCATTCCATTACCAAAGTTTATGGGATGAGTTCGACAAAGGCAGTGAAATATCTCTGAACATGTATGCCGATGTTGAGCTTATTGAAGGGTTGTCATACAAGATCAGCGGTTCCTACTCTCAGTTTTCCAACCAGTTTAAATATAAGTTTGGAGACAAGGGCGAGAACCAGGGAGAGTATTTTAATCCCAATAAAGAAATAAATACGTCAGAAAGTACCTCTTTCAACTGGAATATCGATAACACGCTTCGCTTTGACAGGGACTTCGGCAAGCACTCTCTGGATGTTACAGCCGGTTTTGTAGCCCAGCGGTTTCAAGACCGTTTCCTTGAAGGAGGTAAAACCAATTTCCTTTCAGAGAATACGGAAACCCTTGACGCCCCGGGCGGGCAAAATGCCTTTGTGGGGAATTCACTTTCTGAAAGTACCCTGCTCTCATTTATTAGCCAGTTCAATTACATATATGATGACCGGTATCTCCTTACCGTGAACTTCCGTCGCGACGGCTCTTCCAGGTTTCATCCAGATGTTCGCTGGGGGAACTTTCCGGGTGGTTCGGTTGGATGGAGAATTTCAAATGAAAGCTTCTGGGATAATACCGGGCTCTCTGATGTAATTACCGATTTGAAACTCCGGGGCGGGTATGGTGAACTTGGTCGGCAGAATGTTAGCGACTATCCCTTCACCCCCACACTCAATTTTGAACCGGTAGTTTTTGGTGATGCGATTTCTAACGGGTTGATCACCGGAACTCCCATAAACAGCCAAATTAGCTGGGAGAAGCTGGTAACAACCACTATTGGTTTAGATTACGAGCTGTGGCAAGGTAAATTCAGCGGTTATTTCGAATACTTCAATAACGACACGGAGGATATGATTATCGGCCTCCCGCTGGCGCCTTCTGTGGGCGGTGGTGAGCTGTCAGTCAACTCTGGGCTGATCTCCAATGAAGGATTCGAGATGGAGCTCAACTATAACGGTAGTTCTGGTGACTTTAACTATACCGCGGGGTTTAACCTGGGTACCACTGATGCCAAAGTTGAAGAGCTGGGAACAGACCGCATTGTATTTGGAGCAACTTCGCCAGAATGGGACGTTACCCATACCATGGAGTTCCGAGAGGAGAGCGGTGGACTTGCTGAATTCTGGCTGATCGAAACCGACGGTATCTTTAAATCTCAGCAGGAGATTGACAACCACACGAGTTCAGACGGAACGGTGATCCAGCCGAATGCCGAACCCGGTGATATCCGATTTATTGACGCCAATGACGACGGAACCATCACGAGCGAGGGAGATCGGCAACTGCAGGGCAGCGGCATCCCAACCATGAATGTCGGTTTTAATTTTTCCGCTAACTACAAAGGATTTGACGGCAGCCTGAACGTGACCGGAGCTTTCGGCCAGGTAATTTACAATACCCATCAATACCTGCTTGAACGGCCGTATGGATTTGAAAACTTCAGCACAAACATGCTGGATGCATTTGATCCGCAAACCAATCCCGATTCGAACTTCCCCAGATTGAATCCCAATGACATTGATGAAAACTGGAATTCAAGGCCGTCATCCGACAGATATATCGAAGATGGCGACTATGTGAAAGTTCGGAACTTGGAAATCGGGTATACACTCCCAACTGACCTTGTCGGCAGGCTCAGTATGAGATCGGCCAGGATTTTTATAAGGGGGCAAAACTTGCTAACTCTCACGGGCTACGACGGGGCAGATCCTGAGGTAGGTTCATCCCCAACTGTAGGTAGTTTTACGGCCTTTACACAGGGGCTGGACCGTGATACCGCTCCCCAGGCCAGATCTTACCAAATTGGTGTAAACCTCGAATTTTAACAGTAACGGGATAATAATTATGAAATCACTGATATCTAAAGTTTTTGTACTGAGTGTGATCTTGTTCATGTCCGCCGGTTGTGGTGACGATTTCCTGGATCTTGAAAATCCAAATGAAATAACAGCCGGAACATTCTTTGAAACCCCAGAGCAGATGCAGCAGGCTGTAAATACCCTGTACTCATCAGCCGAAGCGGTTCGGGGTTTTGGTGATCAGCAGACATTTGGGCAAAATGCCAGAGGTATAGACATGCAGCTGACTGACGGCGCTTTTGCCGCCCAGGTAGACTATGCCAACTTCACAACCACTCCGGAAAGTGGTGCCTCTGACAGTTACTGGGAAGGGCTCTATACCATGATTTTCCGGGCCAATACCATCCTGGGCAACATTGACAGGGTAGACTGGACCGGGAATGAAAGCATGCGGGATCTGTTAACCGCTGAAACGCACTTCTTCCGTGGATTGGGGTATTTTTATCTTGCCCATCTGTACGGCCAGGTACCCATTGTTACAAAACAGGCAGAAACGGATGACGAATTTAATCCGCCCAAGGCCGAAAGCATAGGCGCTGTTTATGACCAGGCCATTTCAGATCTGCAGACGGCCAAGCAGGGACTCCCCGAAACCCGTGCAACGGATGGTCAAGTGACCAGCGGTACGGCCACTGGGTTTTTGGGCAAAACTTACCTGTATAGGGCCAGTTACCTGGACGAACCCAGTAATTATAGCCTGGCAGCTACTGAATTCAAGGAGGTTATTGACTCAGGCGTATATGGTCTGGTTGATAATTACGTGGACAACTTCACTGCAGTTAATGAAAACAATGAAGAGTCCCTGTTCGAAATTCAGTATAAATTCAATACCTCTCCCGAAACACCCACGCAGAGCCGCCCCTTTAACAGTGTGCCGGGAATCGGTTTTGAAATATTCCTGCGTCCATCCGACTGGGTGATGCAGGAGATGGCTGAGGAGCAAACAGTAGATGGCAATTTCGATCCTCGCTACTTGGAAACCATCTATTTCCATGGTGGGTTGCCCCTGTTCAGCGTTCCCTATAACGAACTCGGCAGCGGCATCAGGTGTGAAGGTGGACAAGGCGTAGGCGGTGCACCCGACGGATCAAGCACCACGGAAGGGGGCTGGTGGAGGAAATATCTGAACGTAAACTTAGGTTGCCCACCACAACTTACCGGCGGATCAGCAGAAAATAATGAACGGGTACTCCGCTATGCCGATATCCTGCTTATGTATGCTGAAGCCGTGACAATGGATGCAGGTAGTGTAACGCAAGAAGCGGTAGATGCCGTACAACAGGTGCGTGACCGGGCAAACCTGGCCACTAAAACAACCGGTGACTATGCCAGTGCTGATGAGTTGATGGACGAAATCAAGCATCAGCGCGTTATGGAGTTTACATACGAGAACATGTACTACTTCGATCTGATCCGCTGGGGTGAGCTTGGAGATGCCCTACAGCAGTATGGCACCCCAACACAGGCGGCTAATTACGATCCTGTGAAGCACAAATATTTCCCGATACCTACTTCAGAAGTGGTCAATAATTCAAATCTTGAACAGAACGACCCCTGGAAATAATGGTAAAAATCAAGAGGGGTGGCCACCCTCTTGACAATATTTTTATTTGTAAAAATATATCCCTAGTACTAGTTGCTAGGCAATAAAAAAGGGGGCAGAACCTCCCCTGTTCTGCTCCCATTCCTATAGAGTACCATTGCTCAGTTATTGGTACTGCCCGGTAGTCAGTGTTCATATTACTACCTCTTCAGTTTAACTGATAAAATTTTAGGAAGCTGGTATTCATATTTTTTAGAGCAAAGTCTGGATACCAGCTATTTCCGAACAGTCATAAAATTCCGGTAGTGGTACGGGCCTTTATATACGATGTATTTAAAATTATTTGGCTCGTATTCTACTAATTCTAGATCAAAGAAAGTGAACAAGATGAACCGTTTTTCCCACTTTATGCTTACGCTGTATATAATAAGTTGTTTGGGGGTAAATTTTGGGCACGCTCAGGTTCCCGAACAACAGACGATTGTGTTTGTTACGGGGGGCGATGAATACCAGTCGCGGGAACGAATGAAACCGTTTGCCGAGAAGCTGGAGAAGGATTACGGCTTTAATGTAATATATATAGCTGATGAAGCCCCGGGAGCGGATACTGACCCCAATAACGATCCCGATCCCACTCCATTACCCAAGGCCGAACAAATTGCCAAAGCTGATCTGATGGTTGTATATATGCGATTCCGAAACTGGACGGAACGATCAACCAAACTGTTTTTGGAGCATTTTGAGAAGGGAAAGCCGGCCCTCGGCATCCGAACTACGACCCACGCCTTCTGGAAGGACCGCACGTTTTCTCCAAAATATTTCGGAGGCCATTATAAAACGCATTATACAAGCCGAATTGTCGCCCAGGTAAACCCGGAGCATGCCGATCATCCGATGGTCCGCGGAGTCCAACGCAAATGGGGACAGGGAGAAGGCCCCTACGTTTCTACCCCGCTGACGGAAGGCGCCGAGCCGGTGGTGTTTTCTTATGGGCATAACCGAGACCGCGAAGAAAGCCCGGGTATCGGCAACGACAGCTACGACTCCCCCAACTACCCCGTGGCCTGGGCCTACCATCACAATGGAGCGCGACGCCCCATGATTACGCTGGGCAGCTACCGCGTGGGCGACCTGGAAGCCGATTATTTTCAACACTTGTTCTATAATTCCGTCTTCTGGGCCCTTGAATATGAGGTGCCCGAAAATGGCGTTCTGGCTGAAGGGCATAATTTTGAGGCCGTACCTGAAAAGGAAGTCTATCAACCTGAACAGGCAAACGTTCCGAGCCCGCCGACCTTTAATCCCACAGACAAGGAGGAGTGGGAGATGCTTTTTGACGGCAACGATCTCTCAAAGTGGAAACATTATGATGTGACCATCCCACCATATATGTTGTATGTGGATCGCCGGGCGAATTCGGAAGGTCCGATCGATTACACCATGGCCCCGGCGCGTTGGAATATCGAAGATGGAATGCTGATTGCAAGGCCGGGATATGGGGATATCATTACCCGCCACCATTTCAACAACTATAAATTGCGGCTCGACTACTACATCCCCGAGAACCCGGATTGGGTAACTGGCGAATGGCGCGGCAACAGCGGCGTCTATCTGAACGGATCCTGGGAGATTTCGATCCTGGATTCGTACGGGAAACAACCCACCGATCGGTCGAATGGCGCCATTTACCGCAGGAAGGCCCCATTGGAAAATGCCTCTAAACCGGCGGGACAGTGGCAGACTCTTGAGATTGAATTTATTGATGGAAAAGCAACCGTGGAATTGAATGGCACCCGAATCCATGAATCCGTCAAACTGTACAAGCCGACATTTATGGGATTCCCGTCCGCCACCATTTGGCCGGATGAGAGTTTCCCCAGTTATGATGAGACGGTAACGGAGGGCCCCATCCGCCTTCAAGCCGAAAATTCCCGGGTCCGCTTTGCCAATATCGCTATTCAGCGAATTTTTTAAACAGTACGTAAGAGTATTAAAAACGTAAGATGATTGCATTATGAAACGAATCAATACTTGTTCAGAAATAATTAGTGATTTTAAAAGGCTCATATTTTTGTGCTTGTCAGTGGCCCTATTTACTCCACTATTGGTCCATGCCCAATCATCCGATGATATTACCGGGCAGTGGGAATTCACCATTCAATTTGAGGAGGGAGAAACCGACGGCGGTACCATCAGTATTTCGGGCGAGCCGGGATCATACAGTGGCATTTTTGACATGGCCAGCAGTTCCGTTACGCGCAAACTGCAGAACATCGTCTACCGTGATGGGCAGCTCAATTTCGAAGTAGAGCGGCTGTACGACACGATAGCCGTGGAGGTCGCCATTTCAGGTGAAAAGATGGAAGGCATGATGATCTTTGGTGAAGAGCAGGTGCCGATGGAAGGGAGGCGCCTGTCGGAGGCTCCCGGGGCGGTTATTGACCATGCGGCCGTCATTCGCAGCTT